>NZ_JALJRP010000037.1:0-56585 GCF_024519715.1 Pseudomonas sp. Pse35 | reverse complement strand
AACCGGCAGGGATGCCGGTTTAGCCGCCCCGCGCCATGGATGGCGCGTGGCGGCGCCCCCCCAAATCACTGGCGGATTACGGGCACACCGAGCCTAAGCGAGGTGCCGAGTGGTGGGGCAAGAGCCCTTTGGTTACTTTGGGGCTTTTCCAAAGTGACCCGCCGTAAGGGCGGACCCCTAGGTGGCCGTTACCGCAGGAATGGATATGTACTCGGTATAACGGTGTCGACTGTGAGGCCGCCTTCGCAGGCAAGCCAGCTCCCACATTTGGATCGTGGGGTGTCAGGCCACTCACTCAGAACGCCAACTTGTACCCCACCGCCATCAACATCACCGCCAGGCACGGCCGCAGTACCCCGTCGGGAATCCTGCCGGTCATATGGCTGCCAACGTAGATCCCCGGCAGCGACCCCATCAGCAAAAAGCCCAGCAGATGCCAGTCCATGTTCCCCATGCTGGCATGGCCCAGGCCCGCCACCAAGGTCAGGGGCACGGCATGGGCGATCTCGGTGCCAACCAGGCGCCGCGTGGCCAGGAACGGGTACAGGATAAACAGCGCCACCGTGCCGAGGGCGCCGGCGCCGATCGAGGTCAGGGCCACCATGGTGCCCAGGATCGCACCTGTCACAACAGTGAGCGCATTCAGATTGCGCGGGCGCAGATGGTAGGAATCGCCAGCATGACGCTGGGCAAAGGCCAACAGGCTTTTCTTGAACAGGATCGCCAGGGCCGTCAGCAGCAATACCACGCCAAGGGCCTGCTTGATCACCGCGTTCATCGCGCTGGGGTCGGTGTGCAGGCTGGCCAGGAACCATAACGTCAGCAACACCGCCGGCACGCTGCCCAGGGTGAGCCAGCCGGTGATGGTCCAGTCGATGTTCTTGTTCTTGCTGTGTACCAGCACACCACCGGACTTGGTGATCGCGGCGTACAGCAGGTCGGTGCCCACCGCAGTGGCTGGGTTGATGCCAAACCACAGCAGGATCGGGGTCATCAGCGAACCGCCGCCCACCCCCGTCATGCCCACGATAAAACCCACGATCAGGCCGGCAACCACGAAACCAATATTACCTACATCCATTCCAGCTACCCGAGGCCTTATAAATTTCTGGCCGCAGGATAGCGATTTTTCTTATAACCACTTATACCGATGCGATCTGAGTTTATGCTTTTTTGGAAATCTTCACTTTTTTCGCAAAGCCCTGCATCCAATGGGCGGGCCTGGGCCGTAGTCATCAACGTAACCCTGCTGTTCTACCCAATGGAGAAACACCATGAACGCTAAAACACTGCTGTGCCTGTCCAGCTTGCTCCTCGCCGCACCGTCGGCGTTTGCCCAGGCGGGCCTGCCGGACAGCATCAAGGTGCCGGATGGCCACAAGGTGGCGATGCAAACCACCGGGGTCGGCGAAATCACCTATGAATGCCGCGACAAGGCCAGCGCTGCCGGCCAGACCGAGTGGACCTTCGTCGGCCCCAAAGCCGTGTTGAACGACCGTAATGGTCAGCAGGTCGGCACCTACTTCGGCCCACCTGCCACGTGGCAGGCCAAGGACGGCTCGACCATCACCGGCACGCAATTGGCCGTGGCGCCGTCGAGCCCCGGTAACCTGCCCTATCAACTGGTCAAGGCCAACCCGGCCGAGGGAAAAGGTGCGATGAGTGGCGTGGCGTATATCCAGCGGGTTGCGCTCAAAGGCGGAGTCGCTCCCGCTACGCCATGCACCACCGCGAACAAAGGCGCCAAGGAAGGGGTGAAATACCAGGCGGACTACATCTTCTGGGCCGCCAACTGAGCAAACTCAGCTACGCTGGCCAGGTAGGCGCGAGCAACCTCGCGCCTACCACGCGTAGACGTCTCCTCAGTGGCAGGAATTCTGGTTTGGCTGAAATCATCTTTGATTATGAAGTGTGCCTGTTAGCCTGCGCCCGCGGCGATCATCGCGCCCTGCACCAACTCTATGAGCAGGACAGCAGCCGTTTGCTCGGTGTGGCGCTGCGCATTACCCGCAACAAGGCACTGGCCGAGGACATCGTGCATGACGCCTTTATCAAGATCTGGCACGGCGCACGCAGTTTCGACCCCCTGCGAGGCTCCGCACGGGGTTGGGTGTTCAGCGTGACTCGCCACCTGGCCCTGGACGTTGTACGCAGCGCCGGGCGTGACGTGCCACTGGACGATCAGTATGAACCGATGGCAGAGCCTGCCCAGACTTTTGAGTTTGCTGCACGCTCCGGGCAGATCCACCAGTGCCTGGAGCGGCTCGACCCGACACGCCGCACCTGCATCCTGCACGCCTATGTGGACGGCTACTCCCACAGCGAAATTGCGCAAAAACTCAGTACCCCTCTGGGTACCGTCAAAGCCTGGATCAAACGCAGCCTCGCCGCCTTGCGGGAGTGCATGGCATGAACGACAGCCTGGATGAACTGGCCAGTGAATACGTGCTGGGGACACTGCCCGCCGAACAGCGCGCTGAGGTGCAACAACGCCTGGCCCATGATGCGGCACTGCGTGCAGCGGTGGATGCCTGGGAGCAGCGTCTGTTGCCTCTGGTCGCGCTGGCACAACCGGTGCCGCCTTCGGCACAGCTGTGGCGGCGCATTGAACGCGGAATCAAAGCCCCCGAAACGAGCGTGGCGTGGTGGAACCTGCTGGCGTTCTGGCGCGGGCTTTCTGCCGCGGGCCTGATGGCAAGCGTGGTGCTGGCGGCTTTATTACTGACGCGCCCGCCCATCACCACACCCAGCTTCGTGGTGGTGCTGATGGCGCCGCAAAGCCAGGCACCGGGCTGGGTGGTGCAGGCCAGTGATAATCAGCAGATCCAGTTGATTCCACTAGGGGTGATCGAGATTCCTGCCGACAAAGCCCTGGAGTTCTGGACCAAGGGCGATGGCTGGCAGGGGCCCGTATCACTGGGGCTGGTCAAACCGGGGCAGACCTTGTCGGTGCCGCTGGACAAGCTGCCGCCACTGGCGCCGAACCAGTTGTTTGAACTGACGCTGGAAGGGCCCAATGGCTCGCCCACCGGCAAACCCACCGGGCCGATTCACGGGATCGGCCGCGCAGTCAAAGTGCTTTGATCACGAAAGGTTAGGTAGCCACACACGAAACCGCGCCCCGCCCAAGGGAGACGCCAAGGCCGTCAAAGTGCCGCCCTGGGCCTCCAGGGCGCGCCGGCTGATCGCCAGGCCCAGGCCAAAGCCACCGGTTGCGCGGTCGCGGCTACGGTCCAGGCGGTAGAACGGCTCGAAGATGCGCTCGCGCTGCTCCGCCGGTATGCCGATGCCATCGTCGTCCACCCAGATTTCACAGCCTTTGGGGCATACCCGAACGCCCACCTGGATGCGTTTGTCGCAGTAGCGCGTCGCATTGCGCAGCAGGTTCTGCAAGGCCCTGGCAGTCAGGCGCGGGTCGAGGCTGAAGCGCTCCACGGCACAATCGAGGACCACATCGATGACGATATCGGGGTTCTCCAGCTCATCGTCGACGCTGCCCAACACGCTGTCGATAAACTCGTCGAGCGCCACCTCTACCCGCTCGGGCAATTGCGCCGGGTTTTGCAGGCGACTGTAAGACAGCAATTCCAGCACCAGCTCATCCAGCTCCCGAATATGCGCCACCAGGCTTTGCAGGCGCTCGCGGCTGGCCGGGGGCAAGTCTTCGGAAAGCGCCAGGGCCAGCCCGAAATCCAAGCGGGTGAGCGGTGTGCGCAGTTCATGGGAGACCGCATTGAGCAAATCGCGCTGCTGGTTCAAGAGGCGCTCGATATCGTCGGCCATGGTGTCGAATACCGCCGCCAGGCCGCCGATGCTGGAGCTGGGTGCGAGCCCCGTACGCGCCTCCAGATGGCCCTTGCCCAATAACGCGGCGGTACTTTTCAAACGCTCCAGGTCACGCCAGTGCGGACGCAGCCACACCAGCAGGCACGCCAGCAAGGCGGCACCGACCAGCACGTTCATCGACCAGTACAGCAGGTTCATGTCCAACGGGTCTGGCGGTACGGTCAGCTTGACCGCGAACTGCTGGTTGATCGGCGAACTGATTTCCTCCATCCAGCCCCATTCGCCCAGGCGGATCACTGGCTTGCCTTGCTCCAGCAGCTGTTCTTCCTCAGGGGTGTAGCGGGCGTCCTGGCGCAGCAACAGTTGCACTTTCAAGGGTGCAAAATCGCGGCTCAACTGGTCGGTCACCTGGGACCAGCGCTCCACCGGTGCGCGCTGGTACTGCTTGACCATGAGTTTTTGCAGGCCGCGGGACTGTTCGATGTTGTAGTCCATGTAGCGGTGTTCGAACAGCTGGATCACCAGCTTGGGAATCAGGTAAATCGCCGCACTGTAGGTGACGATGGTGATCAGGTAGAGGCGCAGCAGTACGCGAAACATGATTCAGCATTCCCACTCGGAACGGCTGAACAGATACCCCTTGCCCCACACTGTCTTGATCTTGCGCGCCTCGCCCGCATGGTCGTCGAACTTGCGTCGCAGCTTGGAGATGGCCACGTCCACCGAACGGTCGGTACCGTTGAACTCGATACCGCGCAGGCGTTGCAGGATCTGATCGCGGCTGAGCACTTCGCCGGCATGCCGGGCCAGCACCACCAGCAGGTTGTATTCACCACTGGACAGCTCGACCGCCTGTTCGCGCCAGGTCACGGTGCGTTCGGACAGATCAATGCAGAGGTTGCCCATGACGATCTGGTCGCTGGCCACCTGGGGTTCGGACAGGCTGCTGCGACGCAGCAATGTGCGCACCCGGGCCAGTAATACGCGCGGCTCGCAGGGTTTGGTCACGTAGTCGTCGGCGCCCATCTCAAGCCCCAGAACCTGATCGTGGCTGTCATCGCGGGCGGTCAGCATCAGGATCGGCAGCCCCGCCGAGTCGGCGCGCAGCAAACGGCATACCTGCAGGCCGTCGAGGCCCGGCAGCATCAGGTCGAGGATCACCAGGTCCGGCGGGTTCAGGCGTGCGCGTTCACGGACATGGTCGCCGCGGCTGAGCACGCTGACGTGGTAGCCATTGCGTTCCAGGTAGCTGGCAATCAGCTCGGAGAGTGCGGCGTCGTCTTCCACCAGGAGGATGTTGGGCATGGTGTTTCCAAATAATGCTGTTTGTTGGTGTGTTGCAGGATTGTGCAAGGATATACGCCCCCGACGCCCTGCGCGCCGTACCTTACACTTCTTCACAGACCCGCTACACAGCTTCACAGCACCACGGCGCAGGTGCCCCTAGGATGCGCCAGTCAATATTGGGATAAGAGCATGTCGAAGAATCTGTTTGCGCCGTTTTGCCTGTTGGCCCTCACACTGGCGCTGAGCGCGTGTGGTCAGTCGGCAGACGAGGCGCCACAAATGCCCCTGGCCAAAGTGCGGATCGAAAACCTGCAGGCCAAACCCCTCTCAATTACCAGCGAACTGAGCGGGCGCATCGCCGCACCGCGTATCGCCGAAGTACGCGCCCGGGTCGCCGGGGTGGTCATGCAGCGGGTGTTCAACGAAGGCCACGACGTCAAGCAAGGCGACGTGTTGTTCCGTATTGACCCGGCGCCGTTCAAGGCCGACCTGGACAGTGCCCAGGCCAACCTGAGCAAGGCCGAGGCCAATGCGTTCCAGGCGCGCCTGCAAGAACAGCGCTACAGCCAACTGGTCGAAGGCAACGCCATCAGCGGCCAGGAGTACGACAACGCCCGCGCCGCCCTGCGCCAGACCAACGCCGAAGTGGCCGCCAACAAGGCCGCCGTCGAGCGTGCCAGGCTGAACCTGGGCTATGCCACCGTGACCGCACCGATTTCCGGGCGCATTGGCCGCGCCCTGGTGACCGAAGGCGCGCTGGTCGGCCAGAACGAAGCCACGCCGCTGGCGATTATCCAGCAACTGGACCCGATCCACGCCGACCTCACCCAGTCCACCCGTGAGCTGAACGACCTGCGCCGCGCCTTTCGTGCCGGCAGCTTGAAGCAGGTCGGCCAGGACCAGGCCAAGGCCACCTTGATCCAGGACGACGGCAGCCTGTACCCGTTGCCAGGCAAATTGCTCTTCGCTGACATCAGCGTCGACCCGGGCACCGGGCAGATCATCCTGCGCAGCGAGTTCCCCAACCCGGACCTCGACCTGTTGCCCGGCAGCTTTGTGCGGGTGCGCGTGGAACAGGCCGTGGACAAACAAGGTATCAGCGTGCCGCAACGCGCAATCACCCGTGACAGCGCTGGTATCCCGATGGTGTTGCTGCTGGACGCCGAACAGACCGTCAGCCAGCAACCGGTGGAGTTGGGTGCGGTGATCGACAACCGCTGGATCGTCACCAGCGGCCTCAAGCCCGGCGACCGCATTATCGTCGAGGGCGTGCAACACGCACGCCCCGGTGAAAAAGTTGAAGTGGACGACAGCCCGCTCGTAAAGGAATAACCCGTCATGCCGCAGTTCTTTATTGACCGCCCGATCTTCGCCTGGGTGGTGGCCCTGTTTATCCTGCTGGCGGGCTTCCTGGCGATCCCGCAATTGCCGGTGGCGCAATACCCCAACGTCGCGCCACCCAAGGTGGAAATCTACGCGGTGTATCCCGGCGCCTCGGCCCAGACCCTGGATGAGAGCGTGGTCAGCCTGATCGAGCAAGAGCTCAACGGCGCCGACCACCTGCTGTATTTCGAATCCCAGAGCAGCCTGGGCTCGGCGACCATTACCGCCACGTTCCAGCCGGGCACCGACCCGGAAATGGCCCAGGTGGATGTGCAGAACCGCCTCAAGGTCGTCGAGCCGCGCCTGCCCCAGGCCGTGACTCAGCAAGGCTTGCAGGTGGAAAAAGTCTCCGCCGGTTTCCTGCTGTTGGTCACATTGACGTCCAACGACGGCAAGCTTGACGACGTGGCGCTCAGTGATTACCTGGCGCGCAACGTGATGAACGAGCTCAAGCGCCTGGACGGGGTCGGCAAGGCCCAGTTGTATGGCGCCGAGCGAGCGATGCGTATCTGGATCGACCCGCAGAAGCTGATCGGTTTCAACCTCACGCCGGCCGACGTCAACGCCGCGATCAGCGCCCAGAACGCCCAGGTCTCAGCGGGCAGCATCGGTGACTTGCCGGGCACCCACACCCAGGAGATCACCGCGGCGGTGCTGGTCAAGGGGCAACTGTCCACTCCGGCGGAGTTTGCCGACATCGTGCTCAAGGCCAACCCCGACGGCTCCACCGTGCGCATCGGCGATGTGGCACGGGTGGAAGTCGGCAGCCAGGAATACCAGTTCTCCACCCGCCTGAACGGCAAGCCGTCCACCGCCGTCAGCGTGCAACTGTCGCCCGGCGCTAATGCATTGAGTACCGCAACGCTGGTGCGGGCGAAAATGGACGAGTTGTCGCGCTACTTCCCTGCCAATGTGGAATACAAGATTCCCTACGACACTTCGCCCTTTGTCAAAGTCTCGATCACCAAGGTGGTCTACACCTTGATGGAGGCGATGGCGCTGGTATTCGCGGTGATGTTCCTGTTCCTGCAGAACGTGCGCTACACCTTGATTCCCACGCTGGTGGTGCCGATCGCGCTGATGGGCACCTTCGCCACCATGTTGCTGCTGGGCTTCTCGATCAACGTGCTGACCATGTTCGGCATGGTATTGGCTATCGGCATCCTGGTAGACGATGCCATCGTGGTGGTGGAAAACGTCGAGCGCATCATGGCCACCGAAGGCCTGTCGCCCAAAGAGGCGACGAAGAAAGCCATGGGCCAGATCACCGGGGCCATCATCGGTATCACCCTGGTGCTGGTGGCGGTGTTCCTGCCGATGGCCTTCATGCCGGGTTCGGTGGGCGTGATCTACCAGCAGTTCTCACTGTCGATGGCCACCTCGATCCTGTTTTCCGCTTTCCTGGCCCTGACCTTGACCCCGGCACTGTGCGCCACCTTGCTCAAGCCGATTGCCAAGGGCGAGCACCATGCCAAGGGTGGTTTCTTCGGCTGGTTCAACCAGCGCTTTGACCAACTCACCAACCGTTACGAAGGTTGGGTGGCCTATGCCCTCAAGCGCAGCGGCCGCTACCTGCTGATCTATCTGGTATTACTGGTGGGCATGGGCCTGTTGTTCAGCCGCCTGCCCTCCTCGTTCCTGCCGGTGGAAGACCAGGGCTACACCATCACTGATATCCAGTTGCCGCCGGGCGCCAGCAAGAACCGTACGGTGCAGGTGGCCGAACAGATCGAGGCGCATAACGCCGGCGAGCCTGGGGTGGGTGATACCACCATGATCATGGGCTTCAGCTTCTCCGGTTCCGGGCAAAACGCCGCGCTGGCGTTTACCACGCTAAAGGACTGGTCAGAACGTGGCAGCGATGACTCCGCTTCCTCGATTGCCGATCGCGCGAACATAGCCTTCAGCGAGCTCAAGGACGCGATTGCCTATGCAATCCTGCCGCCACCGGTAGACGGCCTGGGCACTTCCAGTGGTTTCGAGTTCCGTTTGCAGGACCGCGGTGGCGTCGGCCACGCCGGGTTGATGGCCGCACGTACCGAATTGCTGGACGCTGCAGCGAAAAGCCCGATCCTGGCCAACGTGCGTGAAAGCGCCTTGGCTGAAGCACCACAAGTGCAGCTGGAAGTGGACCGCAAGCAGGCCAACGCCCTGGGTGTGTCGTTTGCCGACGTAGGCAACGTGCTGTCGTCGGCGATAGGTTCGGCGTATATCAACGACTTCCCCAACCAGGGCCGTATGCAGCGCGTGGTGGTGCAAGCCGAAGGCGACCAGCGCAGCCAGGTGGCCGACCTGATGAAAATCCACGTGCGCAACAACGCCGGGAAGATGGTGCCGCTCTCAGCCTTCGTCGAAGCCAAGTGGACCCAGGGCCCCACGCAGTTGACCCGTTACAACGGCTACCCGGCCATCGCCATCAGCGGCGAAGCGGCGCCGGGGCACAGCACTGGCGAGGCCATGAACGAAATCCAGCGTCTGGTCAGCCAACTGCCCGCCGGGCTGGGCCAGGAATGGACGGGCTTGTCGTTGCAGGAGCGCTTGTCCGGTTCCCAGGCCCCGCTGCTGTTGGGCCTGTCGCTGCTGATCGTGTTCCTGTGTCTGGCCGCGCTGTATGAAAGCTGGTCGATTCCCACCTCAGTGTTGCTGGTGGTGCCGCTGGGGGTACTGGGTGCGGTGTTGGCCGTGTCGCTACGCGGGATGCCCAACGACGTATTTTTCAAAGTCGGCTTGATCACCATCATCGGCCTGTCGGCGAAGAACGCGATCCTGATCATCGAGTTCGCCAAGGACCTGTATGACCAGGGCGAGGATTTGATCGACGCCACCTTGAAAGCGGCACGGTTGCGACTGCGCCCGATCATCATGACGTCCCTGGCATTCATCCTCGGCGTGGTGCCATTGGCGATTGCTACGGGGGCCAGCTCGGCCAGCCAGCAGGCGATTGGCACCGGTGTGATTGGCGGAATGATCACGGCGACATTGGCGGTGGTGTTTGTGCCGGTGTTCTTCGTGGTGGTGATGAAGCTGGTGCGCAAGCGCCAGTAATGCCCACACTGTAGGAGCGAGCTTGCTCGCGAAGATCGTCAACGATAACGCGGGCCGTCTGGATGCACGCGGTGTTTTGAAGTTTTTCGCGAGCACGCTCGCTCCTACAGGGATAGGCTATGGTTTCCAGCGTTCTTTGTGAGCCACCATGCCCTTCCTCGCCCGCACCCACCCTCGCCTCTCATCCGCCGCCGTACTGGGCCTTGCGGTCGGCCTCCTGGTGCCGGCCGACACCCTTGCCAGCAAAATCCTGATCGGCTGGAACGCCGGGGTCTGGACCTACCTGATACTGATGCTCTGGTTGACCATTCGCGCCAAGGCCGAAGACGTCAAGCGCATCGCCGAAGTCGAAGACGAGAACGCCGGCCTGGTGCTGTTCATGGTGTGCATCGCCGCCATCGCCAGCCTGGCCACCATCACCTTCGAACTGGTGGGCAGCAAGGACCTGGCCACTTCCGAACGTCTGCTGCATTACGCTTTTACCGGGCTGACAGTGATCGGCTCCTGGCTGCTGATCGGGGTGATTTTCAGCGTGCACTACGCCAGGCTCTATTACACCTGGCAAGGCAAGGAGCCGGCGCTGCGCTTTGCCGAGGGCTTGCTCACCCCCAATTATTGGGACTTCCTGTATTTCTCCTTCACCATCGGCGTGGCCGTGCAGACATCGGACGTGGGTGTTGCCACCCGTAGCTTGCGTAAAGTGGTGCTGGGGCAATCGTTGATCGGGTTTCTGTTCAATACCGCGATCCTGGGGTTCTCAATCAATATTGCGGCAGGGTTGTTTGGCTAGGCCTGGCTAAGCGTATGGGTAAAGAAAACCGACGAATGGACCGGCAAACCTGTTAGTTCTGACAGTTGTGCAGCGCGTGCTTATGGCGCTGAATTGAATCGCTCACAACCAACCCATCCAAGGGCACGGGGCTGATCCATGTCAACACAACCAATGAACAGTAACTTGGTGCTCAATGGCAACTTCGCCCATCGTGAACGCTATTGGAACGTTACTGCCACCGCTCCAGGCCGAGTTGATTTTTCCCGCCAGCATTGCGTGATCACGGGGCGCGGCCGGGCGGAACAAGACATATCGGTTTCCGATACCGCCTCCTACTCCTTCAGCCTGTACACGTTGATTACCTATAACGGCGCCGGGTCAGCCCGACTGGTATGGCAGCCCTCGGGGGCGACTGAAACAATCACGCTAACAGGGAACCATGGCTGGACCCATCATGTGAGCACCTTTCGCCCACCTACCGGCACAACCGGCCTGACGCTACAACTGATGGGTAATGCTGGCGACGTCTGGTTCGATAGCCTCCAACTGGTGGAAGACGGCGGCGTGGTCATCCCTGTCGAGTTGATCCGTAACGGTGATTTCGCCGACAACAGCGATCATTGGATAGCCAACCGGCCAGTGGGCTCCTCCGTGACATTTTCCGACAACGAGTGCCAGGCAAACCAGGGGGGATCCATCGAACAAAAGATCGCGGTCACACCCGGCCAGACCTATGATTTTTCCATCGATGCCATGACGCCAACCGGAGGGCACGGTTTCGCGATGTTCCATATTGCACCCGGTAACACGCCACAGATAGAACTTCGGGGGGGTGGCGACTGGGATAATTACACGTCGTCGCTGACCATCCCTGCAGGCGTGACTGAAATCACCTTAGAAGTGATAGGCACCACCTTCCTCGTGGTTGACAACCTGTCCCTGAAATCAGCCCCCGTGCCAACGATTAATCAAAACCGCCCTCATCGCACACACACGTACCGCCCATCGCAGGAGAACCGTACCATGAGCAATGCCAATGCCCGAAAAGCTGCCCGCCAGAAATCCGCAGAACGTTTTTTTCAAGGTTCGATCGGAAGCGAAAACTTCAAGGCGGACTTTCGCAAAAATGAATTGAAAAACAACTTCTGGCTGGCGGAAGGCGCCATGAAGATACCGCCCACAGAAACGTCAAGACAGGTGGTCATTTTCAAGTACCCCACTACCACGGACTCCGGCCGTTATCAGTTGGAGAAAGACAGTGACGAACATCAGTTAGCCGTCATCCTGATGACCATTAATGAAACGCCCCTCCCGGCTTATCAAGCACATCGAGGCACCGTCGAATTCTTTCATAATTCCGACGACCATACGGTCACGGGCGCACTCGACGTCTATCTTATGGATGTCAACAACCAAGAACTGCGTGTGCAAATGCTGTTCAGCCTCGATAGAACCACGCGGCGCAGACCTACCCGTGTCAATACCGTTCAACCTCGATAAACCCCGGCATGAAAGTCAACGCCCCGAACCTCGGGGCGTTTTCAAGCATCGTTGAAATCCAGTGGCACTGCCTGATTACCAGCTATATCGCACGCCGAAATTTGCCCCCCATGGCTGATCCACGTGCTTGCCTTGGCCGTAGTCAAAATCTGCATGCAATTGCATATTTTGGGACAGTGTCAGGGCGACACCCACGCCGACCTCGACACGAGACCCCGACAGATTATTGTCAAATGTCTGGTTATTGACCGACACCTTGTTGCTCTTGGCAAATTCGTGGGCAACGCCACCACGCAAGTAAGGCTGAAGCATACTGCCGTCATCCAACATAAAGTCGCGGCCTACTGTCACCCCCAACTTGCCCTGCACGGAGTCGGTGTGGCTACCCTTGGCTTTGAGACCATTGTCCAGGCTATAGCTCTTGCCTTGTACTGTAACCACGGACGCTTGGGCGAAAGGCTCGATAAAGAAATCATTATCCAGCTTGATATGACGGCCCGCTTCCACAGACGCACCCAAGGCATTTGTACTGTATTTGCCCTTCGCTTGCCTGCCGTCGCTCAAACCGACAGTGGAATCATTGTTCAAGCGGTTGGCTTTGATGACGCCGTCAAAATAGTAACCACTCTCCTCATCCAACCAAGTGGCATACAGACCTGCGTAGTAACTCTGCACACTACCCGAAGTACCCCGACTGAGATCCAGATCAGAAGTACTATGGCCCGCCATTACCCCCAGCAGCCATTGCCCTTCTCCCAAGGGGGTATCCGCCCCCAAGGAGAACCCGCGCTGGCTTTGTTCATAGGCACCCGCATCACCACCACTGACCTCATATTTATTGCCATAGGCACGCAACCAACCACCGGCTGCGGCGCCGTTATGCCGAATCTCTCCCATGCGGCTACGCAAAGATGTCATCTCGCCATACCACACGGTTGGTGCAGTGTTGAACAAGGCCAATACCGACCGGGTGCCTGGGCTGACAGTGCGATTATTCGGGTCAAGGAACCAATCATTACCGTCTTGCCGGAGGCCATAGGACCAGGCCCCAACATCCACATTACCGCCTACCAGCGCAAACTGTGCGTCACCGCCACCCGTGTGAACGATATGCACATCACCTGGGTTTACCGGTTCTGTACCGCTGCTGGTAAGCAATAGGTCGTGATGGCCGGTTGCGTCACCCGTAATATTCAGGAAGTCCGTCAGGCCCTGAGCGAAATCAGTGCCCATGACAAAAGTGCCTTGGCCCGACAAGCTCTTGAGGTCAAGTTGATAGAACGCATCGCTATCCCCAAACTTGACCGTGCTATCGGCAAGGCGCAAATCACCCACCTGGCTATTGCCGGTCATGACCCACATGGATTGCTCGCCAAGACTCAACGACGAAACGTTTTCCAGGCGGCCAGTCAATGAGGCGAGATCAGTGAGCTGAAGGTGAGCCTGGCTACCACCGCTGACAACGACATCGCCCTTGAGCTGGCTATTGGCGATATTCATATTCGCCGTCGAGCCGCCTTTGACTTCCAGCAAGTTGCCATTACCACCGGTGAGCGTCGAACCGTTGCGTACCTCGATATTCGCCACCGCACCCTGGCCCCGAGCACCGTCTACGAGCAACGCAGCACCTGTGGTACCGGTGACATGAGAATCGTCCAGGATAAGGGTATTAGGCCCGGGCGCATGCCGGTCAAACGACATTTCAATACCGTTACGTCCGCCTGAAATATTGCTCCCAGACGCCCGTGCCGCCGAGCTCTCCAACCTCAACCCAAAGCTGTCGGCGCCCGTGCCGATTGACTGACTGCGCACCAACTCCAACGCACTGCCACCAGTAACAACTGCACCACCGGTTGCTCCCACCAGGACACTGCCATTGACCGTCGCGGTGGATATATCGGTTGAGTTTGTAAATTTGCTCACCAGTAAACCATGGTAATCGGCACTGGAAATCATACTGTCGTTGATCTGCGCAGTGCTGCTGAGCAGCGTTACGCCAGTTTCGTAAGCCCCGGAAGCAGTGACACGACTGTTATCGACAGCCACATTAGAGCCGTTCTGAGCGACAACCGTCCCCAGGATCGTACTGTCCGCGCTGACATTCAGGTTCGAGGCATTAGCATAAATGGCCTGCGTCCAGCCCCGTATGACGTTAAGCGTGGCATTTTGCAATTCAAAGGTATCGATATAATCATCGTGCCGGATGGTTTCGGTGCCATTTTCGATCAACCGAGCATGAGCATTTGGCGCCAGAAGCAACAAGGTCACAACAGATGGCACCTGCATCATTGCAACCAAGGGTTTTAATTTAAAGTACGAATTGATCTTCACAAGACACCACTCATTTAACAGGCATTCCAGAACGGAACTGTTCGGCCTATTTCCAGAGGGGTGGAGCCAGGCCATTCAAGGCCGCAAAGTTACAGATCAGGCTTACCCTAATATGTAGGATTAATCCGAACATAAGGGTAGAGATGGGGAGATTAGCTGTGTGAAAGTGCAAAGCGCGTGCAGTGCAACCGAAGGGTGCCGAAGCACCCCGCAGTCCGCAGTCCGCAGTCTATTGTTCTACCAGGCCGTCTTCCAATGCAGTGGGTGGTTGCTCCTCGCAAAAAAACCCGTTCAAGTCGGTGAACCGTGTACGGGTCCAGGCTCTTACCGAAGGCTGCTCTCCTTCTCCCGGGATCGGCACAAAATAGTGAAAGTCCACCGAATTGCGCGCCGCTGGCCGAAGGGCCGTATAGGGGATCTTTATGTCGAAACCGTTGGAAACCATATCGGGCGTCAGCGGCAACGAGCTTAGGGCCAGTGTATTGCCCAACTGAGTGTCTCCGGTAATGTCACTGAATACGCGGAATTCGCATCGAACGACCATGTGCTCTTGGAAATACACTGTATTACCAGGAACCCTGACCGTCGCCTCGCGAGTCGCTCGATTGAGGTCGGTACACGCCAAAAATGCGGTCGCCTTGACGAACCTTGGCTCTTCCAATACGACTTTGTTGGCCGCCACAACTACATTCTGCGCAAGTGAGCGCTGGGTATTGTCATTAGTCGGCCATCCCAGCGTATAGAACACTGGGAGCGTTCTATTGCCGACTGCACGAATGATTGACCAAGGCACCGTTCGCGTAAGAGTGTCACCGCCCCCTTCGTTCGTCAGTGTCAACTCATCAAACTTGTGGGCCAGATCCCCCCAATACCATTTGATTATCGTACCCGGCGCGGGAAGAGGGGTGCTCCAAAGCACGGTCTCGATAGTCGCGTCCCTATTGAAGTCAGCGTCTGTGAGCTCATTTTCCTTAGTCGGGTCAACGCCGAAGACCCGCACGCGCGCGAGCAAACTGTTTTCCGGATCTTCACCCGGAGCAGGGCCAGGCGCAGAAAAATCGACATCAATAGTGTGAGTAGGCGCATCGGTTGATGTCCCATTGCGATCAACAAAATAGTCGATGGTCATGGGAATCTCGCCAGCACCTCCACCATAATGGGCCAAAAGAGTATCACTGCCGACAGGCAGCATTAACGGAAAAGGCAGATAAAGCTTAACGTCAAAACGTTCCGGAGCCTGCGTGCCGATGGTCAATTCGATCACGTCAATGTCGGTTAAATTATTTTCATATTCTGGAATAGCAATGAAAACCCCGTTCGGCTCATAAAGGTCTTGTAAATCAAGCAGCCCGTCACCAGGAAGAAGCGCCAACGGCACATAGGCTTCCTGCGGATCAGGGGCTGGTGTCAGGTTCAACTCAATTCGCGCAGGTACCGAGTCTTTGCTGACATTCCCTGCAAGATCCCACAGGCGGTAGAACAAGTAGTTCTGCCCTCCTTTATTACCAGTAATCAGGTTCCACGGCAGCGTAAAACTCAACGAGTCGTCCACAGGAAAGGTGTCAATAGGCTCAGACAGCTGTGAAGAAAATTCCGATGAAAAAAAGACTTCGATATCATCACCGGCGCGCCGAGAGATGGGATAGTCGCGAAATGTACATTCCATCCCGGCTGGGTGATCCTCCACATCCTGCTCAGTAATTTCACCTTTCGACTCCAAATAAGCAGGGAACAAGGGCGCTGCCGGGTGCCTGGGGTCTTCTGGCGGGGTAAGGTCGACCTCCAGGGGAGCACCTCTTAACAATCCCGTCTGCGAGTTACCTTCATGAATGACATAGCCGACCTCATGCTCCCCTTCCACCAAACGGGCCGCCGGAATATCACGGGTGAACGGTTGATCAATAGGCTCGTGGACAGGAGAAGCTGTATTGAAGTCTACCATGTGCATCGGCGCACCCCAGTTCGTTGCGCCTTTACCGCGCATATGCACTGCGAGTCTGGTGATTGCCGGGTCAATGCCTTCGTCATCTGCAAACTGCCCAATATCGAAGGTTACAGTAAGCGGTTTCTTCGACGCCTCCTTGGTAATCAACCCATCATTATTCAACGCATCAAACGTGGGCAGGGGCATCGCCAGCACACCCGCCCTGCGCTGGCACAGCAGTTCTTTATTGGCCTTGCGCGATGCAATGGCGGCCTTTTGTTTCTTACTCAACGTTGCCATCTGTATTCTCCTTTTGCACTGAGTAACACCAAGACAATCGAACAAACACATGCCTTCGAAAAAAGACACGTTTCAAATAGAACAACTGTTGCGCTGCCACTGCCAAACGCTGCAACTTACATCGACGACCAACTACTCAAGTCGGCTTATACCTCTAGTCTTCAGGGCCATCACCATTCGGCCCGCAATAGATATTGCCCACTCTTTTACGATCAATTTTTGCATAGCGTAATCTTGAGGAACCTATCACTCTGTTTTTGCGCCACAACGTATAGATAACCGACACCGAACTTCCCGGGCTCTGGGGATCTGGTGACTTGATGGGTTTAATCTTCTCGTCATAGTTGCGTTGTTCGAAGGTATAACCTTTTTTCGCCTCTTCTTCAGTCAGCCGATGCGTCAGGGTATCCGCAGTTGATGTAATCGCCTGTCCCCCTCCCGCAAACTCTTCATAGCCCTGCCACTCCACGACAAGATCGTCATCTTTGCGAAAGACCGTTTCCGGAAGAATCTGGACAGGTATGTGATCCCACATAGCCGGGTTAGCGTCACAGCCTATAAACATATTGCTATTGGCACTTGGAAACTCAACACGCCTTAATACCTGTGGAGGTACAACATCGACCATGACTTCAGTAAAATTGGAAAGCTGCTCATTAACGCCGTTGAATGTCGAGTAGTACACTCGTAGTTTTTCATCATTCCCTGCATCGACAATCACCTGCCAGGGAATATCACTGAACGTCACGCGTACGCCTTCAGCATCGCCACTACCGGTATCCACAATATAACTTGCCACCGGCTTATCCATACTGGGGAAGCCCCCCCAGAACAACTCCAACACCTCACCATCACGAGGCTGGTGATAAAGCAGGACGCTGGCATATACGCGCTGATCCTTATCACGTATATCAATATGGTTGTCCGTCTTCGAGCCCTCGCCAAACACAGTCACTGTTGGCAAGTCGAGGTTAAGCAACGCGGGGGCGTTGATATGGTCTTGCCCTGCCACCCTGAAGTCCCAACGGATTAACGTAGGGGGGCTGGGCAACGTCGGCGTATTGCTGCCGTACCGTGTAATGGTGTAGGTGGCCGAACCTTCTGCAAACCCCATGCCCATCGCTATCAACTTCGACCACGGGATACCGGCGCCGAACGGCATCTCGGTAACCTCCTGCGCATCAAGCAGGGTACTGCCCCACCGAATGGTGACAAGATCGCGAGCATTCCAGTTGTCATACTGAACGTTGGCCACCACACCAATCCGTGCATCGTGCCGATTGATCAAGCCACTTGCCATGGCAGGGATGACAAGAGGTTTGAGGTCTGAGGGCGCTTCCTTTAATCGGACTTCAACGGGCGACTGGTCGGACCTGGGGCCTCGATTACCGGAGCGATCTTGAAGGCGCAGGTGAACGTATTGAGTTCCGTTGCGGTACAGGCGAAACAAATCCACAAGAATGGGAATAACAAGTGGGCTATTTTCGTCGGGAAACTCTACATAGCCACTCGGTGCACTATCAGGTGGAGGACTTTGGTCCGAAATATAATAATAAACCCTGTCATAAGCCCGCCGGCCGAGGTAAGCAGACAATACCAAATCGACTGTGCGATGCCGGGCCGCGTAGTCCTCATCTATCGTACCCACCGGGAAGGCCGGCGTTGGCGGCGTAACGTTATTGTTTGGCGGCGTCCGGTCAATTACCAGGGTACGGAAGTCCGAGGTTGTGGGTATACCGGTTTCGTCGGTGATCCGATAAGCCAGCCGGACGGTACCGTCATTTTCCAGATAGTCGCGCGGCACGGTGACGGAAAAAGGGAAAGGCTTGGTAATGGGGCCATCCCACCGCTCCTTGAAAGGAGGGACACCTTCGCCTCCGCTGCGTGACCAAACGATTTCGACAATATTGAATTCACCGGCCTGCGCAGCGTCATCCCACAGTTGCGGAATGCGCACAACAAGATCGGTATCAAGATATTGATGAGGTATATAACCCTCAGGAATCGGCGGATTAGCATCATCCAGGATGGGCACCTCTATATCGACCAATCGGAAAATGCCGTTGCGTGAAAGTCTACTTCCAGTGGTTTTTTGAGCGCTCATCAGACTCTCCCGTCAGACCGCTTGTACCTACACCCCAAAGGCGTGCCTGCGACCAATTAAACGCGCAATCTGCGGTATCGAATACTGTCAGAACTAACAGGTAGGCACTGCCATTCGTCGCTTGGTAGCTGATTCCACCCACATCGGATGCTTGACGAAACGGTTGACTTGAGGTTTCCTGAAACCGGTTTCAGCCTGGGTATTCCCGACTGAGGCCCAGAAAACTCCAATAAGAAAGGCCCGCGACCGTGACTCCTTTTTCCGCCGCCCAGCGCACCCGTGTCACCATGCTCGACGTCGCCCAACGCGCCGGCGTGTCCAAAGCCAGCGTGTCGCGTTTTATCGGCGATGACCGCGCCCTGCTCTCCGACGCGATCGCGCTGCGCATCGAGCAAGCCATCGAACAGCTTGGCTACCGCCCCAACCAGATGGCCCGTGGTTTGAAACGTGGCCGCACCCGCCTGATCGGCATGCTGGTGGCCGATATCCGCAACCCCTATTCCATTGCCGTGATGCACGGCGTCGAAACCGCCTGCCGTCAGCACGGCTACAGCCTGGTGGTGTGCAACACCGACCGTGATGACGAGCAAGAGCGCCAACACCTGGCGGCGCTGCGCTCGTACAACATCGAAGGCTTGATCGTGAACACCCTGGGCCATCACCTCGACCAACTGCTGGAGCTGCAACAGGAAATGCCCCTGGTGCTGGTGGACCGCAAGGTCGCGCCGCTGCACAGCGACCTGGTGGGCCTGGATAACCCGGCGGCGGTGCGCATGGCGGTGGGACACCTGGAGCTGCAGGGTTACCGCGACGTGCTGCTCGTAAGCGAGACCACCGACGGCACCAGTTCACGTTTGGAGCGCCTGGAGAGTTTCAATCACGAAATTGCCAAGCGCCCGGCGTTGACAGGCGCCGTGGTTGAACTGGATGGCAACCTGGAAAAGCGTCTGCAAGCCTTTCTCGCCAAACCCGGCCCCAAGGCACTGTTTTGCGCCAACGGCGTGGCCGCACTGGCCTGCACCCGGGTGCTCAAGGCGCTGGGCTGCGACCTGTTCGGCGAGGTGGGCTTGATCGCCCTGGATGACCTGGACTGGTACCCGCTGGTGGGCAACGGCATCACCGCCCTCGCCCAACCGACGCAAGCGATTGGCGCCAGCGCCTTCGACTGTTTGCTCAAGCGCCTGCGCGGCGATACCGCCCCCACCCGCACCCTGGATTTTTTACCCGAGCTGATTATCCGCGGCTCGACGCCCCCTTATGACCCTGGCTTTACTGTGGCGAGGGAGCTTGCTCCCGCTGCGGTGCGAAGCGCCGCCAAGAGCCGGTGACTGCTGCGCAGTCAAACGGGAGCAAGCTCCCTCGCCACAAGCAGTCAGTGTGTTCTTGTCGATAAAAATGAAACCGGTTTCAGAGGTAAACAACAATGCATAAATACCCCGTCTCCATCAGCCTTTCCAGCTACGGCGCCGACCTGGTTCGCCAGCAGGGCCAATTGAGTTTTGTCGCATTGCTTAGCGCTGCCGGTGCCCAGCGCATTGAATGGCGTGAGGAGCTGCTGACCGACGAACACCCCGCCACCCTGGCCCAGGCCGCTGCCGCGCAAGGCCTGGACAGCGTGTTTTCCTCGCCCCTGGAACTCTGGGTCGCCGGCCGTGCCCAGCCCAATGCCGAGCTGGCCGCTACCCTGGACCGCGCCCAGGCCTTTGGCTCGGGTTGGCTGAAGGTGTCCCTCGGTTACTTCACCGACACAAACGACTTGGAAAGCCTGCACGCCCTGCTCAACCGCCACCCGGTCAAGCTGCTGGTGGAAAACGACCAGACCCTGCACGGCGGGCGCATTGAACCGATGCAACGGTTTTTCACTGAAGTCGAACGTCTCGGCCTGCCGGTGAAAATGACCTTCGACATCGGTAACTGGCAGTGGCAAGACCAGTCCGCGCTCACTGCTGCGCGGTTGCTGGGCCGGCATGTGGATTACCTGCACTGCAAGGCCGTGGCCCGTCGCGCCGATGGCAAGCTCGTCGCCTTGCCGCCGGGCGCCACCGACCTGCATCTGTGGGAACAACTGCTTAAACACATGACTCAAGGTATTACCCGGGCAGTGGAATTTCCGTTGCAGGGCGATGACCTGACCGAAGTCACCGCGCAACAGGTCGCGACCCTGGCCCGCCTTGGCCAACCCCATGTGGAGAACGCCCATGTCTGAGCTCGATATCCTGTCGTTTGGCGAAACCATGGCGATGTTTGTCGCCGAACAGACCGGCGACCTGGCGCAGGTCGGGCAGTTTCACAAACGCATTGCCGGCGCCGACAGCAACGTCGCCATCGGCCTGTCGCGCCTGGGGTTCAACGTGGCCTGGCTGAGCCGCGTGGGTAACGACTCCCTCGGGCGTTTTGTGGTCGATACCCTGACAAAAGAAGGACTCGATTGCCACCATGTGGCCGTCGACCCGCTGAACCCCACCGGCTTTCAACTCAAATCCCGGGAAGAGGCCGGCGCCGACCCTCAAGTGGAGTACTTTCGCAGAGGCTCGGCGGCCAGCCACTTGTCCATCGATGCCATCCATCCGACGCTGCTGCAAGCCCGCCATCTGCACGCCACCGGCATTCCGCCAGCGCTGTCCGATGCCACTCGCGCACTGTCGTTCGAGCTGATGACCCAAATGCGCAAGGCCGGACGCAGTGTGTCGTTCGACCCGAACCTGCGCCCGTCCCTGTGGGCCAGCCAGGCGCAGATGATCCGCGAAATCAATGCGCTGGCTGCTTTGGCCGACTGGGTCCTGCCGGGCCTGGGCGAAGGTCGCCTGCTGACCGGTTTTGACGACCCGGAAGACATCGCCGCGTTCTATCTCGACCAGGGCGCCGAAGCCGTGGCGATCAAGCTCGGCGCCGAGGGCGCCTATTACCGCACCCATATGGACCAGGGTTTTGTCGCCGCCGTACCGGTGGCCAAGGTCGTGGATACCGTGGGCGCCGGCGATGGCTTTGCCGTGGGCATGATCAGCGCCCTGCTGGAAAACTTGAGCTTCCCCGAGGCCGTACAGCGCGGTAACTGGATCGGCAGCCGCGCCGTGCAGAGCCGTGGCGATATGGAAGGTTTGCCGACCCGCGCTGAATTACCCACCCGATCCGTTGCGTGACCCATTACCTGTTGCCACAACTACAACAAGCTCAGGAGCAACCCCATGGAAACCGTGAAACTCGCCACCCGTCGCTGGTGGTACATCATGCCTATCGTGTTTATCACCTACAGCCTGGCCTACCTCGACCGCGCCAACTACGGCTTCGCCGCCGCGTCCGGCATGGCCGCAGACCTGATGATCACGCCAGGCATGTCTTCGCTGCTCGGTGCGCTGTTTTTCCTTGGCTACTTTTTCTTCCAGGTGCCGGGGGCGATCTACGCGCAAAAGCGCAGCGTCAAGAAACTGATCTTCGTCAGCCTGATCCTCTGGGGCGGCTTGGCGACGCTGACTGGCGTGGTGTCCAACGCCTACATGCTGATCGTCATCCGCTTCATGCTCGGGGTGGTCGAGGCCGCCGTGATGCCGGCCATGCTGGTGTACCTGTGCCACTGGTTCACCCGTGCCGAACGCTCACGGGCCAACACGTTCCTGATCCTCGGCAACCCGGTCACCATGCTGTGGATGTCGGTGGTGTCGGGCTACCTGGTGCAGCATTTCAGCTGGCGCTGGATGTTCATCATCGAGGGCCTGCCGGCGGTGTTGTGGGCGTTTATCTGGTGGAAGCTGGCCGATGAGCGCCCCAAGGATGCCAAGTGGCTGAGCGACGCCGAAAAGCACAGCCTGGAAACCGCCCTCGCCGCCGAGCAGGTGGGGATCAAGGCCGTGAAAAACTACGCCGAGGCGTTCCGTTCGCCCAAGGTGATCATTCTCGCGTTGCAGTTTTTCTGCTGGAGCATTGGCGTGTACGGCTTCGTGCTGTGGTTGCCATCAATCCTCAAGGCCGGTTTGCAGATGGACATGGTCGAAGCCGGCTGGCTCTCGGCCCTGCCCTATCTGGCGGCGGTGATTGGCATGCTCGTGGTGTCCTGGGGTTCGGACAAGCTGCAGAAACGTAAGCGTTTTGTCTGGCCGCCGCTATTGATTGCGTCGATTGCCTTCTACGCGTCCTACGTGCTGGGCGCCGAACACTTCTGGTGGTCCTACACCCTGCTGGTGATCGCCGGGGCCTGCATGTATGCACCCTACGGCCCGTTTTTCGCCATCGTCCCGGAAATCCTCCCGGCCAACGTCGCCGGTGGCGCCATGGCGCTGATCAACAGCATGGGCGCCCTGGGCTCGTTCGGTGGTTCGTACCTGGTGGGCTACCTCAACAGCAGCACCGGCTCGCCCGGCGCTTCGTACCTGCTGATGAGCGGAGCGCTGCTGCTTTCCGTGGTGCTGACGATTTTCCTCAAGCCCGGCGCCAGTGACCGCTCGCCGACGCCAACCCTGGAGTTGAAGGTAAAAACCTCATGAAAAAATCTGTCGTGCTGTACAAAAAACTGTCCACGCCGCTCATGGCTCGCCTGCACGAGCAGGTCGATGTCACGCTGATTGACGCTCTGGATGAAACCGGCCTGGCCAACCTGCGCGATGCCCTCCCTAACGCCCACGGCCTGCTGGGGGCAAGCCTGCGCCTGGATGCCCAGTTGCTCGACCTGGCACCCAAGCTGGAAGCAGTGGCCAGCGTCTCGGTGGGCGTCGACAACTACGATATCGATTACCTGACCCAACGCGGCATCCTGCTCAGCAACACCCCGGACGTGCTCACCGAAACCACCGCCGACACCGGCTTTGCACTGATCCTGGCTACCGCCCGGCGCGTGGTCGAGCTGGCCGACATGGTGCGCGCCGGCCAATGGAACAAAAACATCGGCCCGGCGCATTTTGGCAGCGATGTACATGGCAAGACCCTGGGCATTATCGGCATGGGCCGTATCGGCGAAGCCCTGGCCCAACGCGGGCATTGTGGCTTCGGCATGCCAGTGATCTACCACAGCCACTCGCCCAAGCCGGCGGTTGAAGCGCGCTTTGGCGCGCAGTACCGCAGCTTGCAGGACTTGCTCAAAGAGGCTGATTTTGTCTGCCTGACCCTGCCGTTGACCGCTGAGACCGAGAAGTTGATTGGCGCCGAGGAATTCGCGCTGATGGGGCCGGAGACGATTTTTATCAATATCTCCCGAGGCAAGGTAGTGGACGAGGCGGCACTGGTGCAGGCGTTGCAGCAACGCACTATCCGCGCGGCGGGGTTGGATGTGTTTGAGAAGGAGCCGCTGGATCACGCGTCGCCGTTGTTGCGGTTGAACAATGTGGTAGCTACGCCGCATATCGGTTCGGCCACCCATGAGACGCGGGAGGCGATGGCCAAGTGTGCGGTGGATAATCTTTTGGCGGCATTGGCTGGCGAAAAGCCGGTAAACCTGGTGAATCCAGGGGCATGGCGGCACTGACACAACACAAGAGCAAAGGTGGAAGCTGGCTTGCCTGCGATAGCCATAGGTATCTACACAACTCTGAAGCGATCGACGGTAACCACGATGCTAAGCGAGCCGCTCTTGATCTGGCTTTTGATCTGAAGCGCCCCGTCAAACCACGCTGGCCGAACGCAGGCGAGGTGCCGAGTGGTGGGGCGAAGGCCTTTTGGTTACTTTTGGGCCTTTCCAAAAGTGACCCGCTGTAAGAGCGGAACCATCGGTGGCCGTTACCGCAGGAACGGATATGTCCGCGGTCAGATCCAACATCCTGGTCGGCTGTAAGGCCGCCATCGCAGGCAAGCCAGCTCCCACATTTGGATTGCGGCGCGTCAGTTAGATCAGCGTCGGCTGTCAGTCCGTCACGGGAGCAAGCGCCCTCGCCACAGGTTCAGCACCGGCCCAAGTTGTGTAGATCCCTATGCTGCGATAGCGGTAAGCCAACCCATGATGTGCCGACTGTAAGATTGCTATCGCAGGCAAGCCAGCTCCCACAGAGTGTTGTGGCAGCAGTTAGACGACGAACCTGGCCACCATCCCATTCAAATCAACCGCCAACCTCGACAGCTCATGGCTGGCCGCGCTGGTCTGGTTGGCGCCCGCCGCCGACTGGGTGGCCAGGTCGCGGATGTTGACCAGGTTGCGGTCCACCTCGCGGGAGACCTGGGCCTGTTCTTCCGAAGCGCTGGCAATCACCAGGTTGCGTTCGTTGATCAGGCTGATAGACGCAGTGATCTGCTCCAGTGAGGCGCCGGCTGCACGTGCCATTTCCAGGGTGGTCTGGCTGCGCTGGTTGCTCTGTTGCATGGACTGCACCGCCTCACCAGTACCGTTCTGGATGCCGGCGACCATTTTCTCGATTTCCTGGGTCGACTGCGCGGTGCGATGGGCCAGGGCGCGCACTTCATCGGCGACCACCGCAAAGCCCCTTCCGGCCTCGCCGGCACGGGCGGCTTCAATCGCTGCGTTGAGCGCCAGCAGGTTGGTTTGCTCGGCAATCGCGCGAATCACATCCAGCACCTTGCCGATATCCCGGCCCTGAGCGGCCAGGCCCTCGATCATCGCGGAGGTGTTCTGCACGTCCTGGGTCATGGTCTGGATCGCGCCGACGGTTTCCATCACTCGATCACGGCCTTCCCGCGCCGCCTGGTTGGACTGCCCGGACGCCTCGGAGGTGGAAACCGCGTTACGCGCCACCTCCTCCACTGCCGCCGTCATCTCATTGACGGCCGTGGCGGCCTGGTCGATTTCATTGTTCTGCTGTTGCAGGCCACGGGAGGCCTCCTCGGTGACCGCGCTCAACTCTTCCGCCGCCGAAGCCAGTTGCGTGGCCGAACCCGCGATGTGCTGGATAGTCTGGCGCAGGCTGGCTTGCATGGTCGACAGCGCACTGAGCAACCGCGCCGGTTCGTCCTTGCCATCGTCCTCGATGGTTTTGCTGAGGTTGCCGGCGGCGATGGTCTCGGCCACTTCCACGGCCTTGCGCAGCGGGGTCACGATGCTGCGGGTCAGCAACCAGGCCAGCAGCACGGTGAGCAATGCCGCTACCACGGAGACCGCCACCACACCGGTGATCGCGCCCTCGTAGCTTTGCCCGGCATCCTCGTCGGCCTGCTTGGCGTCGGCCGCATTGATGGCGATCAGCTTGTTCAGTTGCTCGCCCATCTGGTCAGTGCCGTCCTTGATACGGCTGTTGATCAGGGCGCGCATCTCATCGACCTTGCCCTGCTTGGACAATGCCACCATCTCGGCCTGGGCTTTGAGGTAGTTGTCCAGGGTGACGCCGAAGGCTTTGTACAGCGCAGCCTCCTCCGCGCCTGCAGGCAGCGTGGCGTATTTGGCCTGGGCGGTCTTGACCTTGTCAGCCAGCACGCCAATGCGCGTCTCGGCTTCCTGCAGGGCGGCAGGCTCGCGGTTGACCAGCACGCGAAACGACAGGATGCGCATGCGCAGCACGTTTTCGGTGATGGTACCCAGGTGAGTCATGCTGGGCAGCTGGTTCGCGCTCATGTCCTGGGAGGATTGGCGCATCTGCGTCATACGGTTGACCGCAAACACGCCCAACAGCACCACTAGAACCGCAATGAAGGCAAAACCGATAAACGCGCGAGGGGCAATATTCAGGTGACGGAGGGACATAGGGCTGCTCTCAGAAGTAGTGTTTGCGTGCATCCTTGCCGCGAAACGATCCGTCAGCGTCAACGCGCTGCCCAGACCTTGGTCACCACTGTTGTCGTTGTAGTGTGGGCCTATGCTTGATATCGGCTGGGCCACGGCTTTAGCGCAGGGTTTTTATAAATATTTTTTTACACTTCAGACGCCTGGCACTTTCTGGCATCCTGCGCCTCCATTTTCTGACCCGAGCCATCATTTTGTCTGACGCTCAAGCCCCCCGCCCGCGCTATAAATCTGACCTCATGTACGGCCTCGAAGACCGCCCGCACTTCACCGCCGCGATTTTTGCCGCGTTGCAGCATGTGTTGGCGAGTTTTGTCGGCATCATCACGCCCACCCTGATCGTCGGCGGCGTATTGGGGCTGGAAAGCGAAGTGCCGTACCTGGTGAGCATGGCGCTGTTTGTCTCGGGGCTTGGCACCTTTGTGCAGGCGCGCACTTTCGGGCCGGTGGGTTCGGGGCTGTTGTGCCTGCAAGGCACCAGTTTTTCCTTTATCAGCGTGATCTTGAGCGCTGGGTTCATGGTCAAGGCCCGGGGCGGCGGCACCGATGAAATCCTCTCGACGATCTTTGGCATCTGCTTTTTCGCGGCGTTTATCGAAGTGGTGCTCAGCCAGTTCATCGGCAAACTGCGCAAACTGATCACCCCGGTGGTGACCGGCACCATCATCACTTTGATGGGCTTGTCACTTATCAAGGTGGCCGTCACCGACATGGCTGGCGGCTATGGCGCCAGCGACTTGGGCGCCGCAGGCAACATGGGCCTGGCGGCCTTGGTGCTGCTGACCATCGTGGTACTCAACCGCTTCAACAACCCGTTCCTGCGCCTGGGTTCGATCGTGATCGGCCTGACCCTGGGCTTCGTAGTGGCGTGGCTGCTGGGCCGCGTCGACATGGCCGCCCTGCCCCAGGTGCCGCTGATCAGCGTGCCGGTGCCGTTCAAGTACGGTTTCTCGTTCGACTGGGTGGCGTTTATCCCGGTGGCGGTGATCTTCCTGATTTCGCCCCTGGAAGCCGCCGGCGACCTGACCGCCAACTCGATGATTTCCCAGCAACCGGTCAAGGGCCCGCTGTATATCAAACGCATCAAGTCCGGCCTGCTGGCCGACGGCCTCAACTCCGCGATGGCCGCCACCTTCAACAGCCTGCCGATGGTGACCTTTGCCCAGAACAACGGCGTGATCCAATTGACCGGCGTGGCCAGCCGCTACGTGGCGTACTTCATTGCTGGCCTGCTGGTGCTGCTGGGGTTGTTCCCGATGATCGGCGCGGTGCTGCAACTGATGCCCAAACCCGTACTCGGCGGTGCGACCCTGATCATGTTCGGCACCGTGGCCGTGGCCGGGATCAAGATCCTCGCCGAAGCGGGCCTGCATCGGCGTAATGTGCTGATCGTGGCAATTTCCCTAGGCATGGGCCTGGGCGTCGCCGCGGTGCCCGAAGTGCTGCGCGAGCTGCCCAAGGCGCTGCACAACATCTTCGAATCGCCGATCACCGTGGGTGCATTCTGTGCAATCCTGCTGAACATTTTCCTGCCCGAAGAGTTCATAGAGCTGGAAGAAGATGAATTCGAGCCGGAGTCCTCTACCCTCAAGGTCATGCAGGACCCGGACGTCACCCAAAAGTAGGAGCATTTCTTTATGCGCAAGCTCATGGTTCTATCGCTGTTGCTGCTGACCTTGAGCGCCTGTGCACTGTTTCCCAACCGCGACCCGGTGAACATCAATGTGGTGGGCATCGAGCCGCTGCAAAGCCAGGACCTGGAAGTGCGTTTTGCCGTGAAACTGCGGGTGCAAAACCCCAATGAAGCGGCAATCGACTACAACGGCGTGGCCCTGGACCTGGAGGTCAATGGCCGGCCACTCGCTTCTGGCGTCAGCGATCAGGCTGGCAGCATCCCACGCTTTTCTGAAACCGTATTGATGGTGCCGGTCAGCGTTTCGGCGTTTTCGGTGTTGCGCCAGACCCTGGGCCTGAGCCAGACCCAAAGCCTGAACAACCTGCCCTACGTGCTGCGCGGCAAACTGGCGGGCGGACTGTTTGGCACCATGCGCTTTGTAGAGCGTGGCACCCTGGACTTGCCGAACACCGCCACCTGGTAAGTGGCTGAAAACCAAATGTGGGAGCTGGCTTGCCTGCGATGGCGGTGCGTCAGTAACTGATGAATTGAATGACACGCCGCTATCGCAGGCAAGTCAGCTCCCACAGGTTGATTGCGTTTAGTCAGTGATACAGCGAACGCCTGGCTTGGCGCGCTCGTCCACCACTAATTCAAAAATATCCGGCCGGGCGTAATGCCCCACTACGTCGTAGTCGTAGCGGGCCCGCACCAACTGATCAGTATCGATCTGCGCCGTCAACAACCCCGCCTCGCCCACTAACGGCCCCGCCAAAATATCGCCCATGGGCCCGACGATCACGCTGCCGCCGGCAATCAACGGACGGTCCACCGGCCAGTTGGCAACCTCCACACCCAAGGCCTCGGGCGATGCCTGCACCTGGCAGGCGCTGACCACAAAGCAACGCCCTTCATGGGCAATATGGCGCATGCTCACCTGCCACATGTCGCGCTCGTCCACGGTGGGTGCACACCACACCTGAACGCCCTTGGCATACATCGCGGTGCGCAGCAACGGCATCATGTTTTCCCAGCACACCGCGCCGCCGATACGCCCCACCGCGGTGTCGATCACCGGCAGGGTCGAGCCGTCGCCCTTGCCCCAGATAAGCCGCTCGGTGCCGGTCGGCATCAGCTTGCGGTGCTTGGCCACCAGGCCGCCCGAGGGTTCGAAATACAACACCGTGCAGTACAGCGTGCTGCCACTGCGTTCGATCACGCCCAGCACCAGGCTGGCACCGGTACGCGCCGACATCCCGGCCAGCGCCTCGGTTTCTGGCCCCGGCACGTCAATGGCATTGGCAAAATACCGTGCAAAGGCTTCCCGGCCCTCGGGCAGGCGATAACCCAATTGCGTGCCAAAGCTTTCGCCCTTGGGATAGCCGCCCAGCAACGCCTCGGGCATGACCACCAAGTGCGCGCCACTGCGCTGGATTTGATCCTCATAGGCCAGGATCTGCGCCAGGGTTTCAGCCTTGCCGCCAGGCAAGGCGCCGATTTGCAGGGCTGCGACAGTCGATACGGGCATCAGGCTCACTCCGATAGATAGGGGTTGCCCATTCTCCGGCCAGACTCGATCATGAATAAAGCCCACCTCAGTGCTAAATGATATGAGCCAAATGAATATCGCCCAGGTTGACCTGAACCTGCTCAAAACCTTCGAAGCCCTGCACGACGAGTCCAGTGCCAGCCGTGCGGCGCTGCGTTTGGGCGTGACGCAGTCGGCGATCAGCGCGGGCTTGCGGCGTTTGCGCGAGCTGTATGGTGACCCTTTGTTCGTGCGCACCGGACGCGGCCTGGCGCCCACATTGCGTGCCAACCAGTTGAAACCGGTGATCAGTGAGGCATTGGATCGCTGCC
This sequence comes from Pseudomonas sp. Pse35, assembly GCF_024519715.1. Classification (NCBI taxonomy): domain Bacteria; kingdom Pseudomonadati; phylum Pseudomonadota; class Gammaproteobacteria; order Pseudomonadales; family Pseudomonadaceae; genus Pseudomonas; species Pseudomonas sp. Pse35. Next base: position 27,027 of record NZ_JALJRP010000037.1, on the reverse strand, counting down.
GCCAGAGCCTGGCGATGATCAGCCCGCAAAACCTGCACTACGAGGGCCGCTCGGTGGTGCTGGGGCTGTCAGATGACTTCGAGATTGCCTATGGCCGAAGCCTGATGGAGGCCATCGCACTGCGCCTGCCCAAGCTACGGGTGATCTTTCGCCAGACCTACAGCCAGATCGTCGCCGCCGCCCTGCTCGACCGCACGCTGGACCTGGCCATTACCGCCGGCGGTTTTACCGAGCGCAGGCTGAGCCGACAGGTACTGGGGGAAGGTGACTATCGTTGCCTGGTAGACCCCCATAGCCTGGCGCCGGGCGAGGAGACTATCGACCTGCAAGGGTTTGTCACACGGGAACATGTATTGGTGTCGTCAGGCGGGTTTATCGGCATTACCGATGAAGGCTTGGCGGCGCACGGGCTGCGCCGCCACGTGCGCGCGTCCACCAGCCACTTTGCCGCGTTGCCGTATCTGCTCAAAGGCAGCACCGCAGTAGCAACCATTCCCGGGCATGCGGCCCACGCCATTGCGCAAATGACCGGCCTGCGCGTGCTGCCCTGCCCGCTGGCGCTACCGCATTACCCGGTGGAGTTGGGCTGGCGCACCCAGGCTCAGTTGGACCCGTTGCTGCTCAAGGTGCGCGAAGCGATTGTGGCGTGCTTTACTTTGCCGCCGCCATCAGCTTGTTGACTTCACTGCGCACCATGTTGGAAAACTCCGGCGGCGACATGCCATCGAGTTCGGCACGTACCCATTCGGCCCACTTGCCCTTGCGTTTGGCGCGCTCACCGAACAAGCGCGCGGCTTCGCCTTTGGCCTTGCCCAGGTTGGTTTGCCACAGGTCGTAGAGGCGCGACTTTTCATCTTCCAGCTCGGCGCGTTCGGCGAGGGTCTTGTTGGCGAGATTGAAGCTCATGTTGAATTACCTGCTGCACAAATAGGTGACATCTTACACTGTAGGCCCAAAGTTCCCGATCCGGATTTTGCCTCGGATGAGCGCGCCGGCAAAAAAACTGCAACTTTTGCCACCGCCCGATACTCCATTGTTCACTGCCACATCCACCTGCAAGGAGTCACTCAATGGCCCGCAAAACCGCCGCCCAAGCTGTCGAAGATCAAATCAAGGACCAAGCGTTCAGCGAACTGAGCGCATTGATCGAAGAGTCGGACAAACTGCTTAAAAGCAGCGCATCCCTGGTGGGCGAGGAAGGTGAAACCCTGCGCGAGCAGGTTGCCATCAAACTCAAGCAAGCCCTGGAATCGGTGTCCAACGTGCGTGAACGCAGCAAGCCGGTTGTGGATGCCACCGAGACTTACATCGGTGGGCACCCATGGCAGACCGTGGCCATTTCCGCAGGCTTTGGCCTGGTGGTCGGCCTGTTGCTGGGTCGCCGTAACTGATCCATTTAGGCTGCGCATCGCGCAGCCTGTTTCACCCCGTCGCCAACGCCCTCAACTCGCGCAACGCCTGCGCGTCCAGTTCGATCCCGGTTTCCTGCGACTTCGCCCGCGTACGATGGCGTCGGTCCCCCGGCAATCGACGCAACCCCGCCGCATGCATCTGCCGCACCAGCTCCTGGCTGCGTTGGGCGAAGCTTTGCCCTGCGGTTTTACTCGGGTCGATCACGATCAGAAGCTGGCCTGTCCACGGCGTACGCGCGCCTGGGTGGTCCGTCCAATCGAATTCAAAAGAGAAGTTGCCGCCCGTCAACGCTGCCGCCAGCAACTCGACCATCATCGACAGTGCCGAACCCTTGTGCCCGCCAAATGGCAACAGTGCGCCGCCTTCCAGAATGGCTTTAGGGTCCTGGGTCGGCTGACCGAGGCTATCGACGCCCATGCCCGGTGGCAACCGCTCGCCTTTGCGTGCGGCGATTTGCACGTCGCCATGGGCCATGGCGCTGGTGGCCAGGTCAAACACAATCGGCGCACCGTCGGCCCGTGGTGCCGCAAACGCGATAGGGTTGGTGCCGAACAACGGGCGATCCGCGCCGTGGGGCACCACACAGGTCATGCTGTTGACCACGCTGAGTGCCACCAGCCCGTCCTCGGCAAACGGCTCGACGTCCGGCCACAGGGCTGCAAAGTGATGGGAGTTATGGATCGCCAGCAACGCGATGCCGGCGCTGCGTGCCTTCTCCACCAGCAACGGGCGCGCCGCTGCCAGGGCCGGCTGGGCAAAACCATTGCCCGCGTCGACGCGCACAAAGCCTGAGGCCACATCGGTCACGCTGGGGACGGCGGTGCCGTTGACCCATCCACTGGCCAGCGTCGAAAGGTAACCGGGGATGCGAAAAATACCGTGACTGTGGGCACCGTCACGCTCGGCACTTGCGCAGTTGTGCGCAAGAATCGCAGCAACCTGCGGCGATGTGCCGTGCCGGACGAAGACCTGTTGAAGTAACTCCACCAGTTCAGCGAAGCGGATCGAGGCACAAGCGGTGGCAACTGTCGACTGCGCAGACACTTGAAGCTCCGTTTTTATGATTGGAAGGGGCAACGAATGGGACATCCAGACCCTCGATTAAACACCACGCACTCTCTGCGTTGTCAACGTGCGCAGCGCTGAATATTTACCGCCTTGCACCACGGGCGCCTGCCTACCCTGTGCTTTTCCTGGCACGCCGGAGACAGGCTGTGGTTCGCTTAACGCCCCCGTATTTCTTCCCTGAGTTTCTCAAACCCCAAGGCAAAGCCTCGCCCACCGTTCGTGAACGCACGCTGGGGCTCACCGCCAAAGACCTTGATTGGCTGTACAACCTTTACCTGGCTACCGACGAGTCTCGGCAGGACACAAGCCGGCATGATCACCCCATGCGCGTTGAAAAGGTCCTGATCAACATTTCCGGCAAGCCCCCCATCCCCCTTGCCGGCGCGTTCGCGATCAGCCCGACACCCGACGCCGCCAAGGCGTTGCTCTACACCCCGGATAACGGCATACAGGTCTATGACAGCCACGCCGCCCTGCTGAGCGAGTTGATCGAGCAATTGGAAGACCCACTGCAGAGCGCCCCTTTGCTGAGCTACCTGTCGATGGACCAACGCAATGCGCTGGGCGCTGACACGCCCATGGTGTTGACCACTCAGCTCATCGAGGGTGAAGTCATGCCGGAGCAAGCACGCATGCTCCAGGCCTGCCAGCTGGATAACGTCAAGGCCATGCTCGACCACCTGCAAAAAACCCCGACCTTGCCTGACATGCTCGACACGCTGCTGAGCGTCATGGCCCGCCCCCATTTCAAACACCTGGATCAACGGGACACACGGGTCAATGTCTTCACCCGCGAAGCTGAGCAAGCAACGCCACGTTGGGTCAACTCGCTGACCTTGAGCGAAGCGCTGCTGCAATTTTATGTGCGCCATGGGTGGCCCAAAGGGCAGACACGCGAATACTCGAACCCAAAACATGACACCACTGGCTTCACCGCCTCCGAACGGGAAGAAGATCACCAGCGTTGGGAAGCCTTGATCGAACAAAGCTCCAGTACTTTCTCGAAGCTGTTGGAAAGCCTGCTGCAGACCTACTGGAATGAAGATATCGACAGCGGCACCTCGCGCGTGGATTTTTTTGCCCAGGTCGTGGCGCAGAAGTTTCGCCTCGATGTGTTGCTCAAGCGCCAGGCCGAGATAATTACCGCCGAGGAAAGCCACGCATTTCAGGCCCTGCTCCTCAGCGACCAAAGCGCCCGCAGCGCCCATGCCGAAAACCTCAGCGTGGAAAAGGTGCGCCTTTATGCCCCCCATCAACATTACGTTGAACCGGCGAGCACCTTGATGATCACCGAGCACCACGCGTACCTCTACACCCAATCGCGCGGGTTACAGGTGCTGGAAAACCTCGACGACCTCAAAGACCTGTTATTGAGCATGCTCAAGGCCGAAGGCTACGAGGACGAATGGCTCAACTTCCTCTCATTGGATGAGCGCGACACGCTGCTCGGCCTGGACCCGATCGCCGTCGCGGCAAGGCCGATACCCGGCAATGTGTTCGTGACCTTGGTACAAGACATTGCGCGCAAGCAAACGGAGAACCTTAACCACGCCCTGGAAATCTACCGGCGCAGCGATGGCCAAGTGGACCTCGCAGCCCTGCTCGACAGTGCCCTGGACGTACGTGCCTTGCTGGACAATCAACTGGCCACACTGGAGACCAACGGGCGCTGGACCTTGCATCCGGTCACCCGCGGTAATGGCCGCCCTTCGACCGTCAAGGCCGAGCGCGCCCGGCTGCAGCTTCAGAACCTGCGGGCGATTGAGCGTGCGCTGGCGATGGAGCGCGCGCATCACCCGACCTTACGTAGCATCGTCGCTGACACGCTCAACGCTGAACTGCAACTGCAGCAACAGCCAGTCAAAGCCGAGGAGGTGTATATCAATACCTACGCCACGCGTGCCCAGGAGCGTGAAGAGCGTCCGGCAGTGCAGTCATTGAGCATGCTTGAGCACTTCATTGAACGCCTGGCCCAAGAGGCGCCTGCGGTGCCCTTCTCGTCCAGGACGAAGTTCTATACACGGGGCGAAGGCAATGTCTTCATGCAATTGCCAAGCATGACGCTCAAGACGTTCAACACCGTCATCGAGCGCGTCCTGCTGCTGTTTTCCAAGCACGCCATGCGCCAGCAACCCCATGAGTTTCTCGTCAAGACTCACGCCAAACACGCCCACTCGATGCTGGTAGGGTTACGCAGCGAAGCCGAGCTGAGGTCGCTGGATAAAACCCTGGCGCCCACAAGCCAGGCCATTCTCGACACGCTATTTCAGCCCGACAGTCTGTCGCGCTTGACACGCCATGGCCTTAACGGATTTTTGCCGGATGCCTATGGCTTGACGTTGGACTTGAACGCCGTCGATACGCCACAACCGCTGGCCAATACGTTCGTGATCACTGAGCGCGGCGGTATCGACCCGCAGCGCTCGGGCCAGGCGCTGCTCTGGACCCCGCGCCTGGGCTACGAAGTCTTTGCCTCGATCAACGCCCTGCGCGATGAAATCACCCAGCGCCTGGCGCACCCACTCAACAGCTTGAGCCTGCTGGAGAATCTGCCGTTCTGCTTGCGCGAGCCCCATCAGGCATTTAGCCAGGGCCCGCTGCAACGTATTGATCAGGACCTGTTGAATGACCGAGTAGACAGCTACAACGACGCGGTCATGGAAGGCGTGGATCACCTGCAATCCATGGGCCTGCGCGCCCGTGCCTTGCAGGACCGGTTGGACGCCGTCATCGAACAGCCTCCGCCCACCAACCTTGGCAGGGCAATCACACTGGCCGATGCCATGGTCAACCAGCAGGCACTGCCACTGTGGCTGGGGATGGCGCCGCCCCAGGACCAAATCCACCAGGCCGAGCTTCTGGAGCAATACTGCAACAACGCCGACGATGAACACGACTACCTGCATGACATCCAACCCCTGCGTGCTTATGCCTTCACCACGCTGATGGCGCTGCTTGAGGCGCGCTTTCCCGGCCAGGCGCTCAACCCCGATCACATCCTGATCCCCACCGGTGCAATGCTCGATGTGAATGTCGACAACCTGACCGACTTTGCGTTGCGGCACTGGCCAGATCTGACCGTTCAACACATCCGCCCGCGTTCACGCACGGCAAAGCCATTACCGCAAGCCCTGGACGCAAGTGCCGTGATACAAATGGTGCGCCAGCTGGATCTCAAAAGCGCTTATCAGCAACAGGTGCGAAGCCACCTTGAGGCGCAAACCGATGATGCATGCCAACGCAGACGTCTGTTTTGCCGTCAGTTGCCGTGGCAAGCGCTGCAACACGCCCACGAGCAAAGGTTGCAGGAGCGGCTTTCCACGCGAGCCTTGAGCCTGGTCCAGCAGATTTTCGATATGCCGGACGCCGTGGCCCGAGCTTCACTCAGCGGGGCCACGGCGACGATTCGACCGCTGGAGCTGATCGCCACCGAAGGCGCCAGTACCGCCAAGGTGTTGGGCGTGTACCTGATCGGCCCGCAGCTTCCCGGCGAGGGTCCATGGGTGCTCTACGCGCCCTACAGCGAACAGCATGTGTTCAAGGAGTACGCGGATGAAACGGCCTTGCTGGATGAGATACAAGGGCCAGGCGCCCTGCAGGACTGGGTGCTTATGCACCTGGAAGATCCGCATCAGGCCACTTACCGCCACTTGCTGAAAAACAACCAGCATAGCCCGCCCGATATCCGCCTAGCCGCTTCGGCAGTGACGGGCAATGTGCTGCATTACCTGTTCAGTGAAAACACATTGATGTTGCTCAAGGTGCTGGGCAGCCAATTCGAAGAAGGCGCCAAGACCCTGTGGGATCACGCAACGCGTCTGTTCGGCAAGGACATCCCGACGGCGGTGCAGTTCATGGCCGGCAAACTCGCCTATCCGCTGGTGGTATGGCGCAGCTACACCTTGTTCAAGCGCTCGGCCGAAGCCTTGCAGCTACACCAGTGGAAGGCTGCATTCAAGGATTTCGTCAGGGGCGTGGCGCAAATGGCCGCCCTGCGCAGTGCGCTGGACGGCACCGTCATTGCCCCACCCACTGAAAAGGAGCGCTCGCTGGCCGAGCTGACAGATGAGTCACTGCCCGCAGCCACCACCCTCGCCACCTGGCATGTCACCTGCCCTTCGCGCACCCGGCTGCAGCCGTTCGAGGCACAGGACGTGGCGTTGCAAGACCTGAAAAAGAGCACGCTCAGCCAGGTGTATGAAGACCAGGAAAACTCGAAATACTACGTGCCGCTGGCCGGCAAGGTGTATAGCGTCAAGAAAGCCGCACAACACTGGCGCCTCGCCAACGACGAGCAGGAGGGGCCGTACATCGGCCGCAATGCACAGAGCATATGGGTACTGGAGCTGGGCGGCCAGGAGCCGCGCTTCGGCAGGGCTCAGTCGTACCTCAAGACGTGGCGCAATGAAGCACGGGATATCAACATTGAAGCGGTCGGCATCCGCGATATTGGCGCGTTGACCTATTGGAAAGCCCAAGCCATCACTGAAGCGTTGAACTTTGCGACTTATTACGCGCTGAACTGCCGCCGTAACGTTACGCAATTTGCTGTACAACGCGACCCTGACAGCCGGGTTGGGCGATTTTTAGGAGAAATGTTTGGTGTCGTCACACTGACCCCGGACCAGGTCTTGAGAGTCACAAAAATAATCGACGAGATCATCGATGAACTCACCGACCCCAGCTTGACCGGTCCGAACTCCATGCGCTTTGTCGCGGGCACCAGCCGACAGGATCCGGCGTCGGATTATGCATTCATGATTCCCGCCGACAGAGAACGCAAGCTGTATCTGCTGAGCCGATTCTTCGACCCCAATCTGGACGTCTACCAGAACCGTCTGCTGGAGAATGTGGCGTTCAACATATCGACGCACGCCAGGGCCAGCACGCTGATTCACGAATTATCGCACTTGAAGCTCGACACCGTGGACATTGCCTACCTGGACAGCATGCGACCCTTCCCAGACTTGATCAATGTCGCAAGGCCCGGCGCCGAAGTGCTTAAAACCACCCTGGAAGATTTGCGCAGCACCGCGTTATCGACGATGACGCCTGCAACGATGCTGTTCAAGACTCAAGACAGCCTCACCGAATTGTGGGAAGACTTTAAGCCTGGTTCTGCAATTGAAAAGAAAATTTTCAAGGCTACTGGCGCCAAGACCCTGCAGGACGCGAGGATCATTTTCATGTCAGTCCCTGATAAGCGTATTGACACCATCCTGGCCAACGCCGACTCGGTGACGTACCTGATCACCCATCTTGGCCGCCAGTTGGAGCCGGGGGCCTGAACGGCCCCCGGCGAGTGCATCAGTCTTTCTGGTCACGCAGCACGTTACCGGAAGCGCCGTCGATGCGCGCCTCATACACGATGCCATCGGACTTGCGACCTTTGACTTCCCAATAGCCATTGTCATCCGCTTCAGCGGCGTAGACCTCAATGTAGCCGGCCTTGGTTTTCGCCACCTCGATGGCTTTCTCAATGGTGATCCAGCCTGCACCCGGCTTGTCGGCCATGGCGGCGCCAGCGCTCAACAGCGCGGAAGTAGCACACAGGGCGATCAAGGTTTTCTTCAACATTTTCGTACTCCATAGTGGACGACAGGTTAATTCCTGATTTTTTAGGCGCACACAAACAAGAATAAGTTCCAATTGATGTGCAATCGCCATGATGCGGTTCTCGCCGTCTACCTTGGGAGGTTAGAATGTGGGAAATCAGGATGAGTTAATGAGCGAAAAGCCCCTTTCAGAAACCGAATATGACGCCATCACCGACGCCGCCGCGCATTGGTGCATGCGCCTGCATGCTGCAGATTGCACGGCGGGCGAACGTCAGGCTTTTACCCAGTGGCACGATGGCCATCCGCTGCACGCCTTCGAATATGCAGCCATGCTCGAAATCTGGGACGTGGCCGACCACCTGCCCCGCGACAAGCCTGAGGCGGTGGTGGTCCCAATCAAGAAGCCGGCCAGCCGCTTGCGCACCTACGCGGTGGCCGCAGCGGTGTGCCTGGCGGCATTGCCGCTTGCCGCCCTCACCGGCTGGGAAGCGGGCTGGTTGCCCAGCTCATATGAACGGTTCGAAGCAGCCAATGGCTTGAAAAAAGTCACCCTGGGCGATGGCAGCCAAGTGGAGTTGAACCTGGGTACCGAATTGGTCTACAGCCATTACAAGGACCAGCGCCGTGTCACCCTGAAAAAGGGCGAAGCGTTCTTCAACGTCACGCACGACAGCAACCACCCGTTTATCGTGCGGGCCGGCGAAGGCCAGGTGCGAGTGACCGGCACGCAGTTCAATGTCTGGGAATATGAAGATCAGGTGCGGGTGATGTTACTGGAGGGCTCGGTGCAGATCTCCAGCGACGGCGAGCATGCCAGTGTGCCGCTTAGCCCAGGCATGCAAGCCAGTTTCCGCCAGGGTGACGCCACCCCGCAGGTCGCCGCTATCAATCCCGATGACACCGCGCTGGCATGGCGCCAGGGCAAGCTGGTGCTCGACAACCTGACCCTCACGGACGCCTTGCCCCTGATCAACCGCTACCTGAAAAAGCCGGTGATGCTTGCAGACGCCAGTACCGGTGCGATTCGCGTCGGCGGTATCTATAACATCAACGAGGTCAACAACCTCGTGCCCTCCCTGCCCAAGGTGTTGCCGGTCTACCTGACCCAAAACCAGGACGGCAACCCCGTGCTCAATTCCATTCCGCGTAAAACCCCCAAGGGCTGAGCCCGCTCGCACGAAGCGATACGTTTGGGCCGCGGGTGTCCATTTTTGAAACACCTCCCTCACCTGCATCGCCCGCCGTGTGCGGATTCATGGTTCTGTCACAGGCAGTGTTACATGGCTGAGACGGCGTGAGGCGAGCACAGGCATATCTCAAGCGCTCAGGACTGTTTCAACCCTGAAACAGAGTTGCCATCACTTTGCCCCGACTTAATCCCAACCCCTTGAATATCAACATCTAATAAAAAGCGGCACGCCTTCTGCTCTTTCCCTGACAACGCTGTTTAGGGTCAGCGTTAAGAATAAGGACTGCCGCCGTGAACACACTCACACACACCTCGTCGATAAACGTACTGCTGATCGGTTGCGTGCTCAGTGCAGGTGTCAGCCTGACGAGCCAGGCGGGTGACGGTGTGATCGTGACCGGGCGTACGGTGCAGGGCCACATGTACGGGCGCACCTCCCTGCCCGACCCCTACCCCAATACCGCCAACGCCAACCCCAGCAAAGAGATCAACAGCGCCCTGACCGGCGAACTCAGTGACAGGGACATCGGCGGCATCAGCAGTGGTTCCAGCCTCGCCCGCTCCCTTCAGCCCAATGGCAGCTTGTCGGGCCTGGGCGCCACCCAAAACAGCATGTCGACACTTGGCGCTGGCGCAGCGGCCGGCCACGGTGCGGGCAGCGGCGGCAGCATGGGCGGGCAGATCAGCGACTCGGTCCAGCGTGGCATGGCGCCGCTCAACAACCTCGGCAGCATGATGGGGGGCAAGTGATGAAGCGCGCCCTGTTGATATTCGCCCTGCTGGGCAGCGCCTCGGCAATGGCCGACAACAGCGCGGTGATCAACCACAGCGGCCAGCAGTACGACGGTGTGCTGTCGATCAACCAGGCCGCCGGCACGGGGCAGCAGATGTCCAACAGCCGCGCCATCGCGCTCGGTGGCCAGGCCACCAACCTCGACATCCAGCGCGTCGACGGCAAGGTCGACCCGTCCCTGAACGCCAAGGCCGCGATCCAGGGCAACTCATTCAGCAGTGGCAACGGTGTGCTGGGCATCAACCAGTCTGCCGGGGCCAATAACCAATCCATCAACGCTGTGCGGATCAGCCTCAACCCTGGCCCGCAGAGCATCGATGACAGCGTCCTGTTGCAACAGAACACGACGACGCTGGCAACCGACTCAGGGCTCACCCCCACCACTGGCAGCCGCCAGGTCGTGACCAGCGACCAGGCCTTCACCGGCAGCCGAGGAGTGACACAGGTGAACCAGAGTGCCGGGGTGGGGAACCGAGTGGCTAACACCCTGGGCATCACTATCAAGTAACCGCTTGGTAGACGTTCGTTAGACCGTACCAACACTTAACCAACTAATTAGAAGCAAGGAGAAACACCATGAAACCTCAAATGGCTCTGAAACCAATGGTTTTCGCTCTCGCCGCACTCATGGCTGCTGCTGCTCAAGCGGGTGGCTGGCATCCAACCCCACAACCCACCGGTACCGTGGCCGCTGTCGTCACCGATGTGCAAAAAAGCGAACACAACAAATTCGATGACACCAACACCGAGAACAATGCATCAGCCGACAACTCGGTAAATAGCAACAGCGGTAATGTCGGGGTCAACGCACAATCAGGTTCCGGAAACCAGGCTGACAACGCCGGCGCCATCTCCAGTGCCAAAGGCGACTTCGCCACCGTGTTTGCCGTGATTGATGTCGACCAAGGCAGCTCGCATAACAACTTCGTCAACAAAGGCACGCAAAACAACGCCTCTCTGGACGGCTCCATCACCGGCAACTCCGGCAACGTGGGTTACAACGGCCAGGCCGGCCAGGGCAACCAGGGTAAAAACAACCTGGCCATCACCACCGCTGACGGCAAGAACATCGCAGCGGCTTCCAACACCGAGCAGAACTCGCTCAACAACAGCTACCTGAACACGGCCGCCAGCAGCCATGGTTATGGCAAGCCTCAGTACGTGTCCAACAACGCAAGCCTCGACAACTCGGTTAACCGCAACTCCGGCAACGTAGGTGTCAACCTGCAATCCGGTGCGGGCAACCAAGGCAGCAACAGCCTGTCGATCGGCCAAGGTTGCAGCGTCTGCGCCAGCGGCGTGCGCTTCTGATCCAACGGGGCCTTGGCGACAAGGCCCTTTTTATTCCAGTGTCCAACAGGTCATTCGATCATGCGTATCGCGACCCTCACCCTCCTGATGTTACTCACCGGCACGACCTGGGCAGGCACCATGGCAATCTCCGCCATGCCCGGCGGTGCGGTGATTTTCAAGAAGGTGGAGAGCATTCGCGAGCGCCGGTTCGCCAATCTGGTGGAACAGAAAACCGATTTCAGCTGCGGTGCCGCGGCACTCGCCACCATCCTGCGCCAGGCCTATTGGCTGGACGTCGACGAAGCACACATCATCAAAGGCATGCTGGTCACTGCCGACCAGGATCTGGTACGAACCCAGGGCTTTTCCATGCTGGACATGAAGCGCTACCTCGAAAGCATCGGCATGCGTGCCCGGGGCTACAAGATCGCGCCCGAGACCCTGCTGACCGTGAAAATCCCCGTGGTGGTGCTGCTGGAAATCCGCGGCTACAAGCACTTCGTGGTGTTGCAACGGGCCGACAAGGACTGGGTGTACATCGGCGACCCCGTATTGGGCCACAAGCGCTATTCCCATGACGATTTCGTCAAAGGCTGGAATGGCATTGTCTTCGCCGTACTGGGCGAGGGCTACGACAAGGCCAACGTCTTGCTCGACCCGCCCCTGCCGCTGACCGCCAAGAGCCAGATGAATGAGTTCCGGCCTGTGGGCGATGCCGAGCTGATGGATTTCGGTTTTATCCAGAGCGACTTCTTCTAGAAGCGCAATAAGGGGCAGGACGCCCCAGGAGCAGCAGATGAACACTTCCCGTTGGCTGACGGTCTTGTGTCTGGCCGCCTCAATGCCTGCTTATGCGTCCTCGGGGTTCAAGCCCATCGAACTCAAGGACGCCGAAATGGCCGAACTGCGTGGTCGTTACGTGATGCCGGGGCGCATCATCAGCTTTGGCATTGTCATGAGCAGCACCTGGACCAATGCCGTCGGTGACAACATCACCGGCACAGCCAACATGCACATCGACAAGACCACCATTACCCCACAGTTCTACGTGCAAACCACCGGCTCGACCGGTACCGGCACGCGCCCCAACACGGGCACCGGAAATGTGGTCGGTGGTGCCGGCCTCGGCAGCGGCCAGGGCGTGACCCAAAGTGTACGCGCCGCCGGCGATGGCAACGCCGCCTACAACAATGTGGGCATCAACGTCGAAAATGGGGTTAGCCCCGCCAATAACCTGCAGTCCGGCCAGGTGCTGGTGGCGGGCGGCACAGTGACCGGGGACAGCGCCGCGGGCCGTGTCAGCGTATCGGCCAACAGTGGCGGCGTGCAGATGGCCATCCAGGCCAATCACAACCAGGGCAACAGCCTGCAACAGATCGGCGCGGGCAATGTGCTGCAGGGCACGGTATTGACCGGCGATAGCAACCTTGTCAGAAACATCACCCAGATCAATGTCGTGATGAACAATAACGGGCTGAACAACGCCGCGTTGAACTGCAACCTGGATCAACTCAAAGGCCTACGCACGCTCGGTTATTGAACTACGCTGACCCTCGACACTTTCGCATTAGAAAAGGACGGCTTATTTCATGCATCGATCGTTATCGCTACGTGCGGTGGTTTGTTTGAGTACGCTCTTGCCCGCATCCGTGCTGTATGCCGCGCCAGACGCTGACATCGAAACCCTGAAGAAGGAACTGCTGGAACTCAAGCAACGCTACGACGTGCAGCAAAAAGCCTTGGCCGTGCTGGAGCAACGTGTGCGCCAGGTCGAGGACCAACCGGCAACGCCCGCCCCCAGGCGCCTGGCCAAATCACCGGCTGACTTCAAGAACGGCGCTAACACTGTCGCGGCTAGCGGTACGGGCGCAGCCGCGGCATCCGGTGGCGCTGGCGGGGGTGGCAGCTCCTACGGCCAGGCCCTCAAGGACGACTCGGCCCCTGCGCAAAGTGTGAGCAACCTGTACAACGAGGCCAGCGGCTTTTTCGGCAATGGCAAGTTCAGCGTGGAAACCGGCATCACCTATGCCCGTTATGACGCGCGCCAGTTGACGCTCAATGGTTTCCTGGCGCTGGACTCGATTTTCCTCGGCAACATCAACCTGGACCGGATCAAGTCCGACAGTTGGACCCTGGACCTTACCGGGCGCTACAACGTCGACAACCGCTGGCAGTTCGACCTGAACGTGCCGGTGGTGTACCGCGAGTCCACCTACCAGTCGGGCGGCGCCGGCAACGACGCCACCGCCACCTCCGAAGGTTCCGTGACCCGTGACCCGACCATCGGCGATGTCAATTTTGGCGTGGCTTACAAGTTCCTCGACGAAACCCCGACCTTGCCCGATGCGGTGGTGTCGGTGCGCGTCAAGGCCCCGACGGGCAAAGAGCCCTTCGGCATCAAACTGGTCAAGCAACCTAACAACGACAACCTCTACGTGCCCGAAAGCCTGCCCACGGGCAACGGGGTCTGGTCGGTCACGCCGGGCATCTCCCTGGTCAAGACCTTCGACCCGGCCGTGTTGTTCGGTTCGTTGTCGTACACCCACAACTTTGAAGACTCGTTCGATGACATCAGCAGTCAAGTCAATCAGAAGGTGGGAGGCAAGGTGCGCCTGGGGGACAGCTTCCAATTCGGGGTCGGCGTCGCCTTTGCCCTGAACGAGAAGATGAGCATGTCGTTCTCGGTTTCCGACCTGGTGCAGCGCAAGAGCAAGCTCAAGCCGGATGGCGGCGACTGGCAATCGGTGGTGTCCAGCGATGCCAACGCGGGCTACTTCAACGTGGGTATGACGATTGCCGCCTCGGATAACCTGACCATCGTGCCGAACCTGGCGATTGGCATGACCGATGATGCACCGGACTTTACGTTCAGCCTGAAATTCCCGTATTACTTCTGATTGGTTTGCCTGCGGGCGGTGTGTCAGTTGCTGCATCGGTGACTGCACTACCGCCTTCGCAGGCAAGCCAGGTCCCACATTGGCTTTATATTGCCCACAACATCAACGCCTGGCACAAGTCCCCTGTGGGAGCGGGCTTGCCCGCGATAGCGGTGTGCCAGTCACCCAATCTTCAACTGAACCACCGCTATCGCAGGCAAGCCAGCTCCCACATTGGCCATGTATTGCCCACAGAATCAACGCCTGGCACAGATCCCCTGTGGGAGCGGGCTTGCCCGCGATGGCGGTGTGTCCGTCACTGAAGCTTTAACTGAACCACCGCTTTCGCAGGCAAGCCAGTTCCCACATTGGGTTTACCCGCCCTAGCGGATCTGGTGTTTGTGCAGCAACCGGTAGAACGTCGGCCGGGAAATCCCCAGCACGCGGGCCGCAACACTGAGGTTGTCGCTGTGCCGGTTGAGCACATCGCACAGCGCCTGACGTTCGGCACGATGCTTGTAGTCTTCCAATGTCGCCATCGCCACCGAAATGACTTGCTGGCCTTGCAGCCCCAGGTCAACCGCTTCGATCTGCCGCCCTTCGGCCAGCACCAGGCCGCGCCGCACGCGGTTGGCCAGTTCACGCACATTGCCCGGCCACGGGTGTTGCCCCATCGCCACCAAGGCCTCTTCGCTGAAACTGCGCGGGCGCCGTCCGGTTTCCTGGCTGTAGAAACGCGAAAAGTGGTTGGCCAGCATCGCCACGTCGCCATGGCGTTCGCGCAACGGCGCGGTGACCACTTGCAGCACATTCAGGCGGTAATACAGGTCTTCGCGAAAAGCGCCCTTCTCCACCGCGGCCTCGAGGTTGACGTGGGTGGCAGCCAACACGCGTACATCCACCGGGATCGGCTGGCTGCCGCCAACGCGTTCGATGTGTTTTTCCTGAAGAAAGCGCAACAGGTTGGCTTGCAGCTCCATAGGCAGATCGCCAATTTCATCGAGGAACAGGGTGCCGCCGTTGGCCGCCTCAATACGTCCGATCTTGCGCTGGTGGGCGCCGGTGAACGCGCCTTTTTCGTGGCCGAACAACTCGGACTGGATCAGGTGTTCAGGGATGGCGCCGCAATTGATCGCGACGAACGGCTTTGCGTGCCGCTGGGATTGGCGGTGCAAAGTCTTGGCCACTAACTCTTTGCCCGTACCGCTGTCACCGCGGATCAACACCGGGGACTCAGTAGGCGCCAACTTGGACAACAATTTGCGCAACTCTCGGATGGGACGGCTTTCGCCCAGCAATTCATGGGGCTCATCCACCGGGGCGTAGCCCTTGCCACGCAGGCGCGCCATGCCGAACGCACGGCCCAGGGTCACCTGCACCCGGGAGACATCGAAGGGCAAGGTGTGAAAGTCGAAAAACCATTCGCAGACAAAATCGCCGACGTTCTGCAAACGCAGTACATCCTGGCTGAGCACGGCGATCCACTCGGTGCCGCTGCGACCAATCAACTCCTTGACTGCTTCAGGGCGTTCCAGGTGATCGCGTTGCAAACGCAGCAGGCCCACATCGCAGGAGCGCTCACCTACCGCCTCCAAGGCACAGCTGTCCACTTCCCAGCCGGCGGTGCGTAAACCGGGTAATAACCCGTGGCAATCGTCACAGGGGTCGACCACCAGTAAGCGGCGTTGGGCGGGTGTCGCAACCATGACTGTTCCTTGGCGCCAATATTGTTAAAGTTATTTAGAAACAACAGTTTGTGTCGACTGTTGGTAACCCTAGCAAGATCTTGACGCTTACCTTGTACCCTTTCGCTATAAGCGTGGGCAAAAAGCCATGCCTGTTTCGTAGCGCGCCAGAAGTTGCTCGCCAGTCAAAGGTTTATTGCGCTTTCAAAACAGCCGCTTACATGACGTCAATCAGGGAACGTTAAAATTTCTTGCCCTAGCATGTGACCCGCACCCCACCATCGTGCATCAGTACAAGTAACCCACCGCACGGTCCGCCCAACCGCCGGTACTCACTTGAATGGGCATACAGAGAGAAGACCCAAATGAACGCTCCGCTGCGCATCAACGAAGCTCTTTTGATTGCAGACCGTGCCTTCCAGCCTTTTCAATGCGTGGCCTGGCACGATGGCGTTGGCGCCCTCAGCCTGAGCGTCATCGACCGCACCAACACCCGTATCGGCAGCAAACAGTTGCCGTCGACTGCCTATACCGACCCGGCCCAACTTGAAAACCTGCTATTGCAGGCCCGTGCCGAGCTCGATAAAGATGGCCACCAGTTGCAACACTGGGCGATGCCAAAGTAATGCAATGCAGCAACTTCCAGCCCAAGTAAAACTTGAGCTGGAAGTTGTACAGTCATACTTGCACGCTTAACGTGCGGCGAGAATAAAGCGTTCGAACGCCTCGGCAGCGCCGTCTTCGACATTGCTGCCGGTGACCACATTGGCCTGGCGCTTGACGGTTTCTTCGGCCTGGCCCATGGCGATCGACAACCCCGCCACATGAAACATCGCCGGGTCATTGCCACCGTCTCCAATCGCAGCCGTTTGTGCAAGCGGTACGCCCAGGTGTTCAGCCAGGGTTTTCAAGGCTTCGCCTTTGTTGGCCAGCATCGCGGTCACGTCCAGATACACCGGCTGCGAACGCGACACCTGGGCCAACCCCTGCACTTTCGGCTGCAATTGCGCTTCCAGCTCCACCAACAACTGGGTGTTGTTGCTAGCGGCGACGATCTTGTCGACCCTGTCCAGGTAAGGCTCGAAACTCTCCACCACTACCGGCCCATAGCCCAAGCCATCGGCTTCGCGCTGCACCATGGGCCCGGGCGGATCACGGCGCAGCCAGTCGCCATCTGCAAACACCCAGACTTCCACGTCCGGCTCGGCGGAATACAGCGCCAGGGTGATGAGTGCAGCTTCCGCCGGCAGATGATGAGCAACCAGGATGCTGCCATCCGGGTTGACCAACGTACCGCCATTAAAGCCAGCCACCGGCACATCGATGCCAAAGGTCTCGATCAAATGCCGCATGGCCTTGGGCGGACGCCCGCTGGCCAGGCTGAAAATCACCCCAGCCTCGCGCATAGCGCGAATGGCATCGGCGGTGCGTTGGCTGAGGCTGTGGTCGGGATGCAATAGCGTCCCGTCCACATCACTGAGGACAAACCGGATGGGATGAATCGTCACGTCACTCATCCGAGGCTATGCCAGGCGCGGCCATCGCGGGCCAGCAAGGCATCGGCCGCCGCTGGGCCATCTTCACCGGCCTTGTAGGCCTGGATACCATCATCTTCCTTCCACGCATCCAGGAACGGCTGCACCGCACGCCAACCGTTCTCGATGTTGTCGGCGCGCTGGAACAGGGTCTGATCGCCGGTCATGCAGTCGTAGATCAGGGTTTCGTAACCCGTCGACGGCTGCATCTCGAAGAAGTCCTTGTAGTCAAAGCCCAATTCGATATTGGCCATCTCCAGGGTCGGCCCAGGCTGCTTGGCCAACAGGTCGAACCACATGCCTTCGTTAGGCTGGATCTGGATTTTCAGGTAAGTGGGCTTGAGTTCATCGACTTCGGTATCGCGAAATTGTGCATAAGGCGCCTGCTTGAAGCAGATCACGATCTCGGTGTCGCGGATGCTCATGCGCTTGCCGGTACGCAAGTAAAACGGCACACCGACCCAACGCCAGTTATCAATCATCACTTTGAGCGCGACGAACGTCTCGGTGCTGCTGTCCGGCGCGACGTTGGCTTCTTCGCGATACCCGGGCAATGGCTTGCCAGCGATTTCGCCAGCGGTGTATTGGCCGCGCACCGAGTTGGCCCGCGCATCCTCCAGCGACCAGGGGCGGATCGCACCGACCACTTTGGCCTTCTCACCCCTCACCGCGTCGGCACCAAAGGCTGCCGGCGGCTCCATGGCGACCATTGCCAGCAGCTGGAACAGATGGTTGGGCACCATGTCGCGCAAGGTGCCGGTTTTTTCGAAAAAATTACCCCGGGTTTCAACGCCGACGGTTTCAGCGGCAGTAATTTGCACGTGATCGATGTAGTGGTTGTTCCAGAACGCTTCGAACAGCACGTTGGAGAAACGGCTGACCAGGATGTTCTGCACCGTCTCCTTGCCCAGGTAATGGTCAATGCGGTAGATCTGCTTCTCGCTCATCACCTTGAGCAGGCAGGCGTTGAGCGCCTCGGCGGTGGCCAGGTCGGAGCCGAACGGCTTCTCGATAACTACGCGCCGAAAGCCCTCGTCCGTTTCATTCAACAAACCGGCACTGCCCAGGCGCTGCACCACTTCACTGAAGAAGCGCGGTGCAGTGGCGAGATAGAACACCGCATTGGCGGTGCCGCTGTCAGCGATCTTGCTGGCGATATCGGCATAGGTGCTGTCGTCGAGGAAATCGCCCTCGACGTAGCTGATGCCCTTGGCCAGTTGTGCCCACAACGCGGGGTCGAGGGCGTTCTCGGCATTGCCCCTGACTTTGCTGGAGGCTTCGGTACGTATGAAGTCCTCGAGTTTCTTGGCAAAGTCCGCATCGCTGATGGCGTTGTGATCAACGCCGACGATACGCAGGCCATCACCGAGCAACCCGTCACGGCTGAGGTTGTACAGCGCCGGCATGAGCAAGCGCTTGACCAGGTCGCCATGGGCGCCAAACAGAAACAATGTGGTGGGTGGAGCAGGTTCGGCCTTGGGTTTCTTGCCGTTGGCGGTCATTTTTTGGAAGTCTCCACATGGCCGCCAAAGCCGAAGCGCATGGCAGACAGCATTTTGTCACCGTAGGTGCTCTGCTGGCGGGAACGGAAACGCGCGAACAGCGAGGTCGACAACACCGGAACCGGCACCGCCTGCTCCATGGCTGCTTCGATGGTCCAACGGCCTTCACCGCTGTCGGCCACGGAGCCCGAGTAGCCGTCGAGTTTCGGGTCGGTGGCCAAGGCGTCGGCGGTCAGGTCCAACAGCCAGGACGACACCACGCTGCCACGACGCCAGACTTCGGCGATGTCGCCAACGTTGAGGTCAAAGCGCTGGTCTTCCGGCAGGTTTTCCGAGTTCTTGGTCTTGAGGATGTCAAAACCTTCGGCAAACGCCTGCATCATCCCGTACTCGATGCCGTTGTGGATCATCTTGACGAAGTGCCCGGAACCCGCTGGGCCGGCGTGAATGTAGCCCTGCTCGGCACGTGGGTCGGCAGAGGCCGAACGGTCCTTGGTGCGCGGAATGTTACCCAGGCCCGGCGCGAGGCTTTTGAAGATCGGGTCGAGGCGATTCACGGTCTCGGTGTCGCCACCGATCATCATGCAATAGCCACGTTCCAGGCCCCAGACGCCGCCCGAGGTGCCCACGTCCACATAGTGCAGGCCCTTTTCAGCCAGGGCCTTGCCGCGACGCACGTCGTCCTTGTAGTTGGTGTTGCCGCCGTCGATGATCACATCGCCGTCTTCCAGCAGTTCGCTCAGTGCGTTGATGGTGTCTTCAGTGGGCGCGCCCGCCGGCAACATGACCCAGACAGCACGGGGCTTTTGCAGGCCGGCCACCAGCGCTTTCAAGTCGGCGACGCCGGTGGCGCCCTCCTCGCTCAAGGCTTTGACGAAGGCTTCGTTACGGTCGTATACAACGGTGGTATGCCCATTGAGCATCAGGCGCCGCGCAATGTTACCGCCCATGCGGCCTAGTCCGATAATCCCCAGTTGCATGTGCTGATGCTCCTAACTTCTAAAAAATGTGTGACATAGTTTATAGCGCAATGAGGCTAATGAGGGTTAGTCCAGAGCGGATCCGTGTAGTTTCATGGCAAAAAAGTTGCCATCGTTTCACCATCACCCCGGCAAAAGTCACACGACCACCAAAAATAAAAAAGTTCCCTTGCTGCGAAAAAGAATTCAAACTTGCTTCCGACTGTTGCCAGAAACCAGTTTTGGCACCGCGATCTACCGGCTATTTGCGAGGTAAGCAATGAGCACAGCACAGATGACCCGTCCGCCACAGACCCTCTACGTCACCCTCCGTCGCGATGAACTGCGCCAGTTGAAAGACGAGCGCGATCAGTTGCAACAGGAAGTCCTGCGCCTGCGCTTGCACCTTCAAGCCCAGCTCGATCAGCCGTCAGATGCCAAGCCAGTCCTGTGCTGAAGTCTTGGCCGAACGCGTTGTAAGGCAATACCTACAGAAAACTCACAAAGTTTTCACATTCCCCTCTTGATACTCCCGTTCCGCGATGCCGCTCACTTCCTGGGCGGCCCGATGTTGCGCGCCTGCGCGCGACAATCTTTTTCTGATGGGGCGCTGGATGGCGATATTCAAACGCAGCACGACGACTGCGAAAGGCTTTGATTGGGCCGGCCTTGGCTGGTTATTCCTGTTTTTCTGGTATTTCTCGGGTATTACCCAACTTCTTATCCAACTGACCGGCACCTCCGGCTTCAGTGGCTTCCGCCAGGCCTTCTTCATGAGTGCGCTGTGGCTGGCGCCGATGCTGCTGTTCCCGCGTCGTACGCGCCTGCTCGCCGCCTTGATCGGCGTGGTGCTGTGGGCTTGCTCCATGGCGAGCCTGGGTTATTTCTTCATTTACCAGCAGGAATTCTCCCAGAGCGTCATCTTCATCATGTTCGAGTCGAACATCTCTGAAGCCGGCGAATACGCCACCCAATACTTTGCCTGGTGGATCGTGCTGGCGTTCATTGCCCACACCGCCTTCGCCATCTTCCTGTGGACGCGCTTGCGCCCGGTGTATCTGCCTCGCGGCCAGTCGATCGTGGCAGCCATAGCCATCGTCCTGGCGGTGGTGGGCTACCCACTGGTCAAGCAGATCGCCACCAGCGAAACCATGGAATTGGCCATCGATCGTTTCGAAACCCGCATCGAGCCTGCCGTGCCTTGGCAGATGATCGTCGCCTATCGTCGCTACACCGAGCAGTTGGACAACATGCAAGGCATGCTCACCAGTGCAAGCAAGATCCCGCCCTTGAACAACCTCAAGGACAGCATGGCCGGCCAGCCGTCCACACTTGTCTTGGTCATCGGCGAGTCGACCAACCGCCAGCGCATGAGCCTCTACGGCTACCCGCGCAACACCACGCCGGAGCTGGACAAGCTGCGCGACCAACTGGCCGTGTTCGATAACGTCATCACCCCGCGCCCCTACACCATTGAAGCGCTGCAACAGGTGCTGACCTTCGCTGACGAAGAAAACCCGGACCTGTACCTCAAGACACCGTCGATTGTCAGCGTGATGAAACAGGCTGGCTACAAGACCTTCTGGATCACCAACCAGCAGACCATGACCAAACGCAACACCATGCTCACGACCTTTTCCGAACAGGCCGACGAGCAGGTGTACCTGAACAACAACCGCAACCAGAACGCCCGTCAGTACGACGGCGATGTACTGGCGCCGTTTTCCAAGGCCCTGGCCGATACCGCCGAACGCAAGTTCATCGTGGTGCACCTGCTGGGCACCCACATGAGCTACCAGTACCGCTACCCGCAGACCTTCGACAAGTTCACCGACCGCCAGGGCGTGCCGGCGGGTGTCAGCGATGCGCAGTTGCCGACCTATAACAGCTATGACAACGCGGTGCTGTACAACGACTTCGTAGTCTCCAGCCTGATCAAGGACTACGCAAAGACCGACCCCAACGGCTTTTTGCTGTACCTCTCGGACCACGGCGAAGACGTGTTCGACTCGGCCGGCCACGACACTTTGGGCCGTAACGAAGGCAAGCCGACCGCGCCGATGTACACCATCCCGTTCATGGCCTACGCCTCGCCAAAATGGCGCGAAAGTCACGACTGGAGCTTCGCCGGCGACTTGCAGCGGCCTTACAGCAGTTCGCAGTTGATCCACACCTGGGCCGACATGGCAGGCTTGAGTTTCGATGAGCTGGACCACAGCAAGAGCCTGGTGAGCGACAGCTTCAAGCCACGCCCCCTGTTGATCGGCAACCCTTACGAGACCAAGCAGAAGGCACTGATCGACTTCAGCCTGATCAAGCCCAAGAAGGCCGACGGCGCCGAAGTGGTGGCCAAGTAAGCCAGGGCCTTGTAATAGAAAGATAACAATCATTCTCGTTTGAACCTAAAGTTCCGCAGTTCCTTTCGTCTTTGAACCAAGCCCTCCCCGCCTGGGGAGGTATCAAAGACGACAAGGAGTCTGCAGCGATGTTTGCGCCCTTCACCCGTTCCATGACCTTCACCCTCGGCCTGTTCAGCCTGGCGCTGAGCCCGGATTCGCGGGCCGACCCCGCCCCCGATACAGCCCCCGCCAAAGCCCTGGAACTGGGCGCGACCACCATCAGCGCCGACGGCCTGGGCGCCACCACCGAGCACACCGGCGCCTACACTACTGGCTCGATGAGCACCGCCACGCGGCTGAACCTCTCCGTCAAGGAAACCCCGCAATCGATCTCGGTGATCACACGCCAGCAGATGGACGACTTCAATCTCAATACCCTGACGGATGTGTTGCGCCAGACCACGGGCGTCAACGTTCAGCATTACGACTCCGATCGTGTCTACTACTCCGCCCGAGGCTATGGCATCAGCAACTTCCAGGTTGACGGGATGCTCAACACTTTCGGCTACATGAAGACCGACGCCGACACCATCATCTACGACCGCATCGAAGTAGTGCGCGGCGCGACGGGCCTGACCACGGGCGCAGGCGACCCTTCGGCCACCGTCAACATGGTGCGCAAGCGCCCTACCGCCCAGTGGCAGGCCAAGACCGGCATCAGTGGCGCCAGCCATGACAACTACTACAGCTACGTTGACGTGGGCGGCCCGCTGGCGTTCGACGGCAAACTGCGCGGGCGTAGCGTGCTGGCTTACCGCGACAGCAAGTCTTTTCGTGACAACTATGGGCTGCAGCGGGCGGTGGGCTACGGCATTCTCGAGGCTGACCTTTCCGACGATACCGTGCTGGCCGCAGGCTTTGATTACCAGGACAAACAGGTGCAAGGCACGTCTTGGGGCACCGTGCCCTACTGGAACAGCCAGGGCGGCAAGGCCAGGCTACCCCGCTCCACCAACATGGCGGCGCACTGGAGTTCCTGGCCGCTGACCGACAAGACCACCTTCGCCACCCTCGACCATCGGCTCGGCGGCGACTGGCACCTGAAGGCCGCCTATACCCATCGCCAGAGCGACACCGATGGCAAGGTGTATTACGGCGGCGCCGGTTTCCCCAACCCCGACCGCAGCGGCATGACGGCTTGGGCCAGCCATATGCGCGGCACTTCGCGCATGGAGGCCATCGACCTCAACCTGGCCGGCAGCTACACGCTGCTGGGCCGCGAACACGCGCTGATGATGGGCTATGGCGAAGCCGCACAACGGGATGTCTCGCCCTTCATGCGCAGCGACCTGCCAGCCAGCTACTACCCCATTCAGGACTGGAAGCACATGGGCGGCATCAGCAAGTTCACCGACCAGGTGACCGATCTGAAAGGCGAGCACAGCAAGAAACAACAGAAAGCCGGTTACCTGGCCACAAGGCTGAGCCTCACGGACCGCTTGCACGCCGTACTGGGCAGCCGTTACGGCAGTTGGGAGCTGGAAAGCGCAGAGCCCAAATACGATGCCAACGACCAACTGACCGCTTCGGGCAAAACCAGCCAGACCCACAATGATATGTGGACGCCCTACGCCGGCCTGCTCTACGACATCACGCCGCAGTACACCGTCTACGCCAGCTATACCGACATCTTCAAACCCCAGGACTACCGTGATGCCAACAAGAAGTACCTGGAGCCCGTGGTCGGCAGTAACTACGAAGTGGGCCTCAAGGGCAGTGTGCTGAACGAGCGTTTGAACCTGGCCGCCGCGTACTTCTGGAGTACCCAGGACAACGTCGCCGAGCGGGATGACTCAGTCCCGCCCAACCCAGTCACGGGAGAGGAGTACTACAAATCCGGCGGCAAAGGTAACAAGGTCAACGGCTTCGAGCTGGAAGCCGCCGGTGAAATCACGCCGGACTGGAACCTGTCCGCCGGCTACACCTACACCCATTCGGTCAATGGCTCTGACAAACGCAACAACACCAGCCAACCCTTGAACCTGGTGAAGATCTCCAGCGCCTATCGCCTGCCGGGCGCCTGGCGCAAACTGACGGTGGGCGGCGCCGTGAACTGGCAGAGCGAAACCTACGACTTCAGCAACCGCCCGACCGGGCAGCGCAACAGCGAAGGCCGGCCAATAACCACACGGGCGAAAATCACACAACAGGGCTACACCGTGGTCAACCTGATGTCGCGCTACCAATTCGACGAACAGGTTTCGGCGTCGGTCAACGTGAATAATCTCTTTGATAAGAAATATTACGAGCGCGTGGGTTTTTATAACGGGGTGTATTGGGGCGAGCCGCGTTCCGTCACGCTGGCGTTGGATTGGAAGTTATAGCCTCGCACGTTGAAGTTAACAAAACTGTTAACTTCAACGGCATCTCCCGTTAATTCCCACTTAATAAGATAACGCCATAGTCGCTCCATGATCTGATCACGAAGCGACCAGACACCTATCACTTTAATGGGGATACCACTATGAAACTCTCGACCTTGATGCTGGCCAGCCTGATGACCCTGACCTCTGCCGCTGCCTTTGCAGAGGGCGGCGCAGAGCGCTCCAAGGAGTTCTACAACAACTTCAGCTTCATTCAGGAAAAAACCCACGGCAAGGCTGAGCAACAAGTTGCCAGCGCCGATGGCAAGTCGGTCAAGGCCGACACGGTTGAACAGGCGCAACCGAACAGCTGAGTTAATGCTTACTTAATCCGTAGCACCCTGCGCCATTCTGCTCCGTTGGCAAAGGTTTATTGGGCGCCATTTAATGGCGCCTTTTTTTTGCCGGTTATTTATTACAACGGTTTATTCCAGAACAACATCCGCCCATGGGCCGGATCAAACACTGAGTCGTCAAAACCAAACTTGCGGTACGCCGCCTGCGCCAGAGTATTGCCTTCCAGCACTTCGAGGGTAATCTTGCAGCAACCGCGCTGCCGGGCGATTTCCTCGACCTTTTGCAGCATCTTCTGGCTCAACCCCAACCCCCGAAACTGCTCTTTCACCACCACATCATGGACATTGACCAAGGGCCGGCAGGCGAAGGTCGAAAAGCCCTCGAAACAATTGACCAATCCCGCTGGCTCCCCCCCGACGAACGCCAGCACACTGAACGCGTGTGGGCGCTTGGCCAGTTCGGCTGGCAACTGCTGCAAGAGATCGGCTGGCAGGCTGTGGCCGCCGCCCATCGGATCTTCAGCGTAATGGTTGAGCAACAGGCCAATGGCGTCGGCGTGCACGGCGTTGGTATAGCTGGCTTGCAGCACCAGGATGTCTGGGGTGTCCATTTCCTTCCTCGATAGCGACAACCAGGGAATCGTTTCCCTTTGAGAGCTGCGATTGTAAGCGTGGAGTCGGCAGTAGATGAAGGAGATAAGCGACAAATCGCTGACAGAAAATGCGAAGGTTGCGCGCATCAAAGCGTGCAAAGAGCTTTGGAGCGGCGATTTTTCCTAGGTGGCGAAGCGTTCCAACTGCATCTCTTGCAGACGGCTCAGGGTGCGGCGGAAAGGAAACTCCAGGTAGCCTTCGGTGTACAGGCTGTGCAACGGCACCTCGGCGTCGATAAAGAGTGGCACTTTGCGGTCGTAGCATTCGTCCACTAACGCGATAAAGCGCCGTACGCTGTCGTCATGCACCGACAACTGTGGCAACTCTCGATCCCCGACTACTACGCGCTCGGCGCTGTCCTCAGTGCCACGCGCAATCCGGCCCGGGCGTTTCTGTGCACTGAGGTTGGGGACGTTTCCTAGCAGGATGGCGTGGAAGCGATCACATAACAGCATGAAATCCATCGCGGCCAGGGGCTGCTCACACAGGTCGGCATAGCGACACCAAAGCACGGTGTCACTGGCCTGCACCGTCATGATGGTGCGGTACCCTACGCTTACCACCCCGCTGGTCACGGTTTGGCCTTGGCTCAACTGTCGGAACACCGCCGCCAGTGCCTCGGGCTGATTCACCCAATAGCGCTGCATGCCCACGCCGGGATGCAAGCGATGATCTTCGCCACCGTCCACGGCCACCACCTGCATATGCTGCTTGAGCGCGTCGATACCCGGCAGGAAACGCTCACGGTTGAAGCCACCGGCATACAACTGGTCGGGCGGCTGGTTGGACGTGCACACCATCACCACACCCTCTTCGAACATCACTTGGAACAGGCGGCCGAGAATGATCGCGTCACCGATATCATTCACAAACAATTCATCGAAGCACAGCACGCGCACCGCCTGGCTCAGCTCCCTGGCCAACGCCTGCAAGGGGTCCTGGGTGCCCGTGAGCTGGAATAAGCGCTGGTGCACCCACGCCATGAAGTGGTGAAAATGCTGGCGCCGCGCAGGCACGCGCAAGCTTTGGTAGAACTGGTCCATCAACCAGGTCTTGCCACGCCCCACCGGGCCCCACAGGTAAACGCCGGCAATCGACGAACGCCCTTGATGCAAGGCCTCGTGACAGGCTTGCAAGGCTTGTACCGCCCGGCGCTGGGCGTCGTCGGCGACGAAACCTGGCTGGGCGATGGCATGTTGGTAAGCGGCGAGAGGCGAGTCGAAAGTCATGCTTGCCAGTATGACGGACGCAGAGCTGTCCAGGCGCGAAATCTTGGCCTGTTTGCCTGAGGCGAGGATGAGTATTTGCACAACGCTATAGCGGTAGACGGTAACCACGATGCGAAGCGAGCCGCTCTTGATCTTGCTCTTGATCTGCTTTTGATCTTAAGCGCCCCGTTAAACCACGCTGGCCGGAATTCGACAGGGATTTGGGGGGTAAACCG
>NZ_JALJRP010000036.1:0-57761 GCF_024519715.1 Pseudomonas sp. Pse35 | reverse complement strand
GCTTTTGGGGGCGCTTCGCACCCCAGCGCAAGCAAGCTTGCTCGCCACAGCAAGCTCGCTCCTACATGCTAAGCGTTAGAACTTGGCTTCAGCATCCAGCTGCAAGGTGTTGGTATCGGCATCCCGCTGGGTCCGGCTGGCGAAGTCAGCCTTGGTCAGGAAGTAGGTGGCGCCGATGGCGAAGTTCTTGTCGATGTCGTAGCTGACTTTCATCTTGTGACCGCGCGAGCCGGTGGTGCCGTTGGCGAAGTCCGAATCGGTGAAGGCGCCTACGACGGCGTTACGTTGAACGTCGCGGTAGTTGTAGTCCAGGTTCAAACCGAACACCTTGGACTTGGCACCCAGCAACCAGGCGGTGTCCTGGTCGGTCACCGCATCGTTGTTTTTCACGTACTGGCCGTAGAACGACAGCGGCACGGCCAGGCCACCGATGTCTGCTTGCGCAAAGCCTTCGTACAAGCGGAATTCATTGTTGGCCGAGTTGCCGTTGACCGCCAATGCGCAAGGCGTGGTGGTGGTTGTGCAGCGGCTGTCTTCGTCATTCTTGTAGGCGTAGATGCTGCCGCCCAAGGTCATTTTCAGGTTGTCGGTGACCGAGAACCGCGTGCCCAACTGGCCGGACGTCAGGCGCAGGTCATGGCGAAATTGCACGCCGTCACCGTCCACGTTGTCCTTGAGGTTGTAGTTACCCAGGCTGCCGAACAGCTCAGCGCTGCTACCCAGTGGGTATTTGTAGGTGACGGCCAGGCCTTCAGGGTTGATGTCGCTATCCCAGATCACATCGCCCATGTTCACCCACGGCTGCAGCATCTTGCCGCCGATCACGTGCAGGTTCTTGATCTGGTCCGGGTGGTAGTCGATGTAGCCGAGGTCCAGCCAGATCGACTTCTTATCGAAGTAACCATCCTGGTCTTGGTTGGTGGAGCGTGCATCATCGCCGCCGCCGGTGGCGATACGGATACCAGTGTCCACCTGCGGGTTGATTTCGGTGTAGGCACCCAGGCGGGCACGAATGCGTTGACGGTCTTTGTCACGCCCACCGTTGTTGGGCTCGCCGTCGATCTTGATGGTTTCCTGGCGGAAGCGCACGTCACCCTTGAACTGGGTCTTGGCTGCCCAAGCCAATTTCTGGTCGAAGCTGCTCAGCTCGTTGGTTTTTTTCGCAGTGGCCGCGATCTGCTCGTTGGTCTCTTGTTGAGCCTGGCGTGCGATCTGCTGCTCTTTCTGATCCCTGGCCAGTTCCATTTGCAGTTCGGTGTACTGCGCCGCGGTGATCTGGCCGTTGGCCTTGAGCATGTCGAGCAATTTAGCGTCGACTGCAGCGCTGGCCGGAACGCTCAGTGCCAGCAACAGGCCGCCACACAGGACCGCCGCAGTTTTAGTGGAAGCAAGACGCATATCAATCTCCGAAAGTGAGGAGGGAGGGCAACACCCTCCAGGACACAACCGACCCATGACGGACGGAAAAAATGTCGCCCGGTAGACCCGGACGCTCTAAAAACTGGCGTCAGTATCGCGACCGTTTATGACGGAGTAGTGGCTAAGTGATTTCATCTAGATGACAAATCGTTACGCAACGGAACTAAGGGTTTTGACGTCTGTCCGCGTGTTTTGAGGATGTGTGCGCGGCTGTGATCAGCGATAATCCCCAGGTTTTCATGCCAAGAAACAATGAGGATGCCGATGCCGCTGCAACGCCTGGACAGCCTGTCCGATATCGCTGCGCACACGTGGGATGCCCTGATGCCACAGGCCCAGCCGTTTATGCAGCATGGGTTTCTCAGTGCGCTGGAAGACAGCGCCAGCATCGGCCCGCATTCGGGCTGGCAGACGGAGCACTTGCTGCACTGGGAAGGCGACCGGTTGATGGCGGCATTGCCGGGTTATCGCAAGTGGCATTCTTATGGCGAGTACGTGTTCGATCACGGCTGGGCCGACGCTTGCGAGCGCGCCGGCATCGACTATTACCCCAAGTTGCTGACGGCCGTGCCGTTCAGCCCGGTCGGTGGGCCGCGCGTATTGGCTGCCAGTGCCGCAGACGCTTTCGAATTGCTTAATAGCCTGCCGGGGTATCTGGAGATCGAGGGCCTGTCGAGCGCCCATATCAACTTTACCGATGCCCTCGCCGATGAAGCCATGGCCCAACACCCCGGCTGGTTGCAACGCCTGGGTTGTCAGTTTCATTGGCAGAACCGTGGTTACCGCGACTTCCAGGATTTCCTCGACGCCCTGAGTTCACGCAAGCGCAAACAGATGCGCAAAGAGCGCGAACAAGTGGCAGGGCAGGGTATCGAGTTCGAGTGGTTGCAAGGCCATGAGCTGAGCGAATCCCAGTGGGATTTTGTTTACGCCTGCTACGCCAACACCTACGCGGTGCGTCGGCAATCGCCCTACCTGACCCGCGCATTTTTCAGCCTGTTGGCTGAGCGCATGCCCACAGCCATACGCGTAGTCTTGGCCAAACAAGGCACGCGCCCGGTGGCGATGGCCTTCAGCCTGATCGGTGGCGACAGCTTCTACGGCCGCTACTGGGGTTGCCTGGCGGAATTCGACCGCCTGCATTTCGAGACCTGTTTCTACCAAGGCATGGACTACGCCATCGCCCACGGCCTGCAACGCTTCGATGCGGGTGCCCAGGGCGAGCACAAATTGATTCGCGGGTTTGAGCCGGTGATTACGCGGTCATGGCACTACCTGCGCCACCCGGGGTTGAAGAACGCTGTGGAAGATTTTCTTGAGCGCGAACGGGTGGGGGTTCTGGCGTATGCCGAAGAGGCGAGGGCGGCCCTGCCTTATCGGCACTCTGACGGCACGTGAAACACCCTGTAGGAGCGAGCTTGCTCGCGAAGAACGTGCAGACGACGCGGGATTACAGCTGTATGCACCGCGTCATCGTTGGCGTTTTTCGCGAGCAAGCTCGCTCCTGCAGGGATTGGGTCAAGCTGTTTTTTCTGCACCCACCCATCGGTACGTAATGCCGCCGATCACCGCGCCGAGGATGGGCGCGAGCCAGAACAGCCACAATTGCTGCAGCGCCCAGCCGCCGACAATCAACGCAGGCCCTGTGCTGCGGGCCGGGTTGACCGAGGTGTTGGTCACCGGGATGGAGATAAGGTGGATCAGCGTCAGCCCCAGGCCAATGGCGATGGGCGCGAAGCCTGCCGGGGCTCGACGGTCGGTGGCGCCAAGGATGATCAGCACGAACATCGCCGTCATCACCAGCTCACAGACAAAGCCTGCCGCCATTGAATAACCACCGGGTGAATGCTCGCCATAACCATTGCTTGCCAGCCCGGAGGCCAGTTCGAACCCGGGTTTGCCGCTGGCGATGAAGTACAGCAGTGCGGCGGCGATGGCGCCACCGATCACTTGCGACACAATGTAGGCCGGCAGCTCCCTGGCCGGGAATCTGCCGCCGACCACCAACCCCACCGAGACGGCTGGGTTAAGGTGACAGCCGCTGATATGCCCGATGGCAAATGCCATGGTCAGCACCGTGAGCCCAAAAGCCAGGGACACCCCGAGCAGGCCGATGCCGACGTTGGGGAACGCTGCGGCCAACACCGCACTCCCGCAGCCACCCAACACCAGCCAAAACGTACCCAGTCCTTCCGTTACGGAACGTTTGAACAGTGACATGAACACTTCCTTAGATTGCTCTATCTGATTAACGGTCTGTGTGGCTTCCCTGCTGCCTTAAATCAGGGCCCTCCTGGGGCCTGATTGCAGTACAGCAGGATTGTGTCGCAAGACCAGCCAGATAGAGAAAGCTGTCAGAATTGTTCGGAATTGAGCGGGGCTTTACTCAGCAAAATCAGTCTATTCCGACAAAACCCCCGGTCTGATGCTGCCATAACCGCGAATAAAGCCCGCCGTATGCCAACAACTCGGAATGGCTGCCGCTTTCGGCAATCTGGCCTTTTTCCAGCACCACCAGGCGGTCCATTCGTGCGATGGTCGACAACCGGTGTGCAATTGCGATCACCGTCTTGCCCTGCATCAAGGTTTCCAGGCTCTCCTGGATCGCCGCTTCCACTTCAGAGTCCAGCGCAGAGGTGGCTTCGTCCATGATCAGGATCGGCGCGTCCTTGAGCAGCACGCGGGCGATAGCGATACGCTGGCGTTGCCCGCCGGAGAGTTTCACCCCACGTTCACCCACATGGGCATCCAGCCCGGTGCGGCCCTCGGAATCCGACAGCAGCGGGATGAATTCATCGGCGCGGGCCTTGTGCACCGCCGCCCACAGTTCTTCGTCAGTCGCGTCGGGCTTGCCATACAACAGGTTGTCGCGGATCGAGCGGTGCAGCAACGAGGTGTCTTGGGTGATCATGCCGATTTGTGCACGCAGGCTCTCCTGGGCGACCTCGGCGATGTCCTGGCCGTCGATGAGGATGCGCCCGCCCTGCAGGTCGTACAGGCGCAGCAGCAGGTTGACCAGCGTCGACTTGCCCGCGCCGGATGGGCCGATCAAGCCGATCTTTTCCCCGGCCTTGATCTCAAGGTTGAGGCCGCCAATGATTCCGCTCTTCTTGCCGTAGTGGAAGTCCACTTGCTCAAAGCGTACCTGGCCGTGGGGTACCGTCAGGCGCGGAGCGTTTTCACGATCGATAACGGCCAGTGGCTGGGCGATGGTCTTCAGGCCGTCTTGCACAATGCCGATGTTTTCGAAAATGCCGTTGACCACCCACATGATCCAGCCGGACATGTTGACGATGCGGATCACCAGGCCGGTGGCCAGGGCAATCGCGCCCACGGAAATCAGCGACTGGGTCCACAGCCACAGGGCCAGGCCAGTAGTGGTGACGATCAGCAGGCCGTTCAGAATACAGATCACGGTGTCCATGCTGGTGAGCACGCGGGCGGCCAGTTGGGTTTTTTCGGTCTGCTCGATGATCGCTTGCTTGGCGTATTCCTGTTCGTTCTGCGTATGGGCGAACAGCTTCAAAGTGGTGATATTGGTGTAGCCGTCGACGATTCGGCCCATCAGTTTGGAGCGCGCCTCGGAGGAAATCACCGAGCGTTCTTTCACCCGAGGTACGAAGTAACGCAGGGCCAGGCTGTAGCAAACGATCCAGGTGATCAGCGGAATCATCAGCCGCCAGTCGGCCTCGGCAAACAACACCAGGGCACTGATGGCGTAGATCGACACGTGCCAGATAGCCTCCGCGGTCGCCACCGCCGAGTCACGCAAGGAGTTGCCGGTTTGCATGATCCGCTGGGCGATGCGCCCGGCGAAATCGTTTTGAAAGAAATTCAGGCTCTGCTTGAGCACGTAGCTGTGATTCTGCCAGCGAATCAGGCTGGTCATGCCAGGGTTGATGGTCTGGTGCACCAGCAAGTCATGCAGGCCGTTGAAAAGCGGGCGCAACAACAGGGCGACCACGGCCATCCAGATCAGCTCGGCGCTGTGGATCTGGAAAAAATTCGCCGGTGGCGTGCCCTGGGCCAGGTCGATGATGCGGCTCAGGTAGCTGAACAACGCAACTTCGATCAGGGCGCCGACCAGCCCCACCACCAGCAGCGCGGCGAAGCACGGCCACACCTGGCGCAGGTAATAGAGATAGAAGGGCAGGACTTTTTCGGGAGGGGCCGCGCTGGGGGCGTCGCGGAAAATATCGATCAGTTGTTCAAAACGACGATAGAGCATTAGGTTTGACGCCCGCCGGGCGGGCTCTCCTTTCAAAGGTGCACGGTGCCATGCGGGCACCGTGCAAAGCTGCCTGCGGACCTCAGTCGATGCGCTTGGCCGACTTGATGATCACAGGATCGATAGGCACGTTCTGCATGCCTTGCTTGGTGGTGGTCTGGGAGTTGACGATGATGTCGACCACGTCCATGCCCTTGACCACTTTGGCGAACACGGCATAACCGGCATCGCGGCCCGGGTCGAGGAAGGCATTGTCGGCCACGTTGATGAAGAATTGGCTGGTGGCCGAGTTCGGGTCATTGGTGCGAGCCATGGACAAGGTGCCACGCACGTTATGCAGGCCATTGCTGGCTTCGTTCTTGATCGGTGCTTCGGTCGGCTTTTGCGCCATTTGCTGGGTGAACCCGCCGCCCTGGACCATGAAGCCGGGGATCACGCGGTGAAAGATCGTGTTGGTGTAGAAGCCCTTGTCGACATAGGCCAGGAAGTTCTTGGTGCTGATCGGCGCCTTGACCGGGTCCAGTTCGATTTCAATCTGGCCGTTGGTGGTGTCGAGCAACACGTGTGGCGCCTTGGCCGGCTCGGCCGCCATCAGGTTGGCAGCGAACAGGGCGGAACCGGCAAAGAAGGCGATTTTTTTCAGCATGGGTCAGTGATCCTGGGTAGTGGTTTCGACGGTCTTTAGAAACTCGAGCAAGGTCGCGTTAAAGACCTCGGGTTGATCCAAGGGCGTGGCATGGCGGGAATCTTCGATGACCACCAGCCGCGCATCGGGCAGCAGTTTTACATAGATTTCTTTCTGCGCCACGGGGGTGTAGTCATGGTCGGCGCTGATGACCAGGGTTGGACAGGCAATTCTCGACAGTTGTTCCTGCACGCCCCAGCCCACAATGGCGTCGAAGCTGGCGAGATAAGCACGTTTGTCGTTGCTTGCCCAGCGTTCGGCCATCTTGCGGCGCAGGTCGGCCTGCTCAGGTTTTGGGAACAGCCGATCGCCCAAGGCCTTGCCGATGGTGCCCAGGCTGAGCACGCGGGCCAGGGTCCAGCGTTTGGCCCACTGCCAATAGTCGTCGGCACTGCGCACCTTGACCTCAGGCGCGCTGTTGACGATGCACAGGCTTTTGACCCGCAGGGGTTCATCCACCGCCAGTTGGAAGGCGATCATGCCGCCCATGGATAAACCCACCACGTGGGCCGCTGGCAGGTCCAGGTGTTCGATCAGGGCGACCAGGTCGAAGGTAAACCCTTTGATGCTGTAGCGCTCCCGGGGTTTGTCCGAGCGACCATGGCCGCGCACGTCAACCACGATCAGGCGGTAGTGCCGGGCGAGTACCGGTATTTGCAGTTCCCAATCCTGGCTGCTGGAGCCCAGGCCGTGGATCAGGATCAGGGGGTTGCCATGGCCGTATTCCTCGTAATGCAGGCTGCAGCCTTCATGATCGAACCAGGCCATGGATGAACTCCGTTTCAGGCTTGTTGGGGAGCGGCGAAAGGCGCGTCCAGGGGAGCGGTGTCAAAGGTGCGCAGCAATTCCACGAGGATCTGCGTGGCGGGCCCCAAGGGTTTGTCTTTGTTGGAGTACAGGTAAAACGTCGGGTTGCGACTGCCACCTTTTTCCAGGGGAAGCTGCTTGAGCACGCCTTCCTTGAGTTCGCGCTCGATCATGTGCCGGGGCAGCCAGGCAAAGCCCAGGCCGCTGCCGACGAAGGTGGCGGCGGTAGCGAGGCTGCCGACGGTCCAGCGCTGTTCGGCGCCTAGCCAGCCGACGTCGCGCGGTTGTTGGCGGCCCGAGTCACGGATCACAACCTGCATCTGGCTCTCCAGGTCGTGGAAACTCAGCTCACGGTTGAGGCGATGCAGCGAGTGATCGGGGTGGGCCACGGCGACGAACTCCACATCGCTCATTTCCGTGCCCAGGTAGCCCGGGATGATAAACCCGCAAATGGCCAGGTCCGCCATGCCGTCGAGCAGCAACTCTTCGACGCCGGACAGCACTTCTTCGCGCAGGCGCACCCGGCAGCCACGGCTTTGGGGCATAAAGGCGGTCAGCGCGCGAACGAGGCGTGCGCTGGGGTAGGCGGCATCCACCACCAGGCGCACTTCGGCTTCCCAGCCCTGCTCCATGTGATGGGCGAGGTCTTCCAGTTGGCTGGCGTTTTTCACCAGTTGGCGGGAGCGGCGCAGCAGCACTTCACCGGCTTC
The DNA here is from genome assembly GCF_024519715.1 of Pseudomonas sp. Pse35. Taxonomy (NCBI): domain Bacteria; kingdom Pseudomonadati; phylum Pseudomonadota; class Gammaproteobacteria; order Pseudomonadales; family Pseudomonadaceae; genus Pseudomonas; species Pseudomonas sp. Pse35. Next base: position 49,912 of record NZ_JALJRP010000036.1, on the reverse strand, counting down.
GGTCAGCACCGCCTTGCGCCCGTCGATACGCAGCAAGGGGACACCGAGTTGGTCCTGCATGCGCGCTACGGTGTAGCTCACTGAAGATTGCGAACGGTGCAGCGCTTCGGCGGCTTGGGCAAAGCCGCCATGATCGACCACGGCTTGCAAGGTGCGCCATTGATCGAGGGTAACGCGGGGCGCTTTCAAGATGAGCTCCTCTTGTCCTAAGCTGGCGGTCCTTATTGGAGACTGCCGAATGAGAAAATTGTGTTGTGTGTTGCTGGCGCTGCTGCCGATGAGCGCGTTTGCCTACCCTATCGACGTGACGAAAAAGATCGATGGCGTGAGCATTGATTACACCGCCTCCGATGTGGACGGCGACATCAGTTCGATCCAGCTGAACAACTACGGTACCCAGGACGCTGTGTGCAAGGTTACCTTCACCAACGGCCCGGAATCGCCACGCCGTCGCACCGTGACTGTGCCGGCAGGCAAAAGCACCAACACCACGGTCAAGTTCAACCGCGCCATCATCAAGATGCGCATTGCCTTGGACTGCGCCCCAAAATAAAGCGGTAGCGGGGCATGCCCACAGGAATACTCCGCTTATAAACGAATTTCTAGATGGGTTGTAGCAGTTTTTTGCGCTTTTTTATCGAATGGGCCCTGGTTAACCTTCTCTCCATCGACTTACAGCAATTACCGATGGAGCCTACGAAGCCATGTCCAATGTCCTGATCATCGAAAGCAGTGCGCGCCAGCAGGATTCCATTTCCCGCCAGCTCACCCAACAGTTCATCAGCCAATGGCAAGTCGCCCATCCGGCAGACCACATCACCGTGCGCGACGTCGCGCTCAATCCGGTACCCCATTTGGATGCCAACCTGCTGGGCGGTTGGATGAAACCGGCGGAGCAGCGTAACGACGACGAACAGGTGTCCCTGGACCGCTCCAACGAGTTGACTGACGAACTACTGGCCGCCGACGTGTTGGTGATGGCCGCGCCGATGTACAACTTCGCTATCCCCAGCACCCTCAAAGCCTGGCTGGATCACGTGTTGCGGGCCGGTGTGACTTTCAAATACACCGCCACTGGGCCCCAGGGCCTGTTGACCGGCAAGCGCGCCATCGTGCTCACCGCACGCGGCGGTATTCACACGGGTGCTACCTCGGATCACCAGGAACCGTACCTGCGCCAGGTCATGGCATTTATTGGCATTCATGACGTCACCTTCATTCACGCCGAAGGCGTCAACCTGGGCGGCGACTTCCAGGAGAAGGGCGTCAATCACGCCAAGGCACTGCTGGCCCAGGTGGCCTGAGGCGTTAATCGTCAGATAATCCCGTGCTGCTTATATAGCCCCACGCAAACCCTTCAAGTACGCGTATCGAACCTCCCTTTGCACTTTTTGCTCCTGAGTGCTCCTGCCCGACTGCCGCTTTAGCGAGGTCGGGTTTTTTTTGCGCCGAGTTTCTTCAACCTCCAAAAAGCTTTAATGTCGCGCCCATTCGAAACGAGGCGCGCATGGGCTATTTACTGGTTGTCACCCTGATTCAGGCATTTTCCTTCAGCTTGATTGGCGAATACCTCGCCGGTCACGTCGACAGCTACTTTGCGGTGCTGGTGCGCGTGGTGCTGGCCGGGCTGATCTTTATCCCGCTGACGCGCTGGCGCTCGGTGGAGCCCGCGTTCATGCGCGGCATGTTGGTGATCGGTGCATTGCAGTTCGGCGTGACCTACGTCTGCCTGTACCTGAGCTTTCGCGTGCTGACGGTGCCGGAAGTGCTGCTATTCACCATCCTCACGCCGCTGCATGTGACCCTGATCGAGGACGCGCTTAATCGCCGCTTCAATCCCTGGGCGCTGGTGGCGGCCCTGGTGGCGGTGGGCGGTGCGGCGGTGATTCGTTTCGATCAGATCACCCCGCACTTCCTGATGGGGTTCTTGCTGCTGCAATTGGCCAACTTCACCTACGCCGCCGGGCAAGTCATGTACAAACACCTGGTGGCGCGTTATCCCAGTGACCAGCCGCACTTCCGGCGTTTCGGTTATTTCTACCTGGGTGCCTTGTTGGTGGTGTTGCCGGCGTTCCTGCTGTTCGGCAAGGCTGACTTCCTGCCGCAAGCGCCGCTGCAATGGGGTGTGCTGGTGTTCCTCGGTTTGGTCAGCACCGCGCTGGGCATGTACTGGTGGAACAAGGGTGCTTGCCTGGTCAATGGCGGTACCCTGGCGGTGATGAACAACCTGCATGTGCCGGTGGGGTTGCTGCTGAACCTGCTGATCTGGAACCAGCACGAACCGCTGGGCCGTTTGGCCCTGGGCGGTCTGGTGATTCTGGGGGCGGTTTGGATCAGCCGGCTGGGTGTACGTCGGGCGGTGTCGTCTCCATCGTGATCACTACCTTGCCTTTGGCGCGGCCTTGTTCGACATAGTCCAGGGCCGCCGCTGTGGATTCGAACGGAAAGGTACGGTCGATAACCGGCCGGATACTGCCGGACTCGACCAGCGCGGTGATTTCATCCAGTTGTGCGCCACTGGCACGCATGAAGACAAACTCATAGCTCACGCCTTGCTTGCGTGCTTTCCTGCGGATACCGCTGCTCAACAGGCCCATGACCAGGCCTAATACCCATGGCAGGTTCTGGGCGCGGGCGAAGGCGGGCGTCAGCGGCCCGGAGATGGAGATGAGCTGACCGCCGGGCTTGAGAGTCTTCAGTGACTTGGCCAGCGCATCCGGGCCCAGGCTGTTCAGCACCACATCGTAATCCCGCAGCACGGCCTCGAAGGCTTGCTGTTTGTAGTCGATCACTACATCCGCGCCCAACGCCTTGACCCACTCCACATTGGCGGTGCTGGTGGTGGTGGCGACAAAAGCGCCCAAATGCTTGGCCAGCTGGATGGCGATACTGCCCACCCCGCCTGAGCCCGCATGAATGAACACCTTCTGGCCTTTCTTCAGCTTCGCGGTTTCCACCAGCACCTGCCACGCCGTGAGCGCGACCAGGGGCAGGGACGCGGCTTGCTCCATGGTGATGTTGTCGGGTTTGCGCGCCAGTGCGTCTTCGTGCACGGCAATCCGCTCGGCGAAGGTGCCGATACGTTGCTGGGGCGGACGAGCGTAGACTTCGTCCCCCGGCTTGAAGCGTCGTACCGCAGCGCCGACGCTGAGCACCACGCCGGCCAGGTCGTTGCCCAGTGTCAACGGCAATGCATAGGGCAGGATCAGTTTGAATTCGCCCTTGGCGATCTTTGCATCCAGCACATTGACGCTGCTGGCCCGCACCTGGACCAGCACGTCATGTTCACCCACAACAGGCGCGGGGGTTTCGATGAGGCGGCCGGGCTGCTTGCCGTACCGTTCGATGGAAAATGCCTTCATGGTTCAACGCTCGTTGCTTCGGTGAGAAGGGCAGGCGCGGAGCACGCCTGCTACCGGTTGATCAGGCGTTGGCCAGGTAACGCTCGGCAACCTGGGACTGCTTGATCTGCGCCAGCAAGCCTTGCCGCGCAGCCTGCAACGCGTCCCAACGGGCGCCGTCCTGCAACGGCGGAATGGTCACCGGCTCGCGGCGGTCGAAACCGACCAGCGCTGCGTCCACCAGATCACCCACTTCCATCACGTCCGTGAGGGTGTTGATATCAATGCCCGCACGCTCCCAGATCTCGGTACGCGTGGCAGCGGGCAGCACGGCTTGCACGTACACGCCTTTGGGCGCCAGTTCCAGGCTCATGCCTTGGGACAGGAACAGCACGAACGCCTTGGTCGCGCCGTACACCGTCATGCCGAATTCCGGGGCCAGGCCCACTACCGAGCCAATGTTGATGATAGCGCCGTTGCCGGCTGCCGCCAGGCGCGGGGCGATGGCACTGGCCAGGCGTACCAGCGCCGTGGTGTTGAGGGCGACCAACTGCACGACGCTTTCGGTGGACTGTTCAATAAAACTGCCGGACTGCGCGGCGCCTGCATTATTGACTAGCGTGCCAATGCTGGCGTCATCGCGCAGGCGCGCTTCAACTGCGGCCAAGTCAGCGCTTTGGGTCAGGTCGGCCGGGAGGATATCAACGCTGACGGCGTGGTGCTCACGCAGCCTGGCGGCGAGCGCTTCCAGGCGCGCTATGTCACGGGCGACCAGTACGAGGTCGTGGCCGCGTGCGGCAAAGCGTTCGGCGTAGGCGGCGCCAATGCCGGTCGAAGCGCCAGTGATCAGAACGGTAGTGGAAGTGCTCATGGTGTGATGCTCTGTGAGTGCGAGGAGGTTTTATGATGTCGATCATAATCAAAGCTGTCAACGGTTTTGATTATGATCGACATCATAGTAATATGCCTATCTCGCAAGCTGGCAGGACCATACACATGAAGATCACCAAGGCGCAGTCACAGAGCAATCGGGCCCATATCGTCGCGACAGCTTCCGAGCTGTTCCGCGAGCGGGGTTTCGATGGGGTGGGCGTGGCCGAGTTGATGGCTGCGGCCGGTTTTACCCAAGGCGGCTTTTACAAGCACTTCGGTTCCAAGGCGGACTTGATGGCGGAAGCAGCCGCCAACAGTCTGGCGCAGTCACTGGCCGACAGCGCGGAGATGGAGGTGGAGCAGTTTTTCGAGGTTTACCTGTCCAGGCAGCACCGCGACCATCGCGGCGGCGGATGCACATTGGCGGCGTTGTGTGCCGATGCCGCCCGTCAATCGGACACGCTGAAGGCGACCTTTGCCGACGGTTTGGAAAATACCCTGCAGGCCCTGGAAGCAAAGTACAACGCAGCTCATGAGACGCCACAAGAAGGCGTGCGCGCGAAAATGCTCGACAGCATGGCCCATGCCATCGGCGCAATCATGCTGTCGCGGGCGTGCCCGGATGATTCCGCACTGGCCGATGAAGTGCTTGAGGTTTGCCGCAAGGAGATTACGGCGTCACTGCCGTAATCCCGTTTGCATCACCTCATGCCGTTTCGGCGACGGGTACCTGCGTGGCCCCGGCCAATGCCGGCAGCACGCCGGCGCGCAGGTCGTTGCCGCTCGGCTGCTGATACAGGCTCAGCCCGAACTCCGGCAACACCGCCAACAGATAATCGAAGATATCGCCCTGGATCCGCTCGTAATCGCCCCACGCCGTGGTGCGGGTAAAGCAGTAGATCTCCAGCGGCACGCCCTGGGCGGTGGTTTGCATCTGGCGCACCATGCAGGTCATGTTCGGCTGGATGTCCGGGTGGCTTTGCAGGTATGCCAGTGCGTAGGCGCGGAAGGTGCCGAGGTTGGTCATGCGCCGACGGTTGGCCGACAGTTGCGCGCTGTGGCCCTGAGCCTCGTTCCAGGCCTTGAGTTCGGCCTGCTTGCGGCTGATATAGCCGCTGAGCAAGTGCACCTGGGTCATGCGCACTTCCTCCTCGTCGTTCAGGAAGCGTACGCCGCTGGCGTCGATGTACAGGCTGCGCTTGATACGGCGCCCACCGGAGGCCTGCATGCCACGCCAGTTCTTGAACGACTCGGACATCAGGCGCCAGGTGGGGATGGAAACGATGGTCTTGTCGAAGTTCTGCACCTTCACCGTGTGCAGGGTGATGTCCACCACATCGCCATCGGCACCCACCTGGGGCATTTCGATCCAGTCACCGACGCGCAGCATGTCGTTGCTGGTCAATTGCACACTGGCGACGAACGACAGCAGCGTGTCCTTGTACACCAACAGAATCACCGCCGACATCGCACCCAGGCCCGACAGCAGCAACAGCGGCGAGCGGTCGATCAGGGTGGCGACGATGATGATCGCGCCGAACACGAACAGCACCATTTTCGCCAGTTGCACATAGCCCTTGATCGAGCGGGTGCGTGCGTGTTCGGTGCGTGCGTAGATATCCAGCAGCGCGTTGAGCAGGGCACTCATGGCCAAAACCATGAACAGAATGGTGATCGCCAGGGCGACGTTGCCGATAAACAGAATGGCGGTCTTGCTCAGGTCCGGCACCAGGTACAGGCCGAACTGGACCACCAGCGATGGCGTCATCTGCGCCAGGCGATGGAAGACTTTGTTATGCCGCAGGTCGTTCAGCCAGTGCAGGGCCGGCTGCCGGCCGAGCAATTTGACCGCGTGCAGGATGAGGTAACGGGCGACCCTTCCCACCACCAATGCCACCACCAGCAACACCAGCAAGCCTAGGCTGGAATGCAGGACCGGGTGTTCATCGAGGGCGCCCCAAAGGTCTTGGACGTTGAGCCAGAGCTGTTTGATATCCATGAGTGAACCGATTCTTCTGTAAGACAACACGGGGCGATTAGAGCATTTAAGTGCAACAAAGTTGACGCTCTGGACAAAATCGCTGACAAAAAAGCAGCTGATTAGCCCCGTTCGCGTAAAGAAACTCGGTTTGGGCGCCCGAAACCGGTAACCTATGCAGCTGATATTTTGTATTTCTTCGAGGTAGCACCCGTGTTTTCCCAATTCGCCCTGCACGAACGCCTGCTTAAAGCCGTGGCCGAGCTTAAATTTGTCGAGCCTACGCCTGTGCAAGCAGCGGCCATCCCGCTCGCGCTGCAAGGGCGTGACCTGCGGGTGACGGCGCAAACCGGCAGCGGCAAGACCGCCGCTTTCGTCCTTCCGGTACTTAACCGCCTGATCGGCCCGGCCAAAGTGCGCGTCAGCATCAAGACCCTGATCCTGCTGCCGACCCGCGAGCTGGCCCAGCAGACCCTGAAGGAAGTCGAGCGCTTCTCGCAGTTCACCTTCATCAAGTCCGGCATCATTACCGGTGGCGAAGACTTCAAGGTCCAGGCCGCGATGTTGCGCAAGGTACCGGACATCCTGATCGGCACCCCAGGGCGCATGATCGAGCAGCTCAACGCTGGCAACCTCGACCTCAAGGAAGTCGAAGTGCTGGTGCTCGACGAAGCCGACCGCATGCTCGACATGGGCTTTGCCGATGATGTGCAACGTCTGGTCGGTGAGTGCGTCAACCGCCAGCAGACCATGCTGTTCTCCGCCACCACCGGTGGTTCGACCCTGCGCGATATGGTCGCCAAGGTGCTGAACAACCCTGAGCACTTGCAGGTCAACAACGTCAGCGACCTGAACGCCACCACGCGTCAGCAGATCGTCACCGCTGACCATAACGTGCACAAAGAACAGATCCTGAACTGGTTGTTGGCCAACGAGACCTACCAGAAGGCCATCGTGTTCACCAACACCCGTGCCGCCGCCGACCGTATCTACGGGCGCCTGGTTGCGCAGGAATACAAGGCGTTCGTGCTGCACGGCGAGAAAGACCAGAAGGACCGCAAGCTGGCCATCGACCGTCTCAAGGCGGGCGGCGTGAAGATCCTGGTGGCCACCGATGTTGCCGCACGCGGTCTCGACGTGGACGGCCTGGACCTGGTGATCAACTTCGACATGCCCCGCAGCGGCGACGAATACGTGCACCGTATCGGCCGTACCGGACGGGCCGGCAACGATGGCCTGGCTATCTCGCTGATCTGCCACGGCGACTGGAACCTGATGTCGAGCATCGAACGCTACCTGAAGCAGTCGTTCGAGCGCCGCACCATCAAGGAAGTCAAAGGCACGTACACCGGGCCGAAGAAGGTCAAGGCGTCGGGCAAGGCCGTTGGCGTGAAGAAGAAAAAGACCGACGCCAAGGGCGACAAGAAGAAAACCGGCGCCAAGTCGCCGACCAAGCGCAAGATCGCCAACCGGCCGAAGACCGACAACCTGTCGCTCGTCAGCAAGGACGGCATGGCGCCGCTCAAGCGCCGCAAGCCAGAAGCTCCGGCTGCCGAATAAGCAGTTGGGCATAAAAAAACCGGACAATGTCCGGTTTTTTTTCGCCATGATCGTTCCCACGCTCCGCGTGGGAATGCCTCCAGAGACGCTCTGCGTCGCGTTGTGCTCAATGCTTCCGCGCAGCCTCTCTGAGCTCCTTGAGCCGCGCATCGATCAACTGGCACTTGTCGGGAAACTTGGCGCTTTCAGTATCCAGGTCCATCTTCTGCAACTCGTCATTCATCTCCTTGGCCTTGTTCGGGCTCTGCTCGGTGAGCTTGGTCACTTCCTTGGCCAGCTCCTCGCGCTTGGCCGTGGCCTCCTCAGGCGTGCAGGCCCAGGCGGGCAGGGTGCTCAACAGCGTGGCGGCGAGGGTCAGCTTCATCAAGGTTTTCATGGTCGGACTTCCTTGGCAGTGATGTGCAGTTGAGGCGGCGAACCTCTGGAAAGTTCAGAGAAATGACGCCCGTCCGTTCGGTTGAACGGCCAGTGCCGGAACGTGTCACTCCCTTAGACGGGCTAACTCCATCGGCCTGCAGGAGGAATCAGGATGACGACTTACAATTGGGATCTGATCGAACGTCTGCTGCATGAAGTGCAGAACGGCGAAGGCAGCTTTGCCCCGCGCAAATACGCCGAACAAGAAGCGGCCGAGAAGGCGACGGCCGGCGAGGACACTGGCAACCTGGACGCACTCAAGAAGACCGCTGCCGATTACGAGGCGCTGCTGTTCAAGCGTGGCTTTATCGAGTCGCGGCCTGAGGAAGAGGGCGGCAATGGCGAGAATTTCATTCTGACGGCGCTGGGTGCGCAATTGCTGGCGCTGATCGACAGTTCGATTCCGGGCAATGATCATCCACGTCAGGTGTTGGATGAGCAGGAGGACGCGCTTGATCCGGCAACGTTCGCTGAAGTGGCCTCCAAAGCGCAGATCGCCTGATCTTCTTGTGCCCCGGCGCCCCCGAGGGAGCCGGGTGAACCTGTCGAATCGGTAATCTGTCGCTAAGGTTGCTGACAGCCGGCGACGCCTAATCTGCTGCCATTCAACTCACGGACTTGAATCGGCATGCACTCCACAACCTCCAGACGCACATTCGTCAAAGGCCTGGCCGCAGGCGGCCTGCTGGGTGGGCTCGGGCTTTGGCGCCCACCTGTGTGGGCACTGACCAGCCCCGGCCAGCCCACGGTGCTCGCCGGCAGCGAATTTGACCTGTTTATTGACCAGACTCCCGTCAACCTGACCGGCCGTGCGCGCACCGCGTTGACCGTCAACGGCAGCCTGCCCGGCCCGCTGTTACGCTGGCGCGAAGGCGACACCGTGACCCTGCGCGTGAAAAACCGTCTTGGCGAGCCCACCTCGATCCACTGGCACGGCATCCTGTTGCCATCGACCATGGACGGCGTGCCCGGCCTGAGCTTCAAGGGCATCGAACCGGGCGGCCTTTACGTTTACCAATTCAAGGTCAAGCAGCACGGCACCTACTGGTACCACAGCCATGCCGGGCTTCAGGAGCAGCAGGGGGTGTACGGCCCGCTGATCATCGATCCCAAGGAACCCGAGCCTTATAGCTACCAGCGCGATTACGTGGTGATGCTGTCGGACTGGACCGACGAAGACCCCATCGCCCTGATGAAGACCCTCAAGAAGCAGTCTGATTACTACAACCTGCACAAACCCACCCTGGGCGATTTTATCCGGGATGTGGGCAAGCAGGGCTGGTCGGCCACGGCTGCCGACCGGCTGATGTGGGCGCAAATGAAGATGAGCCCCACCGACCTTGCGGACGTCAGCGGTGAGACCTACACCTACTTGCTCAACGGCCAGACGCCTGGGCAGAACTGGGCCGGAGTGTTCAAGACGGGGGAAACGATTCGCCTGCGTTTTATCAATGGTTCGGCGATGACCTATTTTGATGTGCGCATTCCAGGGTTGAAGATGACCGTCATCGCCGCGGATGGCCAGCCGGTAAAGCCGGTAAGCGTCGACGAGTTCCGTATCGCCGTGGCGGAAACCTACGATGTGCTGGTCGAGCCTGTGGCAGAGGCCTACACCCTGTTTGCCCAGTCCATGGACCGCACAGGCTATGCCCGTGGCACCCTCGCCCGGCAGATGGGTGCGACCGCCTCAGTACCGCCGCTTGATCCGCGCCCGTGGCTGACGATGGATGACATGGGCATGGGCGGCATGGACCACGGTGCCATGGCCGATATGCCGGGCATGGAAGGCATGGATCACAGCGCCATGGGCGCGATGGCGATGCAGAAACACCCCGCCAGCGAGCAGAACAACCCGCTGGTAGACATGCAGGCGATGAACCCGATGCCCAAGCTGGACGACCCTGGAATCGGCCTGCGCAACAATGGCCGCCGGGTGCTCACCTATGCCGACCTGCGCAGTACCTTTGAAGACCCCGATGGCCGCGATCCCTCGCGCACCGTCGAATTGCATCTCACCGGGCATATGGAAAAGTTCGCCTGGTCGTTCAATGGCGTGAAGTTTTCCGATGCCGAGCCTTTGCAACTGACTTATGGCGAGCGTGTGCGGGTGGTGCTGGTCAACGACACCATGATGGCCCACCCGATTCACCTGCATGGCTTATGGAGCGACCTGGAGGACGAAAACGGCCAGTTCCAGGTGCGCAAACATACGGTCGACATGCCACCGGGCTCCCGGCGCAGTTACCGCGTCACCGCTGATGCCTTGGGGCGCTGGGCCTATCACTGCCACCTGCTGTACCACATGGAAATGGGCATGTTCCGCGAGGTGCGCGTGCATGAATAAGGAAGCGAGCATGAACCGTTGCGTCTCGTCCCTGTGCATCGCCTTCGCCACGCTGGGTTTCGCCCCATGGGCGTTGGCGGCCGAGGATGAATTTCAGGGCATGAGCCCGGCGACGCCAGCGCTGACGCAAAGCCGTACGCCGATTCCGGCGCTGACCGACGCAGAGCGCGCAGCGGTGTACAACGCGCCGGGAGGGCATCAGGTGCACGACAGCGGCGTGAACTCGATGCTGCTGGTCAACCAGTTGGAATGGCAGGGCGGCGACGGCAACGCGCAGAGTTGGGACATCAAGGGTTGGGTCGGCGGTGACATCGACCGGCTGTGGCTACGCAGTGAAGGCGAACGCAGCGCCGGCCGCACTGAAAGCGCCGAAGCCCAAGCGTTATGGGGGCACGCTATCGGCCCGTGGTGGGACGTGGTCGGCGGCGTGCGTCAGGACTTCAAGCCCGGTGCCAGCCAGAGCTGGGCGGCCTTTGGCCTACAAGGCATGGCGCTCTACAACTTCGAGGCCGAAGCCACGTTGTTTGTCGGCGAATCGGGGCATACGGCCGCACGCCTTGAGGGTGACTACGACATTCTGCTCACCAATCGCCTGATCCTGCAGCCCACCGCCGAACTCAATTTTTATGCGCAGAACGATCCGCAACGCGGCGTTGGTTCGGGCTTGGCGGAAAGTGACCTGGGCTTGCGTTTGCGCTACGAAGTTCGCCGCGAGTTTGCGCCTTATGTCGGGCTCAGCTGGAACCGCACTTATGGCCAGACCGCGCAATACGCACGGGACGAAGGCGAAGACGTTAACCAACTGCACTGGGTGGTTGGCGTGCGCCTATGGTTCTGACCGCAAGCATCCATCAAGACTGTGCGCTTTTCAGGCATTTAAGCGCCTGGAAGTCGCTGCGGACCTTGTCGATTTTCTGGGTGAGTTTCAGGCGCTGCGCTGGGGAGCTTTGGGCCATCACGTCCACGAGCAAACTGCGCGCGGCGGCTTCGGTCTGTGCGTAGGCGGCGCGGTATTGCGGGGTCCACAGGCTTTCGCGATCCACCAGCAGTTGCTGGATTTTCTGCGGGAAATCGGCATTGTGGCGTTGTTGCAGCGCCTCGATAAATTGCGCCTGCCAATGGGCGCGGTTGCCGATCCACGCTTGGTTTTGCGCGCCCAACTCGGCCGACCAGGCCGTGACGCGGTTTTGCTGGCCTGGGCTCAACGGGCCGATCCAGGCGTCCAGGCGCTTGCTCATGCGCTGGGCGCGTTCCTTGATCTGCTGGGTCAGCGGCGGCTTGAGGTATTCGTCCTGGCGTTTGCGCAGGTCCTTGGCCAGGGCATCGCTCATGTCCTTGACCTGCTGATCGTCCAGGCCTTGCAGCAATTGCACGGCTGAGGGCGTGATTTCCCGCGCAATCTCGGCAATTGCCTGTTTGGCTTCGACTGTACGGGTTTGCAATGCGGCGTCGGTGACCTGGTTGCTGTCGACCATCTGTTGCAGGCGGTCGAGCCAGTCCAGGTAGCCAGGCAATTGCGTGGTGCAGTGCCAGGCCAGGTGTTCCTTGAGGGTGTCGTTGAACCAGCTCTTTTGCCCGGCATTCATGTCCAGGTAGTCGTTGAGGGTCCAGGGGATGATCACGTCGAGGTTACGGTAGGCCAGGCCCACGCGATTGCAGCCGGCGAGCACCAGGCTCAGGGTCAGCAGTAGCATCAGGAGTTTGAGCCGGCGCAACATGGGCAGGTCCTTGCATGGAGGGCGTTAATACATGTGAACCTGCGCGGGGTGCGACAGTTCAGCCCATCAATAAAACGACCGCGCGGCCTTCAAGGTCAACAGCCCATCACATTGCGAATTGTGTCCGGAGTAGGCCGAGCAGTCACTGCCGCTGAGGCTGGAGCCGCTGTAGATCAGGTCCAGGTCAATGCCTTTCCAGGCCCGGGAAAACTGCACCGACCAATCGCTGAAACTGCTGATGGCGCCGTTCTCTACCGAGACCGGTGTGCCCAGTTGATGGGTGGTGTATTTCATGCTGACGCCGATGCCGAAAGGCTGGGTGCCGCCCAGGTCTGCAAACAGGGTACTGTCCTGGCGGTCGGGGTCGTTGCTGAAAGACACGCCAAAGCGGTTGCCCAACAGGTTCAGCCCGCCGTAGAACTCCTGGCTGTCGAGGGGGCTGAGCTTGGGGTAGCTGTAGTGGATCAAGCCGACTTCATAGCCCAGGGTCTGGTCGAACGGACGCTTGAAGCCCATGTAGGAGTCGACTTCAAGGTTATTGGCCGACGACAGGCCCATGTTCGGGGAAAACTGGCCGAAATACAGGCCGCTGTCGTGGGTAAGGTCCAGGCCTCCGTGGAACGAGTCGCTGCCAGGGGCGGTCGGCTTGACCAGGCCCTGGGCCATGGTGCGGCTGGGGGTTGTACCTAATTTCAGGTCGAAGTCACCCAATTCGCGCTGGAAGATATGCGCTTCGGCCAAAGGGCTGGCGACCAGGATGCTGACCACGAAAATACAGCGTTTAAGCATGCTTCACTCCATGAAAAGCGAGGAGCAGTAACGGAAAGATTCAGGCAGATGCCCGTGCTAGACGTGTGCAAGGATACCGGCGAATGCCAGGCATTGAGGCCCGTTCGTCGATTAGCTGCGTATTGAGGGTGTCGGGAGGGGGTGGCAACTCTAGTCCTAGCGCCTCGAAGGCAAGACGCTTAGGGACCAGATGCAGTGCGCGGGTATGACTATTACTTCTTGCCCAGGCTGATCTGCTTGGACGGGCCGAAAGTCTGGCCGCTCACGCCCTTGGCAATTTGCTGGATTTCGCCGCCGGACTTGAGGAACGCAGCAATCTGGCTATTGATCGATTCGCTGGTTTCAACGGCGGGAGCTGGCTTTGCTTTGCTGTTGGATGCTTTTACACGCATGGCGGCCACTAACCTGTAGAAAATTAACTTGGCCAGCTATCGTACAGGAAATACTTGACAATTGCTTGGCAAATATCCCTCGAGAATAAGTGCTCGCGGCTGGAAATAGCCGAAGTTCAGCGCTGAAATAAAGCGCTAACTTACTGTTTTAGCTGGAAACCCAAGGCTTGTGGACACGCTGATGGCCTGCTCAAAGTGAACCGAACGATCAGACGAGTGGGGCGATGCCACTGGAACGCCATGCCAGCCCGCGATTTTTCAGGCGTGTGCGCGTGCAGGGCACAACTCGGGTAGAATGCCGCCCACGCAATGAGGGTATTGGAAATGGCTTTAGTCGGGCGCTACAACAGCTTGCAAGTGGTCAAGCACACTAACTTTGGTTTGTACCTCGATGGTGCGCAAGATGGGGAAATCCTCTTGCCTAATCGGTATATCCCTAAAGATATTCCCAGTGAAGATGAAGACTGGCTCAACGTTTTCATTTATCTGGACAGCGATGACAAACTTATCGCCACCACCGAAAAGCCCAAAGTTCAAGTCGGTGAATTCGCCAGTTTGAAAGTTGTGGAAGTCAACAGCATTGGCGTCTTCCTTGATTGGGGTTTGCCCAAGGATCTGCTGCTGCCTTATTCGGAAGAAAAACGCCAGATGACCGCGGGTGAATATTGCGTGGTGCACGTCTACCTCGACAAGCACACCAAGCGCATCACCGCCACCGCTCGCCTTGACCGTTACCTGGACAAGACGCCGGCGAACTATCAGGTGGGCCAGGAAGTCGACCTGCTGGTGGCCGAAGCCACTGACATGGGCTTCAAGGCGATCATCAACAACAAGCACTGGGGCTTGATCCACAAGAACGAAGTGTTCAAGTTCCTGCGCCCGGGCAAGGAAGAGAAGGGCTTTATCAAAGAGATCCGCGCCGATGGCAACATCAGCCTGAGCCTGCAGCCGGTGGGCCAGGAAGCGGCCTCCAGCCTGAACTCGAAGATCCTCGCCAAGTTGCGCGACAACAATGGCAGCCTGCCGGTCAGCGACAAAAGCGACCCGGCGGTGATCAGTAACTTGTTCGGCGTGAGCAAGGGCAACTTCAAGAAGGCCATTGGTGCGCTCTACAAGCAGGGCCAGATCGTGATTCATGCGGATCGCATTGAACTAAGCTGAGTACGCTTCGCTCTCCTGTAGGAGCGAGCTTGTTGTGGCGAGGGAGCTTGCTCCCGCTCGACTGCGTAGCAGTCGCAAGCTTTTTTGGGGGCGCTTCGCACCCCAACGCAAGCAAGCTTGCTCGCCACAACAAGCTTGCCTTCACAGTAGGGCTTGCTCATGTCAAGAAAGTCGTTGTATGCCTACCTCGGTACCTTGCTCGCCTTCCTGGTCCTCGACGGCCTTTGGCTCGGTGTGCTCATGGGGCCCACCTACAAATCCCTGCTTGGCGCGCTGATGCTTGATCAGCCACGCCTGTTGCCTGCCGTATTGTTCTATCTCCTGTACGTCCTCGGTTGCGTGGTGCTGGTTATCTTGCCCAGCGCCAGTTGGCAGCGCGCTGCGCGTTTGGGCGCCTTGCTTGGCCTGGTGGCCTACGGCACCTATGACCTGAGCAACTGGGCCACGCTTCAAGGCTGGTCCGCTGGGTTGGCGCTGATGGACATGGCGTGGGGCACGTGCCTAACCGCCATTTGCTGCACTGTTGGCCATTTGTGTGCAAATCGGCCGTGGCGGTAGAGGGTGGTTGATCAGTACTGAACCGGCTAATAACAACCCGGTACCGGCAACGACCAACGCCGGTTGCAGGCCGCCACTGAGATGGCTGCTGACCGATGCCAACAGGGGGCCGCTCAATTGGCCGACGGCGAAGCTGGCGGTCAACAACCCCGTGCTGCGTTGGTAGCCATGGGGCGCGACCTCCCTTAATCGCGCCATCACCAACTGCATGCAGGCCAGAAATGGCGCACCGCACAGTAAAACGCCCAACGCCAAGCCCCAGCCATTGCCGAATAGGCAGGCGAACACCCCTGCCGCTTGCAGCCATAAAGTCGCCATCAGCCAGCGACGGGTGGTGTTCGGGTGCTTGCGGCGCAGGCTGGCCACCCCCACTCCCCAGCGCGGCCGCCAGGCCAAAGCAGGGCCAGAACAAGTCGGCCTGCCAGGCCCCGTGGAATTGTGCGCTGGCCATTTGCGACAGAAAGGTCGCCGGGATGATGTAGCCCAGGCCGTACAAGAAATAGATACAGCACAAGTGCGCGATGCTGCCGTTGCTCCCCGCGCTGGTGGGCTGTGTCACGGTGAGGGTCGGCTTGGGTAGAAACGGCAGGATCGCCAGCAACATCACCAGCGCCACCGTCCCGTAGATCAACCACAGCGCGGCAGAGCTTTGCCCTGATAGGTTCGACACCAGCGCCAGCAGCCCCGTCAGCACAATCCCCAACCCCGGCCCAGCAAACACCAGCGCACCCAGGCGCGGGCGGCCGGCGGCAATCGCCAGTGGCTGGCTCAGGCTGGTAATCATCACCAGGGCCCAGGCACTGGCGACCCCGGTGCCGAAACGCAGCAACAAATGCGGCCAGAACCCGTTAGCCCAGTAGGACGCCAGGGTCAGCAATACGCACAACCACAGCCCGCCGTAGAGGCGCCCGCGCACATGCTGATGGCTGCGGGCAAAGATCGAGTCCACCGCGCCGACAAAATAGCCCAGGTAATTGGCGGCTGCGATCAGGCCGGCGCCGGTCAGGTCGATCTGGCCTTCACTGAGCAAATGCGGCATTTGCGGAGTCAGGGCGAAGCGGCCAATGCCCATGGCCATCATCAGGGCGACGAAGCTGGCGAGTAAACGAATCAGCGGGGACATGGTCAGGTTTCCTGCAAAGAAGCGAATGCCTTGCAGGCTAAGACGGATTGACTTTCTGTAAAATTGAATAATAGTGAGTAACTTGTTCAGTTTTGGAGAAAGTAATGGAGTTCAGTCAATTGCGCATTTTCCAGGCCGTGGCGGAAGAGGGCTCCATCACCCGCGCCGCTGAGCGCCTGCACCGCGTTCCCTCAAATCTGTCGACCCGGCTTAAACAAATGGAAGAGCAACTGGGTGTCGATCTGTTCGTGCGCGAGCGCCAGCGTTTGCAGCTTTCTCCGGCAGGCAAGGTACTACTGGACTACAGCACCCGCCTGCTGGCGCTGCACGATGAAGCCCACGGCGCCGTACAAGGCGGGCAACCGGCTGGTGATTTCGTATTGGGCAGCATGTACAGCACCGCCGCGGTTCATTTGCCGAAGCTGCTGGCGCGCTATCACAAGACTTACCCCATGGTGAATCTGCAGGTGCAGTCGGCGCCCAGCGGGGAGTTGCTGGAAGGGCTGATTACCGGGCGCCTGGACGCAGCCTTCGTCGACGGCCCTCTGACCATCGCCACCCTGGATGGCGTACCGCTGTGCGAAGAGCGCCTGGTGCTGATTTGCGAGGCCGATCATCCGCCGGTGCGTGGCCCCCAGGATGTGGCGGGCCGTGCAGTGTTCACGTTCCGGCGCAGTTGCGCCTACCGCACGCGCCTGGAAACCTGGTTTTCCCATGAGCGTGTGGCGATGGGGCGGGCGATCGAGATCGAGTCCTACCAAGGCATGCTCGCCTGCGTGATCGCAGGTTCCGGCGTGGCGTTGATGTCTGAGTCCATGCTCGCAAGCCTGCCCGGCAAGGACAGCGTGTCCGTTCATCCGCTGACTGGGCCTTTTGCCACTGCGACCACCTGGCTGATGTGGCGAAAGGGCATGCTCGGCGCTAACCTCAATGCATGGATCGACCTGCAGCAAGACGGCAACCCGCGATGCGTGCAAGACACACGTGCCATTGCTTGAACGATCCGTCAGGATTCGGATCAATTCAGTAATAGTTCGTTGTGGTTTCCTTCAAGCATTACCTAGGACTTAGGGCTACTATCACTGTAGGAAACGGCGACAGAACTCACGCCGGCCAGCACTACCCTCAAAGGGGCAATCATGAAAGAGAAAATCCAGAACTGGCTCCACGACCTCGGCGTTGCATTGGGCTTGATCGAGCCTCCGCTGCAACCGGTGCCGATTCGCACGGATGACGAGCAACGTCGGCCACGTCGCCGCTAATCACGCGGTCTAAAAAATGTGGGAGCGGGCTTGCTCGCGAATAGGGTGTATCAGCCAAAATAAGGTTGAATGACACACCGCTTTCGCGAGCAAGCCCGCTCCCACAGTTGTTTTGCACCAGGCGAAAAAAAACGGGCGCGACCTCCGACGTCGCGCCCGCTGAAGAAAATATCCCCGTCCCTGTTATAGCTCAAACCACCGCAGCCGCCACCTTGGCCGGCCGACGCGACAGCAAACTCACCAGTACAAAGCTCACCAGCGCCACCGCCAGGCTGTAGTAGATCGGCGTATTTGCATCCAACCCATCCTTGAACATAAATACCAGCGCGGTCACAAAGCCCAGGCTCATGGACGTGATTGCGCCCGAGGTGGTCGCGCGCTTCCAGAAGATCGCGCCGATCAAGGGCACCAACATACCGCCCACCAACAGGTTATAGGCCAGGGTCAGGGCGCTGATCACATCGTTCACCACCAATGCGATACCCAGCACGGCAACGCCGGTCAACAGGGTGAACAGGCGGTTGATGCGCAGGCTCGACGCCTTGCCGCCGCGCAGGCGGGGCAGCAGGTCTTCGGTCAATACGGTGGAGGCGGCGAGCAGGCCGGCGCTGGCGGTGGACATCATGGCGGCCAGCGCGGCGGCGATGACCAGGCCGCGAATGCCGTCCGGCAGCGAAGCTTTGACGATCGCGGCGAAGGCATTGTTGACGTTGTCCAGGTCCGGGATCAGCACATGGGCAGCCATGCCGATCAGCGCACAGGCCAGGCCGTACAGGATGCAATAGAAGCCGGCAAAAGTGCCTGCGTACTGGGCGACCTTTTCGTCACGGGCGGTGAAGACCCGTTGCCAGATATCCTGGCCGATCAGGATGCCGAAGAAGTAGATCATGAAGTAGGTGATGATCGTGTCCCAGCCGATCGCGGTGAAGCTGAAGTTTGACGCTGGTAGCTTGGCCACCAGTTCATCCCAGCCGCCGACGCGGTACAGGCAGATCGGCAACAGGATGAACATCAGGCCGACGGTCTTGATCACGAATTGCACAATATCGGTGAGGGTCAGCGACCACATGCCACCGATGGTCGAATACACCACCACCACGCCGCCGCCCACCAGTACCGACATCCAGAACGGCAGGTCGAACAGCACTTGCAGCACGGTGCCGATGGCCAGGATCGAGGTCACGCCGATCATGAGCGCATAGGCCAGCATGATCACCGCGCTGGCCTGGCGGGCCATGGGGTTGTAGCGTTTTTCCAGGACCTGGGTGACGGTGAAGATTTTCAGCTTCAACAGGGGCTTGGCCAGGAACAGGTTCAGGGCAATGATGCCCGCGCCGAGCGCGGCGCACAGCCAGAAACCCGAAATACCATGCACATACCCCAGGCGCACGGTGCCGACGGTGGAGGCACCGCCCAGCACCGTGGCGGCCATGGTGCCCATGTACAGCGATGGGCCGAGGTTGCGGCCGGCGACCAGGTAGTCTTCGTGGGTCTTGGCGCGACGCATGCCGTAGTAGCCGAGCACCAGCATGCCGGCGGCGTAGATGAGTACGACGAATAAATCCAAAGCCATGACGGCGGTTCTCCGATTATATTTTTTATGGGCGATCAGGCGGCAGCTGGCTCGGTAAACACGCGAGCGAAAGTCAGGTACATCGTTGTCGGGGATCTGTGCGACCCCCTTGGTTGTGAGTGTGAAGACGCGGTTTTTATCGTTCGCAGCGCGTTCGCCTTATCAGCGATGCGCGACGCCAGGCAGTACGCAGAGCATCTCGTACAGCAAGTTGGCGCCCAGCAACGAGGTATTGCCGGTGGTGTCGTAAGGCGGCGAAACTTCTACCAGGTCGCAACCAATCAGATCGAGGCCCTGGCAGCCACGGATGATTTCGATGGCCTGGATGGTAGTCAGCCCGCCGATTTCCGGGGTGCCGGTGCCGGGTGCCCAGGCGGGGTCGATGCCGTCGATGTCGAAGCTCAGGTACACCGGGCCGCCGCCGACTTTTTCTCGCACTTCGGCCATCAGCGGCGCGAGGGAGTGATGCCAGCATTCTTCGGCCTGGACCACGCGGAAGCCTTGCTTGCGGCTCCAGTTGAAGTCTTCGGCGGTATATCCCTGGGCGCGCAGGCCGATCTGCACCACGCGGTCGCAATCGAGCAAGCCTTCTTCCACGGCGCGGCGGAAGGTGGTGCCGTGGGCAATTTTCTCGCCGAACATATGGTCGTTGACGTCGGCGTGGGCATCGATGTGCACCAGCCCGACCTTGCCATGTTTTTTGTGGATCGCCCGCAGGATCGGCAGGGTGATGGTGTGGTCGCCACCCAGGGTCAGGGGGATGGCGTCGTGCTCGAGGATCTCGTCGTAGGCCTCTTCGATGATGCGCACCGCGTCGAGCAGGTTAAAGGTATTGATCGCCACGTCGCCGATATCGGCCACCGACAGTGAGTCGAACGGTGCGGCGCCGGTGGCCATGTTGTAGGGACGGATCATCACCGACTCGGCGCGGATTTCCCGTGGGCCGAAGCGCGTACCGGCGCGCAGCGAGGTGCCGATATCCAGAGGCACGCCGACGAAGGCGGCGTCCAGGCCCTTGGCGGTTTGCAGGTGGGGAAGACGCATCATGGTGGCGATGCCGGCGAAGCGCGGCATTTCGTTGCCGCCCAGTGGTTGGTGGAAAATCTTGTCCACGGGATTGCCTCATCGTTGTTTTGTTTATTGATGGCCGATTCTGCGAAAAGCCTGGCTTAGGAAGAATCGGCAGAGGCAAATACTTAGTTCAGATTTTTCTAAACTAAAGCCTGAGTTAAACTCCCTGATCCCTGTAGGAGCGAGCTTGCTCGCGAAAAACGTCAACGATGATGCGCAGCCCCAGAATGTACGCGGCGTCCTCAGGTTTTTCGCGAGCAAGCTCGCTCCTACAGTTGATCGTTCCCACGCTCTGCGTGGGGATGCATCCTGTGATGCTCTGCGTCACGCTTCACTGGAGCCCCCATGGCCAACGCCTTGCCCGACCTGAAACTCCTGCGCATCTTCGTCAGCGTCGTGCGCCACCAAGGGTTTGCCAACGCCCAGCATGAGCTCAACCTGTCGACGTCGGCCATCAGCACCTACATGAGCCAACTCGAGTCAGCCTTGGGCCTGGTGCTGTGCCATCGTGGCCGTGGCGGCTTCAGCCTGACCAGCAAGGGTGAGCTGTTTCATCAGGAAACCCTGCGCCTGTTGGGCGAACTCGAAGGTTTCGAGCAATACGCCGCTGCGTTGAAAGGCGAATTGCGCGGCACCCTCAAGCTCGGAGTGCTCGACTCCACCGTCAGCGACAAGGCCTTGCCGTTCGCCGAAGTGATTGGCGCCTACAGCCTGGAGCACCCGGCAGTGCATTTGCACCTGTCGGTGATGAGCCCCTACGAATTGCAACTGGGGGTGCAGGACAACCGCCTGGACCTGGCCATCGGTGCGTTTTCCAACCGCATGAGCGGGCTGGTCTACATGCCGCTGTACCGCGAACAGCACTGGTTGTATTGCAGCACCCGGCACCCATTGTTCAACGAGCGGCGCATCCCGGAACAAGTGATCACCCAGCAACGCATGGTCGGGCGGGGTTACTGGAGCCAGGCGGAGTTGGCGCGCCACGGCTTCAAGCACAGCGCTGCCACGGTGGAAAGTATGGAGGCGCAACTGATTCTGGTGCTGTCGGGCGCTTATATTGGCTACCTGCCCGAACACTACGCCCAGGCCTGGGCTGACAAGGGCGACCTGCGCGTTTTGCTGCCGGCCACCTTCGGCTACCAGGCGCCGTTTTCGCTGATCATGCGCCGTGGTCGTAGCCGCGAGCCCCTGATCCAGACCTTCCGCGATTTGCTCAAGACCCAGCTCAACCAGGCCTGAAAACACCATGTCCCGACCCCATTGCCCGCGCTGCCTGCGCCCGACCACGCACTGCCTCTGTGCGCTGATCCCCCACCTCGACAGCCGCACCCGCGTGTTGCTGTTGCAGCACCCGAGCGAGGTCGGCCATGCGCTCAATACTGCGCGGTTGGCGGCGTTGGGCCTGAACAACGCGCAGTTGGTGGTGGGGGAGGTGTTTGATGACCTTGCGACGCTATTGAACCCGCCTGGCTATCGGGCTCGCCTGTTGTTTCCGGCGGATGATGCCGAGCCGCTGCACGCCTACGCACCTGACGATCAGCCACTGCTGTTGGTGGTTCCCGATGGCACCTGGCGCAAGGCGCGCAAACTGCTGCACCTCAACCCCTTGCTGGCGGCGTTGCCCCGGGTGACATTGGCTGAAGGCGGCGTTTCCCGCTATCGCTTGCGCAAGGCGCCGGGGCCTGGCGCCTTGTCGACGGTCGAAGCGATCACGCAAGCGTTGCAGGTATTGGAAGCGCCGACGTCGTTTGAGCCACTGCTCAAACCCTTTGAAGCGCTGATCGAAGGGCAGATTGCTGCGATGGGCGATGAAGTATTCCGGCGCAACCATGGCGACCCGACATAAACCCGGCTTATGCCTTTAAGCCATAAGCACCACACTTTGCGTGATATGGCCCGCCGGCCTTTCCCGGTATGATGTGCGCCCCGCAGTCTGGATTGCGAATACGCCATGACCTTGCAGTACCCAACAATCGCCGATTGCGTCGGCAACACGCCCCTGGTCCGCTTGCAACGCATGGCGGGTGATACCAGCAATACCCTGTTGCTCAAACTCGAGGGCAACAACCCGGCCGGCTCGGTCAAAGACCGCCCGGCGCTGTCGATGATCGCCCGCGCCGAGTTGCGTGGGCAGATCCAACCCGGTGATACCCTGATCGAAGCCACCTCGGGTAACACCGGGATCGCCCTGGCCATGGCCGCAGCGATCAAGGGTTACAAGATGGTGCTGATCATGCCCGACAACGGCAGCGCCGAGCGCAAGGCGGCGATGACCGCCTATGGCGCCCAGCTGATTCTGGTGACCCAGGAAGAAGGCATGGAAGGCGCCCGCGATCTTGCCGAGCGCATGGCCGCCGAAGGCCGTGGCGTGGTGCTCGATCAGTTCGCCAACGGCGACAACCCCGAGGCGCACTACACCAGCACCGGCCCGGAGATCTGGCGCCAGACCCAGGGCACCATCACCCACTTCGTCAGCTCCATGGGCACCACCGGTACCATCATGGGCAACTCGCGCTACCTCAAGGAGCAGAACCCAGCGATTCAGATCGTCGGCCTGCAACCGATGGAAGGCGCGGCCATCCCGGGTATTCGCCGTTGGCCCGAAGAGTATTTGCCGAAGATCTACAACGCCACGCGGATAGACCGCATCATCGACATGGCCCAGCGCGAAGCCGAAGACACCACGCGCCGCCTGGCCCGTGAAGAAGGCATCTTCTGCGGCGTGTCCTCCGGTGGCGCCGTGGCCGGTATGTTGCGCTTGTCCAAAGAAGTGGAAAACGCGGTGATCGTCGCGATCATCTGTGACCGAGGCGACCGTTACCTGTCGACCGGCATTTTCGACGAACCCAACTGATGGCCAAGCACGAGAGAGGCCTGCGCTTTCAGCCGACGGGCGGCAGCCGGGCACCACAGATACCCGTGGGCAAGAAACAGCGCCTGACCATCGAGCGCCTGGCCAATGACGGCCGGGGCATCGCGTTCTTTGAAGGCCGCACCTGGTTTGTGAATGGTGCGTTGGCCGGCGAAGAGGTGGAAGCACGGGTGTTGGGCGCCCATGGCAAAGTGGTCGAGGCGCGCACCGAGCGGGTGTTCCAGGCGAGTGAGCTGCGGCGCCCTGCGCCCTGCGCTCATGTTGGCCGCTGTGGCGGCTGCAGCGTGCAGCATCTGCCTCACGACCAGCAACTTGCCCTGAAACAGCGCATGCTCGCCGAGCAACTGTCGCGGGTGGCAGGTGTCGAACCGCAAGAGTGGGCCGCGCCGTTGAGCGGGCCGGAGTTCGGTTATCGGCGCCGCGCCCGCGTAGCCGTGCGTTGGGACGCCAAGGCGAAGCAACTCGAAGTGGGTTTTCGCGCCGTGGCCAGTCAGGACATCGTCGCTATCGATGATTGCCCGGTGCTGGTACAGGCCTTGCAACCGATCATGCAGCGTTTGCCAACGATGCTGCGTCGCTTGAGCAAACCGCAGGCGTTGGGGCATGTCGAGTTGTTCAGCGGCTCGTCCATCGCCGTGTTGCTGCGGCATATGGCGCCGTTGTCCGAGACTGACCTGCGGATCCTCAAGGAATTCTGCACCTTCCATGACGCCCAATTGTGGCTGCACGGGGAAGGGCAGCCGGAGCCCGTCGAGCCGGGTCAGGCCCTGGGCTTCCGTTTGGAGGCGTGGGATCTGGAGCTGGCGTACCGTCCGGGCGACTTTGTGCAGGTCAACGCCGGGGTCAATCAGGCGATGGTCGCCCAAGCGCTGCAATGGCTGGCGCCACAAGCCGACGAACGGGTACTGGACCTGTTTTGCGGCTTGGGCAACTTCGCCCTGCCACTGGCTCGCCACGTACGCGAAGTGGTGGCGGTGGAGGGCGTACAGGCCATGGTGGACCGTGCGGCCCTCAATGCCGTCAGCAACCATTTGCATAACGCACAGTTTTTTCAGGCCGATTTGTCCCAGCCTTTGACCGACGCAGAATGGGCCAAACAGGGCTTTTCTGCGGTACTCTTGGACCCACCCCGCGATGGTGCCCTGGAGGTTGTGCGCAAACTTGCCGCCTTGGGGGCCAAGCGCCTGGTGTATGTGTCCTGCAACCCAGCCACGCTGGCGCGGGACACGGTTGAGTTGGTCAAGCAAGGCTACCGGCTAAAGCGTGCCGGGATCCTCGACATGTTTCCGCAGACCGCGCATGTCGAGGCCATGGCGTTATTTGAAGCGGGCTAGGATGCCCGTTTAATCCGACTGGCCTGCGTTCTCCAGGGCCTGAACACTGCCACGGAGCTCGCAGTAAAGTCGGCGATGATTTTGGCGCATCGAAGGTGCGTCGTAGGGAAGGTAAGCAAGATGGTACAGGTGAGAGCACACCAGCCGATCAACACCGACGGCAGTATCAATCTCGAGGCATGGCTGGATCATGCCGTCAGTGTCGACCCGGCACTGGACCGTGAAGCCTTGAAAGCAGCCTGCGAGTTCGCTCGTGAGTCTGAACAGCAAGACAATGCGGCCAAGAACCTGTGGGCCGAAGGCACTTCAAGTTTTCGCACTGGCCTGGAAATCGCCGAGATCCTCGCCGATCTCAAGTTGGACCAGGATTCGCTGATCGCCGCCGTGCTCTATCGCGGCGTGCGCGAAGGGCACATTGCGTTGCCTCTGGTCAGCCAGCGTTTCGGCGCGGTGGTGGCCAAGCTGATCGACGGCGTGCTGCGCATGGCCGCCATCAGTGCCAGCCTCAGCCCGCGTCAGTCCATGGTGCTGGGCACCCAGGGCCAGGTAGAAAACCTGCGCAAAATGCTGGTAGCGATGGTCGACGATGTGCGCGTCGCGCTGATCAAGCTGGCCGAGCGTACCTGCGCGATCCGTGCGGTGAAGACCGCCGATGATGAAAAGCGCAACCGTGTGGCCCGCGAAGTCTTCGACATCTACGCGCCACTGGCCCATCGCCTGGGCATCGGCCATATCAAGTGGGAGCTGGAGGATTTGTCCTTTCGCTACCTTGAGCCCGACCAATACAAACAGATCGCCACGTTGCTGCACGAGCGGCGCCTGGATCGCGAGCGCTTTATCAGCGACGTGATGGGCCAGTTGCGTTCGGAGTTGCAGGCTACCGGCGTGGACGCCGATATCAGCGGCCGCGCCAAGCACATCTATTCCATCTGGCGCAAAATGCAGCGCAAGGGCTTGGCCTTCAGCCAGATCTACGACGTGCGTGCGGTGCGCGTGCTGGTGCCGGAAATGCGCGACTGCTACACCGCGCTGGGTATCGTCCACACGCTGTGGCGGCACATTCCCAAGGAATTCGACGACTACATCGCCAACCCCAAGGAAAACGGCTATCGCTCGCTGCACACGGCGGTAATCGGCCCTGAAGGCAAGGTGCTGGAAGTGCAGATCCGCACCCACGCCATGCACGAAGAAGCCGAGCTGGGGGTGTGTGCGCACTGGCGCTACAAGGGCACCGACGTCAAGGCCGGGTCCAACCAGTACGAAGAGAAAATTTCCTGGCTGCGCCAAGTGCTGGAATGGCACGAGGAGCTCGGCGACATCGGCGGCCTGGCCGAACAACTGCGGGTGGATATCGAGCCGGACCGGGTCTATATCTTCACGCCTGACGGCCACGCCATCGACTTGCCCAAGGGCGCCACGCCGCTGGACTTCGCCTACCGCGTGCACACCGAAATCGGGCATAACTGCCGCGGCGCCAAGATCAACGGGCGCATCGTGCCGCTCAACTACAGCCTGCAAACCGGTGAACAGGTCGAGATCATCACCAGCAAGCACGGCACGCCGAGCCGCGACTGGCTGAACCCGAACCTGGGCTACATCACCACCTCGCGGGCGCGGGCGAAGATCGTCCACTGGTTCAAGCTGCAGGCACGTGACCAGAACGTCGCCGCTGGCAAGACCTTGCTTGAACGCGAACTGGCGCGCCTGGGCCTGCCTCAGGTGGACTTCGACAAGCTGGCCGAAAAGGCCAACATGAAGATCGCCGAAGACATGTTCGCCGCCCTCGGCGCGGGCGACCTGCGCCTGGCGCAACTGGTCAACCTGGCCCAGCAACTGGTCGAGCCGGAGCGCGGCAACGAACAGCTGGAGCTGATCCCGCGCAAAGCCACTGGCTACAAGCCGGGCAAGCGTGGCGATATCCAGATCCAGGGCGTGGGCAACCTGATGACGCAAATGGCCGGCTGCTGCCAGCCGTTGCCGGGCGACGCCATTGTCGGCTACATCACCCAGGGCCGTGGCGTGAGCATTCACCGCCAGGATTGCGCCTCGGTGCTGCAACTGGGCGGGCGCGAACCGGAGCGGATCATCCAGGTCAGCTGGGGTCCGGTGCCGGTGCTCACTTACCCTGTCGACATCATCATCCGTGCCTACGACCGTTCCGGCTTGCTGCGTGACGTCTCGCAAGTGCTGCTCAACGAGCGGATCAACGTGCTGGCGGTCAACACCCGTTCGAACAAGGAAGACAACACTGCATTGATGTCCCTGACCATCGAGATTCCGGGGCTGGACGCACTGGGACGGTTGCTGGGGCGGATTTCCCAGTTGCCGAACATCATCGAAACCCGGCGCAACCGCACCCCATGATTAGCAGGATGACAGCCGACTGACATGTGGAGTTGTTTTCTGTGGGAACTGGCTTGCCTGCGATAGCATCACCTCGGTTTAACTGAAGCACCGAGTCGCAAGCATCGCAGGCAAGCCAGCTCCCACATTGGATTTTCAGCGGAAAGAGATACGATGTATTCACTCGAAGACCTGCTGCACCTGATGAGCCGCCTGCGCGACCCGCAGTACGGCTGCCCGTGGGACATCAAGCAAACCTACGCGACCATCGTCCCGCACACGCTGGAGGAGGCCTATGAAGTGGCCGACGCCATCGAGCGCGGCGACTTTGACCATCTGCAAGGCGAACTGGGCGATCTGCTGTTCCAGGTGGTGTATTACAGCCAACTGGCCCGGGAAGAAGGGCGCTTCGAATTTGCCGGCGTGATCGACAGCATCACTCGTAAGTTGATTCGCCGGCATCCTCACGTGTTCCCAACCGGCGACCTGTACGCACCGCTGGATATCCCGCAGTTGAGCGAAGAACAGGTCAAGGAGCGCTGGGAGCAGATCAAAGCTGAGGAGCGCGCAGAAAAGTCCGACGTTCCCGAGCAACTCTCCCTACTCGATGATGTGCCCACCGCCTTACCCTCGTTGTCCCGTGCGGCCAAATTGCAAAAGCGCGCCAGCCAGGTTGGTTTCGACTGGCCTTCCGCGTTGCCGGTGGTGGACAACGTGCGCGAAGAGTTGGACGAAGTGCTCGAAGCCATGGCCGATAACGATGCGGCGGCCATCGCCGATGAAGTCGGCGACCTGCTGTTTGCCGCGGTCAACCTGGCCCGTCACCTCAAGGTCGACCCGGAAACTGCCTTGCGCGGTGCCAATGCCAAGTTCGAACGACGTTTCCGATTTATCGAACAGGCATTGCGCGATACACACCAACCCATAGAAGATTGCACCCTCGAAGAGTTGGACGCCCTCTGGGGTGAAGCCAAACGTCAGGAAAAGAATGTGTCCAGCTGCGGTTGAGCAGTTGCCTAAGTGAGTAAGCACCATGAGCCTTTCCCTTCGCGACCAGTTGCTCAAAGCAGGTCTGGTCAACCAAAAGCAGGCCAAGCAGGTCGGCAAAGAGAAACAGAAACAGCAGCGCCTGGTCCACAAGGGCCAGGCCGAAGTCGATGATACCCAGGCGCGCCTGGCTGCTGAGGCACACGCCGAGAAGGTCAAGCGTGACCAGGAGCTGAACCGTCAGCAGCAGGAAAAAGCCGAAGCCAAGGCGCGTACCGCCCAGGTCAAGCAACTGATCGAGACCTCGCGCCTGCCCAAGCTGACCACCGAGGACTACTACAACTTCGTGGATGACAAGAAGGTCAAGCGCCTGTCGGTCAACACGCTGATGCGCAACAAGCTGAGCAACGGCTCCCTGGCTATCGTGCACCACGGCGGCGGCTACGAGGTGATCCCGCGGGAAGCGGCGCTTAAAATCCAGGAGCGCGCTCCGGAGCGTATCGTGCAGCTCAACATCCTCACCGAAAGCCAGGTGCCGGACGAGGATGATCCGTACGCCGCTTACCAGATCCCTGATGATCTGATGTGGTAAGCCGCTGGAAATGACAAACCCCGCCAAAAGGCGGGGTTTGTGTTTTAAGCGTGCAGCACCAACCGGTTACCAATCCACTGCGTAACTCAGGCTGAAGGTACGACCCTCGGCATTCGGGTACGGTGCGCGGGCGTTGGCCTGGGCGAACATGTTCTGGTAGTTGCGGTTGGTGAGGTTGTACACCGCACCTTCGAGGCGGCCTACCGGTAGCCTTACCGAGCCCAGCAGGTCGACCAGGGTGTAGCCCTGGATATCGCGACCGTTGTTGTCCTTTGCCGCAGCGTCATAATTGGCCAGGCGCATCCCCTGCAAGCGCAGGCTGTAGTCGTCACGCTCGTAGCCGACAAACGCTGTGGTCTTGGCGGGGGAGATGCGGGTGGCAGGCAGGTCGATCCACTTGCCGTTCTGCTGGGTCTCGCCTTTGGCGTAAGCGTAAGTACCACCGACGGACCATTGGTCGGTGATGTTATAGGTCAGGCCGGTTTCGACGCCACGCACGCGTTCTTTCTGATTGATCAGGCGCAGCACACGATCATTGGCATCATAGAACTGCGTGACATCCGAGGTGTTTTCGTACGCGGTGACACTGGCCTGCCACTTGTCCCAGTCGCCACGCCAGCCCAGCTCGTAACTGTCGACCTTCAAGGCCTGGGCATTGAGGTCCTGGATATCGTATTTGCTGTTCACGTCACGCAGGAAGCGCTGGATATCCGGCAGGGAAAAGCCCTGGCTGAAGTTGACGAACACATCCTGGTTGTCGGTCAGGTGGTACACCGCACCGAGGTTATAGAGCGTGTCATCGTATTTGAGCGTGCCGCCGGGCAGTGTCGCGCGGTTGCCGGTCTGGACGATTTCGCCGTATGCGATGCTGTCGGAGACCTTGCTTTCAATCCATTCGCGACGTACGCCACCGCGCAAGGTCCAGTTGTCGATGTCGTAGGAGAGCTGGCCAAAGATGGCTTTGGTGGTGGTCTCGATATCTGGACCCAGTTCGAACGTGGTACCGGTTTTCGTGTAGGTCAGGCCATTGACCCGGTATTGGTCGCCACGCTGGCGTGAGGTTTCATGGTCGTAGTCCGCGCCCCATACCAGGTTGCCCGTTGCCGGGCCGATGTCCGGCATCTGGGTATCGACCGCTGCACGCAGGCCGTAGACGTCCTGCACGCTGTTGTTATCTGACACGCCTGCCCGGCCTCGGGACAGGTCTGGAAAGAACAGGGCGTCGGCCCGCCGCCAGTAGCTTTCGATCTGCAGGCCCTGGCCGTAGAAATCCTTGTCGGCGTAGTTGAGGTTGACCGCCTGGTTGTGGGTGTAGGGTTGGTCGCCCAGGTCCAGGCCTTTTACGGCGACTGCGTTGCTGGTGATGCGGGGGTTCTTGGTGTAGCGGGTGTCTTGTTCGTCCTTGTAGTCTTGCAGCGACAGGCTGATCTTCTTGTCGTCATCAAGCTCATAGCCGAAGCGACCTTGCAGGTCGTAGGTATCGGTGTCCATGTTGCTGCCCTGGGACGTGTCCTGGGGAATGCGCTTGCCATTACCGTCGAACTGATCGTTGCGCTGCACGGTGTTGCCCGAGAGGTACCAGTCCACCGGGCCTTTGCGCCCGGTGGCGCTTTGGAACGCCTGGTAAGCGAACCCCTTGTGGCTGAGGTTGTTGCCGGCGGTCATGCCGATCTTGCTGCTGAACGCCAGGTCTTCACCTTGGTTGCGTTTGGTGATGATGTTGATGATGCCGCCCGATGCGCCTGCGCCGTAGACACTGCTGGCGCCGGAGATCACTTCGATACGCTCGATGCTTTCCGGTGCCACGCTGTTGAGCTGGCGGAAGTTATCGCGCGTGGCGTTTTGCGAAACCCCGTCGATCAGGATCAGGGTATTGCGCCCGCGAAGCGTCTGGCCGAAGTTGCTCATGCCGCCGCTGGAAGGGGCAATGCCAGGCACCAGTTGGCCGAGGATATCTGCAACCCGACGTCCTGCCCCGGTCTGCTGGCGGATTTGCGCTTCATTGATCACCTGCACTGAGCCTGGAATCTGCGCAATGCTGGTTTCGCTGCGCGTGGCCGATACCACTGTCGCCTGCAGTTGCAGACTGGTCGGGGCTGCCTGTGTCTGCTCTGTCTGATCGGCCCAGGCAGGGGCACTTATTGACCCAAGAAGTGGCAGCAGTACTGCCCATTGCGATGTGTTCATGATCATGTCTCAGAGTTATTAGAAGTATTGACAGAAAAATCGGATGTCTCAGGCGCTCGCGCAAACGAACGGATGGCGCGGATACTCACGGCGGCCAAGGCATAGGTCAGTGCGACCAGCCAGAAGCTGTGTGCCAGGCCTACCCACCCCATGCCGATACCGCCCAACAATGCGCCGCACAGCGCACCAGCTTTCGCGGCGCTGTTGCCCATGCCCAGGGCAAAACCCTGCTGTCTGTGCGCTACGGTAGTGGCGATCAGTGTGTAGGCCACGGGCAACAAAGCCCCCTGCCACACGCCCCACAGCAGCCTGCTGGCGATGAACCCCAACCACTCACTGGCCAGCGCCGTGCAGGCCAGCGTGAGCGCGCAGGCCCAGGTGACCCACTCGATGATGCGCAGCGTATGGGCTGGCTGATGTCGATCGAACAGGCGGCCCCACAACGGCGCGGACAGTGCCAGGGTCAAGGCACTGGCGCCATAGCTGGCGCCGATCAGCCACGCGGGCGCGTGCAAAACCTGGGCGACATATAAGGCGTAAAACGGTTGCGGCATCATCCTGGCTGCCTGAATTAATACGATGATCCCCAGCATCGCGCCAATCCAGCCTCTTGGGAGTGCGGCAGGCTTGGACGTGCGGGCAGGTCTCGATCGTGGTGAGTCGCTGGGTAAAAACGCGCTGATTATCGCGCACAACAGGCAGACGACGGTGGCGCTGTAGCACAGCAATGCGAAACCGGATATGTCCATGAGCCAGCCGCCCAATACCGGTCCGGCCAGGGAGCCTACAGCGGTGGCTGATTGCAGCCTGGCAAGAATGTGCCCGCGCCCACCCTCGCCGCAGCAGGCCAGTGCGTAGGCTTGGGCCGCTGCAATGAAGCCGGCCAACGCACCTTGCACCACGCGGATGACCACCAGCCACCACGGATCAGGCGTTATCGCAGCCAGCGCCTGGCACACCGCCAGTGCCAGCAATGCGCGGATGATCATGGGCTTATGGCCGGTACGGTCGCCCAGCTTCCCCCACATGGGTGTGAGAATCATCGCTGCCATCATCGGCCCGGCATACACCAGCGAAGACAGCAGGCCGGTGTACTGGGCATTTGCAGTGCCCAGCAACTTCTGGATTTGCAGCGGCCAGAACGGGCCGCTCATTTCCATCGCCCCCATCGACACCAACTGAATCACCACCAGCAGCCGCAGCGCTGTGTTGTTAGTCGGCATTGGCGGCCGCGCTCAACGGGTTAGGCAACCGCCCGACGATATCGGCATGACTCTCCAGCAGGCGCATGCGCATGAACGACTTGGCCGGCCATGCTTGCTCCAGCAGTGCTTCGCGCTCGGTGGCCCAGCGCTGCGGATCAACCTGCGAGCGCATGTCGTCAAAACACTGGCTGACCTGAGCTGACAGTTCATTCCAGAGCAGCGCCTGGGGGATGTCGAAGTGGCGCGCGGCAAGCAGGATGAGCTCGCCCAGATGGCACATGAAAACGGTGTGCAGCAGCTTGTCCCGTACGAAACCTGCGTCGTCGTACAGCGTCATCTTCGGGTCGTGCAGTTCAATGTCCAGGCCGTGGGCGTGCAAGGTTTTGCGGTCGATTCGGATATCGCCGAAGTCGCGCAACAGAAGACGGCTCAATTGTCCGTCTGCGGCCATCACCATGAAGGAGTTCTGTTGATGGGCCTCAAAAGCGATGCCGTAGCGTAAATACATGCCCAGCAGCGCCGGCACACTGATCGCCGCGTAATCATGGAAGAAGGCGAGCATGGCCGCCGCGTCATCCTTGCCTTGGCTCAGGCGCACCCATTGGCGCAGCAGCGGCTGGCCGTGTTGATCAATGGCAAACAGGCTGCCCACCGGCACGGCCATTTCGTCCGGCTGGAGCTGGCTCTGGGGATTGTCGCGATAGAGCACCGCCAAGTGGCGGGAGTGCTCGTCATTGGCCGGTTGTGGCTGGAAATGCACACCGATCCGCTCGGGAACGATGTTCAGGCATTTTTGAATCGCAGGCTCGCGTTCCAGGATGCTCAGCAGCAGATGGCTGATCCGTGGGCCCATGCGCGCTGAACGCGGCGATACGGTGCGCTGTACGCTGGTCAGGCGCAGTGACACGGGCAGTTTGACCATCGGTGCATCGCGACGGCCTTCAGGCAACACGGTTCTGAATGACATGGTGGGGTGGGCAGTAAACGCGACGATATCGGTCAGCACCAGCAGTTTGTCGCCGATTTCGTTGGCGAACAGTTGAGGCAACTCCTGGCGTGCCTGCCAAGGGTGGGCAGGCAACGGCAGATAATCGTCTGCCTGAAGGCCCTGCGCTTGCAGGGCTGCGGTCAATTGCCGTGCTGCCTGCGGGAAGTGCTCGCTCCACCACTGCCAGTAGTCGGCGGTACCGGCCAACTTTTCGACATGGGCAAACTGGCGATGCAGCGCGCACAGCAGCACCGGGAAGCGTGCTTCGAACTCCGGCGAATAGTTGATGACTTGTGCGGTATTCAGGCCCAGCTTGGTCTTGTAGTTGGGGTGCCATGGGTGACCCAATGTTCCCCACTGTTCAAGCACGGAAGTCGGGTTGATAACGCTCGGGCTGTTCTTGAGATGACTCAGCAGGTTGTCTTGATGCACCGGGTCCATTGACGCATGCAGCTTGAGCGTCCATTGCTCATGGAAGGCGAGGCACAAGGTGTCGTTGATGAAGCTGTCGTCGATCTCTACGTTGAGGCGGTTGAGCACTTCCCGGTCGGCAGGCGACTCGAGGCTGGCGTTAAGCAACGTCAACAACTGTGAGGGGAACTGGATTTTCTGTTCGGGCTGGCCTTCGCGCAACAGGATGACTTCGCCACGCAGGTCCCAGCTTGCCATGCGGCCAGGGTGCAAATGTTCGAAACGCAATCGGGCCTGGCAAGCCAGTGTCAGCGAGCAATGGCCATGTTCGTCATAAAGGAGAGTGCTGGGGTCCAGCAGGCTTTCACGAAACAATGCTTGGATCAGGCGTTGGAAGCTACGTTCGGCGGCAGGTGCCAGCGTATTGATCAGGGCTTCGAGGCTGACGTGGCTGGCCTTAAATTGCGCAGTGGCAAGTGCTTCGCTCCAGCGTTCCAGTAACGCGTTTTCTGGCTTGCTGCTATTTCCATGCATCTAATTGATTCCCTGATTCGTGAGCCTGAATGAAAAGCGAACGAATGATATCGAGAATCATTATTTGTGTGTGTTTTTGTTACATTAATTTATGGCGATTATTGACAAAAAAACCGCGCCCCAAAGGCGCGGTTTCTCGTAAACGGCCCGGCTGCGTGGGCCGGGCGTCCACATGATTTCAGAGCTTCAGGAGCTTTTTGCCTGGCGTTGCAGTTCGAGAGTTTCGAGCTCGTTTTTATAGTTGTGGGCGTCGCTCTCGTTGTGAAACATGCCGACCAATACGTCTTGCTGATGGACATCCCAGATGTGAATCCCGTGGCCTACTGCTTCATGGGACATATGTTCATCGTCGCGTTCAGTTACTTTTACAGTCATCTGCTTGCTCCAATCTCTGGTTGATCTGCGGCAAGTCGTCGCAGGCCTCTGTTATATGATTTGTTAGCTTGCTAAGTAAACTGATTTTGCGCGCAATAATTCATTGCGGGGAACGCAACAATGCTGCAGGCCTTGTAAACTGTGACATTGCGCCGCAGCTGCAAGGGATTTATGACAAAAGTTTCATGTTGGGATCGGCCTGTTTATCGGGGTTGACCCTGCCGCCGCTATCGCAGGCAAGCCAGCTCCCACCGGGAAATGCATTCCAATGTGGGAGCTGGCCTACCTGCGAGTGGTAGTGGCTCCCCCTGAAATCCCAGGCAAAAAAAAGCCCCGCATTCAGCGAGGCTCTTTTCCAGCACGTCAGCGCAATCAGCTGCCTTTGACGGCCTTACCGTCAACGGTGCCATCCTGCAGCATGATGTTGTATTCCTTGCCGTCAGTCTCGACCTGACGCAGGGCAACCAGAATGCCGCCCTGGTCCTTGGCAAACCACATCTGCGTGATGCGCTTGCTCTGCGACGGGTCGCGCACGCGCTCGACCTTGATCGCGTCGATCGAACCGACCTTGGTCTGGACCTTTTCCGAGCCGATCACGCGGAAGTCGTAGGTATCGGTATCAGTACCCTCAACCACGCGGTAGCTCATGCTCTTCTTGCCCGCGGCAACATCGCGTTGCAGAGCAAGTTGGTAGGTGGACTTGTCGAGCATGCCGCTTTCGAGCGTGACATTGACCGGGTCTTTGTTTTCAAAGCCGGTGACTTTCTTGGCGCTCTGGTCGAAGTCCAGGTTGATCTTCTTCGCCTTGCCCAGGCCGCCGCGTTCGAAGCTGTAGCTCTTGGGTTGCAGGGTGTCCTTGTCGAACAGGATCACACTGGTTTCGGTCAGGCTGGCAATCATCATCGAGGCCTTGAAATTCAAGGTCCAGGTACCGTCGCCATTCTTGCTCAGGCTGCGTTCAGCCGAACCGCTCATGGGCAGTTGTTTCCAGTCGGCGGTGTAGCTGACGGAGAAGGGGTGAAGGTCTGCCGCTTGTACGGCAGGCAAAGCGAACAGCGCAAAAGCGAAAAGCAGGGCGCGACGCATAAAATCTCCTAGGTTCGAATCAAGTGGCCGCTGGCCGCGAGTAACTGGCCGTCCAATAATGCACCCTGGTCGCCAAGAATCAACCGTCCTTCGGCAAACCAGCGAACAGCCAGCGGGTAAATCCTGTGTTCCTGGGTATGAACCCGTTGCGCAAGCGTCTGCGCCGAGTCGCCTGACTCTACCGGAACCACTGCCTGTACGACCAGAGGCCCGCCATCGAGTTCCTCGGTCACAAAGTGCACGCTGCAGCCATGCTCACTGTCGCCGGCGTCGAGGGCGCGCTGGTGGGTGTGCATGCCTTTGTACTTGGGCAGCAGGGAAGGGTGGATATTGAGCAGGCGCCCTTCGTAGTGCCGGACGAAATCTGCGCTGAGGATGCGCATGAAACCCGCAAGGACCACGAGTTTGGGGTTGAAGGCGTCGATCAGTTCGATCAAGGCGCTGTCGAAGGCCTCGCGACCGTCGAACGCCTTATGATCCAGGGAGCGAGTATCGATACCCGCGTCAC
This sequence comes from Pseudomonas sp. Pse35, assembly GCF_024519715.1. Lineage (NCBI taxonomy): Bacteria > Pseudomonadati > Pseudomonadota > Gammaproteobacteria > Pseudomonadales > Pseudomonadaceae > Pseudomonas > Pseudomonas sp. Pse35. The sequence goes on along the minus strand of NZ_JALJRP010000036.1, from coordinate 14,330 downwards.
GGGCGCGTTGCAGACCGTAGGCGTCGCTGCGGTTGGAAATCACCGCAGCGATGCGCACCGGGCTGTCGCCGGTGCGCGTGCTGTCGATCAGGGCCTGCAAGTTACTGCCGGTGCCGGAAAGCAGCACCACGACATCACAGGTCTGGGGCATCAGTGAGCCTTGAGGTTCTTCAGTTCAACCTGGGCTGCGCCTTCGGCAGCAGTGGCGATCTGGCCAATGACCCAAGGTTGCTCGCCGGCTTCACGCAGCACGTTCAGTGCGGTTTCAACGTGTTCCTGCGCAACGCATATCACCATGCCTACGCCGCAGTTCAGCACGCGGTGCATTTCGGTTTCGTTGACGTTGCCTTTTTCCTGCAGCCAATCGAAGACAGCCGGGCGCTGCCAGCTGGCCACGTCGACAATCGCCTGGGCGCCTTTTGGCAGTACGCGCGGGATGTTGTCCAGCAGGCCGCCACCGGTAATGTGGGCCATGGCCTTGACGGCGCCGGTGTCCTTGATCAGCTTGAGCAGTGGCTTGACGTAGATGCGGGTCGGCGCCATCAGCAGGTCGGTCAGTGGCTTGCCGTCGAGCTGGATGTTCTCGATGTCGGCGCCGGACACTTCGATGATCTTGCGGATCAGCGAGTAGCCGTTGGAGTGCGGGCCGGACGATGGCAGGGCGAGCAGGGCGTCACCAGCAGCTACTTTGGAGCCGTCGATGATCTCGGCTTTTTCCACCACACCGACACAGAAGCCGGCCAGGTCGTAGTCTTCGCCTTCGTACATGCCTGGCATTTCAGCGGTTTCACCGCCGACCAGGGAGCAACCCGACAATTCGCAGCCGGCGCCGATGCCGGTCACGACCTGGGTCGCGGTCTCGACATTGAGCTTGCCGGTGGCGTAGTAGTCGAGGAAGAACAGCGGCTCGGCGCCGCACACCACCAGGTCGTTGACGCACATGGCGACCAGGTCGATGCCAATGCTGTCGTGCTTGTTCAGGTTCAGGGCCAGGCGCAGCTTGGTGCCTACGCCGTCGGTGCCGGACACCAGTACAGGCTGCTTGTAGCCGGCCGGGATTTCGCAGAGGGCGCCAAAACCGCCCAGGCCACCCATGACTTCAGGGCGCGCAGTGCGCTTGGCGACGCTCTTGATGCGTTCGACCAATGCTTCACCGGCGTCGATGTCTACACCGGCGTCCTTGTAGCTCAGGGAGGGTTGCTTGCTCATGATCCAGGCCTTTAGGGGGGATTTCTGGGTAACGACCGGGCGGGCGGGGGCTTTTGGAAAGGGCCCTGCCGTTGACGGCCTGCGAAGGCGCGCGATTTTATCAGGCTTGAGGGGCAGCGGCCATCCTCGGGCCGACGGGCAGGGCATATGAGCTCAAAAAAATGCAAATCGGGCCGGTAATCGTGCGTATTAAGGTATAGCCTTGAGCTCGCTAGCGTTATGACAGTATGAAAACTTACCGGGACCCTGTGAATGTTTTACCGGTCGCTGTGTCACAGCCTTGCCAAACCGAGATCACGCGGTCTGTTCCAACCGCTAAATTTGTCGTTCGGGAATCTTCCATGCGTCTGTGTAAATTCTTCTTTGTGGGCTGTTTGTCGTTGGTCAGCCTGGCGAGTCATGCCGAAACCCTCAATGGCCTCTATCAAGTACTTGAACCGGTCAGCAGCCAGTCGCCCCAAGAGCGCGACCAGGCCACCCAGCGTGCCGTGCAGACCCTGGTGATCCGCCTGACCGGCGACGCCAAGGCCGCCGATGGCCCGGGCCTGGCAGCGATCCGCAAAGACCCGCAACAAATCATCAGCCAGTACGGCTACGACGCCGGCCCGCCGGAAAGCCTGCAAGTAGACTTCGACCCGGTCAGCACCGACCGCGCATTGCGTGATGCCGGCCTGTCGATCTGGGGCAGCAACCGGCCGTCGATCCTGGGTTGGTGGCTGAACGATTCAACTGAAGGCAGCAGCCTGGTCGGCGATGGCCAGGCCGTTGCCCAGGCCCTGCGCCGAGCCGCGCAACACAGGGGGCTGCCGCTGCGCTTGCCGTTGGGAGACCTGGATGAACAGGTAGTCGCCACCGCGCCGAATCTTGAAAGCCCCGACGCCACGCCTTTGCGCGCAGCCTCCGAGCGTTACGGTGCCGATGCTTTGCTGGCGGTGCATGCGCGCCAGGAAGGCAGTCAATGGCAGGCCAAATGGCGCCTGTGGCTGGGCGACAAGGCTGAGGAGGGCACCGCCCAAGGCGCTGACACGGCTGCGCTCGCCGATGCGGTATTGCTGGCGGTCAGCCAAAAGCTGGCGCCACGCTTTGCGGTCAAGCCGGGCGTGAGCACTGAGCAACTGCTTGAGGTACAAGGCATGAACCTTGAGCGCTACGCCGCCCTGGGTCGTTTGCTGGAGCCCTTTGGCGGCCAGCCGCAGTGGGTGGATGGCAACCGGATTGTGTATCGCGTCAATGGCAGCGCCGAACAATTGCGCACCCAATTGAGCCTGGCCAAGCTGCAGGAAATTCCTGCTGGCGAAGCCCCGGCCCAGCCAGCCGTGATCGGTGGCACGCAACCGGCTGTTGCACCTGAGCCCCAGGCGCAACTGCGTTTTCGTTGGTAACTAGTGGTCCTCCTTCTATATAGAAGAAGGGCGTAAAAAACAGATGGAGTGGTTTATGGCGGATACGCGTCGTTGGGTGTGGCTTGGCGGGATTGTCCTGCTGTGCGGTTTTGTGTTCTTGCTGCATTCGATCCTGACGCCGTTCCTGGTGGCGCTACTGCTCGCCTATCTGTTCGATCCCGTGGTGGATCGCCTGGAAAAAGTCGGCATGTCGCGCACCTGGGGCGTGATCACGGTGTTTGCGCTGTTCACGTTGATCATCACGGCGCTGGTGTTGATATTGGTGCCGATGTTGGCCAAGCAGCTGTTCCGCCTCTATGAACTGGCGCCGCAGATGCTCGACTGGTTGCAGCACACGGCGATGCCGTGGGCCCAGTCCAAGTTCGGGCTGGCGGATGGCTTCTGGAAGTTCGACAAGGTCAAGGCAGCTATCAGCGAGCACATGGACAAGACCACCGATATCGTCACGGTGGTGCTCAGCCAGGCGACTGCGTCGAGCCTGGCGCTGATCGGCTGGTTGACCAACCTGGTGCTGATCCCGGTGGTGGCGTTCTACCTGCTGCGAGACTGGGACATCATGATGGCCAAGATCCGCAGCCTGCTCCCCCGCGACCGGGAAGAGCGTGTTGTTTCCCTGGCAGCGGAGTGTCATGAGGTATTGGGTGCGTTCGTGCGTGGCCAGTTGCTGGTGATGCTGGCCCTGGGGGTGATTTACGCTGCCGGCCTGATGGCGATCGGCTTGGAGCTGGGGCTGTTGATCGGCTTGATCGCGGGCCTGGCGGCCATCGTGCCCTACATGGGCTTTGTGATCGGTATCGGCGCGGCGCTGGTGGCCGGGCTGTTCCAGTTCGGCGGCGACCTGTACCCGATGCTGGGGATTGTCGCAGTGTTCATGGTGGGCCAGGCCTTGGAAGGCATGGTGCTGACGCCGCTGCTGGTGGGCGATCGGATCGGCCTGCACCCTGTGGCAGTGATCTTTGCGATTTTGGCGGGTGGCGAGCTGTTCGGCTTCACCGGCATCCTGTTGGCGCTGCCGGTGGCGGCGGTGATCATGGTGCTGGTGCGCCATGTGCACGACCTGTACAAGGATTCGGACGTGTATACCGGGGTGGATGAGCCCGAGTTGTAATCGCGGTGTCACAAACCCGGCCCTGGCCGGGTTTGTTGTTTCTGGCCCCGGGGTGCGTCAAACAAACTGCGTAAAACCGCCGGGTTAACGCAAACCTTTGATTTTGCTTGTGGTCTGCTGCATTGTGCGCCCGGCGTCACGGGTATAAACTTTGCAAACTTTACATAGAGGCCACTAACGGTTCGATGGGAGCCGTTCAGTCAGCATGAAACCGATTCAGCTGCCCCTAGGTGTGCGTCTGCGTGATGACGCTACCTTTATCAACTACTACCCAGGCGCCAATGCCGCTGCACTCGGCTATGTGGAGCGGCTTTGCGAAGCCGACGCCGGGTGGACTGAAAGCCTGATCTATCTGTGGGGCAAGCATGGCGTAGGGCGTACCCACCTGCTGCAGGCCGCATGCCTGCGTTTCGAGCAGACGGGCGAGCCGGCGGTCTACCTGCCCTTGGCCGAGTTGATGGACCGCGGGATCGGCATCTTCGATAACCTTGAGCAATATGAACTGGTGTGTCTCGACGACCTGCAGGCAGTGGCCGGCAAGCCGGAGTGGGAAGAGGCGCTGTTTCATCTGTTCAACCGCTTGCGCGATAGCGGCCGGCGCTTGCTGATCGCTGCGTCCACCTCGCCGCGTGAACTGCCGGTGAAGCTGGCTGACCTCAAGTCGCGCCTGACCCTGGCGTTGATCTTCCAGATGCGCCCGTTATCCGATGAGGACAAGCTGCGTGCGTTGCAACTGCGCGCTTCCCGTCGTGGCCTGCACCTGACTGACGAAGTCGGGCACTTTATCCTCACCCGTGGCACCCGCAGCATGAGCGCGCTGTTCGATTTGCTTGAGCAACTCGACCAGGCTTCCTTGCAGGCACAAAGAAAATTGACGATCCCTTTCCTGAAAGAAACTTTGGGCTGGTAAGGTCTTGATTTCCCGTGTGTCGGCATTTTCAAGGCGTCAGAAAACCTGCGTTTGAGCCCGAGGGGCTACGCAACTGAACCGAAAAATGGAATCACGGCTTAGATGGCATAGTCGAAACGATAAGTCACATAGATCGCGATTGAATTTGCAAATCGATGTGATAGAGGGCATAGTCTCGGCTTCTTTACACATCAGCCACGGCCGTGCCCATGCTAAATCGCTTCGCACCCCTCGTGCCTCTCGCACTCGTTACCCTGTTGTTTGGTTGCGCCTCCCACCCTCAGCAGGTGGCAGAACAGCAAAAACCACAGGTTCAAAATCAGGCAAAGTTCGTTGCTGCACAGTCTGCTTCTGTTTATGAAGAAGAGGTGGCAACCGAAAAAGAACTCGCCGAGTTCTCTGACAGCAAGCCTTACCAACTGCCTCTTCTGGCCGATAGTATCCTTGAGCGCGGCATGTCCTTGATCGGTACCCGTTACCGTTTCGGCGGGACCTCTGAAGCCGGTTTTGATTGCAGTGGGTTCATTGGCTACCTGTTTCGTGAAGAAGCCGGCATGAATCTGCCGCGCTCTACACGCGAGATGATCAACGTGAATGCACCGTTGGTCGCGCGCAACAACCTCAAGCCCGGTGATCTGCTTTTCTTTAGTACCAGTGGCCGCGGTCGTGTCAGTCACGCCGGTATCTACCTGGGCGATAACCAATTTATCCACTCCAGCAGCCGCCGCAGTGGTGGTGTTCGGGTCGATAACCTGGGTGACAGCTACTGGAGCAAAACCTTCATCGAAGCCAAGCGTGCACTCGCCATGGCTCCGACTACGGTTACCGCTAGTAAGTAAAGTTAAAGTGATACTTGAAGTTTGACGTGTAAGCGCTAGAATCCCTGGACATTGTTGTCATCCGTTCGCGCGAGCTTTGCTTGCGCGTTCTGGTTTTCAACGTTCGGCAGCGAAAGCCGCATCCAGACCAGGATTGTTCTGCACATGTCGACCTCGGCCCGCCTGATGCTTATTGTTTGCGCCGCGCTGCTCAGCGCCTGCGCCAGCCGTACACCGCCGCCCGCGCCCGTCGCGGTCAAGCCTAAGCCGGTGTTCAACTATGCCACCCAGAATTTCTCGCCTGCTGCCGAAGACGTGCTCTTTCGTGCGCTGGGCCTGGTCGGCACACCTTACCGCTGGGGCGGCAACACACCGGACTCGGGGTTTGATTGCAGTGGCCTGATCGGCTTTGTATTCCGCGACGCTGCCGGCATCTCATTGCCGCGCACCACCCGTGAATTGATCGTGATGCGTGCCCAGGACGTCAGCGAACAAAACCTGCAAACCGGCGACCTGCTGTTCTTCGCCACCGGTGGTGGTTCGCGGGTCAGCCATGCGGGCATCTATGTGGGGGAGGGCCGCTTCGTACACGCGCCTCAAACCGGCGGTACGGTGAAGCTGGATACGCTATCCAAAGCGTATTGGCAGAATGCCTACCTGAGCGCCAAGCGCGTGTTGCCAGGAAATCTGGCGCGTAACCCCTGAATCAATAAAACTCCAAAATGTGGGAGCGGGCTTGCCCGCGAATGCAGTGTGTCAGTCAACGGATTGGTTGGCTGGGCCACCGTAATCGCGGGCAAGCCCGCTCCCACATTGGTGTGTGGCGATTTACTTAACAGCCGACACTCGCCAAACCTTATTGCCCACATCATCGGCCACCAGCAAATCCCCCTGCTGATCTATCACCACGCCGACCGGCCGGCCCATGGCTTTCTCATCGCTATCAAGAAACCCCGTCAGCACATCCACCGGTTGCCCTTTCGGCTGGCCCCCTTCGAAGGGCACGAAAATCACCTTGTAGCCACTGTGCGGCTTGCGGTTCCAGGAACCATGCTGGCCGATAAATGCGCCATTACTGAAGGGAGCGGGCAGTTTGCTGCCCTCGGCGAAGGTCAGCCCCAGCGACGCAGTATGAGGGCCTACCGCATAGTCGGGAGCGATGGCCTTGGCGACCATGTCCAGGTTCTGCGGGGTGACACGCACATCCACATGCTGGCCGTAATAACTGAAGGGCCAGCCGTAGAAGCCGCCATCCTTGACCGAGGTGATGTAATCCGGCACCAGGTCACTGCCGATCTCATCGCGTTCGTTGACCGCCGTCCACAGCTTGCCGCTCTGTGGCTCCCACGCCATGCCGTTGGGGTTGCGCAGGCCGGAGGCAAAAATGCGGTGTTGGCCGCTGGCGCGGTCGACTTCCCAAATGGCGGCGCGGCCCTGTTCGGCTTCCAGGCCGTTTTCGCCGACGTTGCTGTTGGAGCCGACGCTCACGTACAGCTTGCTGCCGTCCTGGCTGGCCACCACATTTTTGGTCCAGTGGTGGTTCAAGGGGCCGCCCGGTAAGTCCACTACCTTGGCGCCTGGGGCTGTGATTGCGGTTTCACCCGGCTGATAGGGGAAGCGCAGCAACTTATCCGAATCGGCCACATACAGGTCGTTGCCTACCAAGGTCATGCCAAACGGAGAATTGAGGTTCTCCAGGAACACCGTGCGAGTTTCTGCCACACCGTCATGGTCGGCATCGCGCAGCAAGGTAATACGGTTCGGGCTCGGCACCCCGGCGCCAGCGCGATCCATGACCTTTTCCATCACCCAGCCACGTACGCCTTTGGCATCGTCCGGCTTGGGCGGTGCATTGGTCTCGGCCACCAGCACGTCGCCGTTGGGCAGCACGTAGAGCCAGCGCGGATGATCCAGGCCTTCGGCGAACGCGGCCACTTGGGTACCGGCGGCGGCGATGGGCTTGGCGCCTTCGGGCCAGCCGATGGCCGGGGCGATATTGACGGTGGGGATCAGCGTCTTGTTCGGCTCCGGCAACTTGGGCGAGGGACCGGTGCCATCGGCGACCTGCAGGGTCGAGCTTTCGCCGCACGCGGCGAGGCTGCCTGCAAGCATGATCAGTAGGGCGAGTCGGGTTTTAGGCATGGTTTTCTCCTTGATACCTGTAGGGGTAGAGAAGCACGAACGGCAGATGGTTCAAGTACAAGGCCAGCTTTAATTGACGCTCCACCCCCAACCCACTAACCTTCGCGGCTTGTTCCAGGTGCTCTGTGGCGCGCGCGTCGACAGAGTGAAACAGGGAAGCCGGTGAGTGAGCGCACTTGTACACAGTGCCGCCGCGATTCCGGCGCTGCCCCCGCAACGGTAAATGAGTCAAGACGGTGCTGTTTGCCACTGTATCGCGTGCGATATGGGAAGGCGCACCCTCGGCTGCTTGCTATCAAAAGCGCCACTCATGAGCCCGGAGACCGGCCTGGATCATCCAACAGCATCACGGTGGGCGATGCTTGGCTGTCTGTTTTTTCTTTTTCCTGCCCGCCGTTTTTGTCCAGCCCCAACGGAGAGCTGCCATGACTGATTCCCCCGACCGCGACGAACGCCACTTGGCGCGCATGCTGCGCAAAAAAGCCGTGATTGACGAGCGCATCGCCAATTCCCCCAATGAGTGCGGCCTGCTGCTGGTGCTGACCGGCAATGGCAAAGGCAAGAGCAGTTCGGCGTTCGGCATGTTGGCCCGGGCCATGGGGCATGGCATGCAATGCGGTGTGGTGCAGTTCATCAAGGGGCGTAACAGCACCGGCGAAGAATTGTTTTTCCGCCGCTTCCCCGAGCAGGTGCACTTTCATGTGATGGGCGAAGGCTTCACCTGGGAAACCCAGGATCGCCAGCGCGATATCGCCGCTGCCGAAGCGGCTTGGGCGGTGTCCCGGGCCATGTTGAATGACCCCTCTATCGGCTTGGTGGTGCTGGATGAACTGAACATCGCCCTCAAGCACGGTTACCTTGACCTGGACCAGGTACTCAGCGACCTGCAAGCCCGCCCGCCCATGCAGCATGTGGTGGTCACCGGCCGTGGCGCCAAGCCTGAGCTGATCGAAATGGGCGACACCGTCACCGAAATGGGCATGCTCAAGCACGCGTTCCAGGCCGGTATCAAGGCACAGAAAGGCGTCGAACTTTGAATCAGCCCCGTCATTGCCCGGCCGTATTGATCGCCGCTCCGGCGTCCGGCCAGGGCAAAACCACGGTCACCGCCGCGCTCGCCCGTTTGCACCGCAACCTGGGACGCAAGGTGCGCGTGTTCAAATGCGGGCCGGACTTTCTCGACCCGATGATCCACGAGCGTGCCAGTGGCGCGCCGGTGTACCAGTTGGACATGTGGATGGTGGGCGAGCAGGAAAGCCGCCGCCTGCTCTGGGAGGCAGCGGGGGAGGCTGACCTGATCCTCATCGAAGGCGTGATGGGCCTGTTCGACGGCACGCCTTCCAGCGCTGACTTGGCGCGGCACTTCGGTGTACCGGTGCTGGGCGTGATCGATGGCACCGCCATGGCCCAGACGTTCGGCGCTTTGGCCCTGGGGCTGGCGCGCTATCAGCCCGACCTGCCGTTCGCCGGCGTGCTGGCCAATCGCGTCGGCACCCTGCGCCATGCGCAATTGCTTGAAGGCAGCCTCACCGAGGGCTTGCGTTGGTACGGCGCGTTATCCCGTGAGACCGGCATCGAACTGCCCAGCCGCCACCTGGGCCTGGTGCAAGCCAGCGAACTGAATGACCTTGACATACGCTTGGATGCTGCCGCCCAGGCGTTGGGAAGCAGTTGCGAAGTGGCCCTGCCGCCGCCGGTGACCTTTGCCGCGCCGCAAGTGGTCGAGGCCGAGCCCTTGCTGGCCGGTGTGCGGATTGCCGTGGCCCGTGACGAAGCCTTTGCCTTTACCTACGGCGCCAGCCTGGATTTGCTGCGGGCGATGGGCGCCGAGTTGAAGTTCTTTTCACCGATCCATGATCGCCAATTGCCTCAAGCTGACAGCCTCTATCTGCCCGGCGGCTATCCGGAACTGCACCACCAGGCATTGTCGGCCAATACCTCGATGCTGGGCGCAGTTCGTGCTCATCACGCCGCTGGCAAGCCACTGCTCGCTGAATGTGGCGGCATGCTCTATCTGCTCGACTCCTTGACCGATGTGGACGGTACACGCGCCGAACTGGTTGGCTTGTTGCAAGGCGATGCGGTGATGCAGAAGAAACTCGCGGCCCTGGCGCTGCAAAGTGTCGAGCTGCCGGAGGGGACCTTGCGTGGGCATACCTATCATCATTCTCTGACCAGTACCGAATGGGCGCCGATTGCCCGTGGGCTTAGCCCTAACGGCGGGCGCGGTGCCGAGGCGGTCTATCGACAGGGGCGGATGACGGCGTCCTATGTGCACTTTTATTTTCCGTCGAATCCTGGCGCGGTGGCCGCGTTGTTCGCGCCAGACCTTGAGACAGCTATCGCAGGCAAGCCAGCTCCCACAGGGGAATGCATTCCAAATGTGGGAGGGGGCTTGCCCCCGATGAGGCCATGACTGACAACGCTTTCCCCCAAGCCGATCGCGAGGCCGTCTATCGCGCCATCGCCGAACGCCGCGACATGCGCCACTTCCGCGGTGGCAGCGTCGCGCCTGAACTGCTGCAACGCCTGCTCCACGCCGCGCACCAGGCGCCCAGTGTCGGCCTGATGCAGCCGTGGCGTTTTATCCGCATCAGCGACCGTTCGTTGCGCAGCCAGATTCAACAGTTGGTGGAAGAAGAGCGCGTGCGCACCGCCGAAGCTTTGGGCGAGCGCTCCGATGCGTTCATGAAGCTCAAGGTCGAAGGCATCAGCGACTGCGCCGAGGTACTGGTCGCCGCCTTGATGGACGATCGTGAGCGCCACATTTTCGGGCGCCGCACCTTGCCGGAAATGGACATGGCCTCGCTCTCCTGCGCCATCCAGAACCTGTGGCTGGCGGCGCGCGTGGAAGGGTTGGGCATGGGCTGGGTTTCGCTGTTCGACCCCCAGGCCCTGGCCGAGTTGCTGGGTTTGCCACCCGGTGCAAAGCCCCTGGCAGTGTTGTGCCTGGGCCCGGTGGCAGAGTTTTACCCGGCACCGATGTTGCAGCTCGAGGGCTGGGCCGAGCCGCGACCGCTAAGTGACATGCTGTATGAAAACAAGTGGGGAGTGAGTCAATGAGTGTGGCCTTGCTGTGTGTGGCTGCGGTGGCGCTGGATGCGCTGCTGGGTGAGCCCAGGCGCTGGCATCCGCTGGTGGCGTTCGGCAATTTCGCCGGGCGCATCGAGCAACGTTTCAATACTGGCGGGCGTGGCTGGCGCAGCCATGGTGTGACCGCGTGGTTTATCGCGGTGGTGCCGCTGACCCTGTTGGCCACGGCGTTGTCGTGGGCGCCTTATATTGGCTGGCTGCTGGAGATCCTGGCGCTGTACTGCGCCTTGGGCATGCGCAGCCTGGGCGAGCATGTGACGCCGGTGGCCCAGGCCCTGCGCCGTGATGACCTGGACGAAGCGCGCACGCGTGTGAGTTACCTGGTCAGCCGCCAGACCAGCGAACTGGACCGCACTGAAGTCGCGCGCGCAGCCACCGAATCGGTGCTGGAGAACGGCAGCGATGCGGTATTCGCCGCGTTGTTCTGGTTCGTGGTGGCCGGTGTGCCGGGCGTGGTGCTCTATCGTCTGAGCAACACCCTGGACGCCATGTGGGGCTATCGCAATGAGCGCTTTGAGCGCTTCGGTTGGGCAGCCGCCAGGATCGATGATGTGCTCAACTATATTCCTGCGCGCTTGGTGGCTTTAACCTACGCGCTATTGGGTAAAACCCGCCTGGCGCTCAAATGCTGGCGCACCCAGGGGCCGACCTGGGACAGCCCCAACGCCGGCCCGGTGATGGCGGCAGGGGCCGGTGCCTTGGGTGTGGAGCTCGGCGGCGCGGCGATTTATCACGGCGAGGTGCATCAGCGCCCGCCATTGGGCGAAGGCCCGCCGGCCGACGCCGATTCCATTGATCGCGGCTGGCAACTGGTGCAGCGCGGCGTATGGCTGTGGCTGCTGGTCCTGTGCGTGGGGGCGCAAATCTATGCTTGAACATGGTGGTCGGCTGCGTAAGGCCGCGATTGAGTACGGCATTGCCGAAGCGGATTGGCTCGACCTGTCCAGCGGCCTGGCGCCCTGGCCGTGGCCGATTCCCGAGATTCCCTTGCGTGCCTGGGCGCGCTTGCCGGAAACCGATGACGGCTTGGAGAAGGCTGCCAGCGAGTATTACGGTGCCGGCCCGTTGCTGCCGGTGCCGGGTTCCCAGGCAGCGATCCAACTGCTGCCGCGACTGCGTCGTTCCGGTAAGGTCGGCGTGCTTTCGCCCTGTTACGCCGAGCACGCCGAAGCCTGGCGCCGTGCCGGTTATGTGGTGCGTGAAGTGCAGGAGCAGGAAGTCGACTTCTTTCTCGACAGCCTCGACGTGCTGGTCGTGGTCAACCCCAACAACCCCACCGGCTTGAGCCTGAGCCCGCAACGCCTGCTGGACTGGCATGCGCGGCTGGCCCAGCGCGGTGGCTGGCTGGTGGTGGACGAGGCATTCATTGACGTGACCCCGGACTTGAGCCTGGCCAGCCATGCCGATCAGGTCGGCTTGATCGTGCTGCGCTCATTCGGCAAGTTCTTCGGCCTGGCCGGCGTGCGCCTGGGCTTTGTGCTGGCCGAGCGCAAGTTGCTCAAGCTGTTGGCCGAACAGGTCGGGCCCTGGGCTGTCAGTGGTCCGACGCGGGTGCTGGGCCAAGTGTGCCTGCGCGACACCGACGGGCATGCGCGCCAGCGCAGTCGTTGCATCGCAGCCGGCCAGCGTCTGTTCGAGTTGCTTGAGCGCCGCGGCCTTCAACCTCACGGTGGCTGCGCATTGTTCCAGTGGTTGATTACCCCCCACGCTGAACGGCTGTACGAGTTCATGGCCCAACGCGGCATCCTGCTGCGCTTGTTTGTGCACAACAGCAGCGTGCGCTTGGGCCTGCCCGGCACCGACGCCGACTGGCTGCGCCTTGACGAAGCCCTGGCCGCCTACAAGGACGCCACATGACCACGTTGATGGTGCAGGGCACCACCTCCGACGCCGGTAAAAGCACCCTGGTGACTGCGCTGTGTCGCTGGCTGGTACGCCAGGGCGTCTCGGTGGCGCCGTTCAAGCCGCAGAACATGGCGCTCAACAGCGCGGTGACCGCCGAAGGCGGCGAGATCGGCCGTGCCCAGGCGGTGCAGGCCCAGGCTGCCAACCTGGCACCCCACACCGACATGAACCCGGTGTTGCTCAAGCCCAACAGCGACACTGGCTCCCAAGTGATCATCCATGGCCGTGCTGTCACCAGCATGAATGCTGTGGCCTATCACGACTACAAAGCCATTGCGATGCAAGCGGTGCTGGCCTCCCACACGCGTTTGAGCCAGGCCTACCCGGTGGTGATCGTCGAAGGCGCGGGCTCACCGGCCGAGATCAACCTGCGTGCCAATGACATTGCCAACATGGGCTTCGCCGAAGCGGTGGACTGCCCGGTGCTGTTGATCTCGGACATCAACCGCGGCGGCGTGTTCGCCCATCTGGTCGGCACCCTGGAGCTGCTGTCGCCCAGTGAGCAGGCGCGGGTCAAGGGCTTCATCATCAACCGTTTTCGCGGCGATATCGCGTTGCTGCAACCAGGCCTGGACTGGCTCGAAGCGCGCACCGGCAAACCGGTCGTCGGCGTGCTGCCCTACGTGATGGACCTGCACCTAGAGGCGGAAGACGGCATCGACCAGCGCCAGATCGACAAGGCCGCCCAGGTGCTCAAGGTGGTGGTGCCGGTGCTGCCGCGCATCAGCAACCATACCGACTTCGACCCGCTGCGCTTGCACCCCCAGGTGGACTTGCAGTTCGTCGGGCCGGGCCAGGCGATACCTGCTGCTGACCTGATCATCCTGCCGGGCTCGAAAAGCGTGCGCAGTGACCTGGCCTATCTGCGTGCCAACGGCTGGGATACTGCCGTGGCGCGGCATCTGCGTTATGGCGGCAAGGTACTGGGGATCTGCGGCGGCTTGCAGATGCTCGGCGAGCAAGTCCATGACCCATTGGGCCTGGAGGGGCTTGCGGGCTCCAGTGCCGGCCTTGGGTTGCTGGCGTTCAGCACAACCCTGGAACAAGAGAAACAACTGCGCAATGTGCGTGGGCGTCTGGTATTGGAAGATGCCGACGTCAGCGGTTATGAAATCCATGCGGGGGTGACTTGCGGCGCTGCCTTGGCAAGCGCTGCGGTACTGCTGGACGATGGCCGCAGCGATGGCGCGCAGAGCCCTGATGGGCAAATTCTAGGCACCTACCTGCACGGCCTGTTCGAGACCCCGGCTGCGTGCAGCGCGTTGCTGCGTTGGGCCGGGTTGCAGGATGTGCAAGAGGTGGATTATCACGGCTTGCGCGAGCGCGATATCGAGCGGTTGGCGGACTTGGTGGAGCACCACTTGGACACCGATTTGTTGCGCAAGCTATGTGGGATCTGACGGTGTTCACACCATCTAACTGTGGGAGCTGGCTTGCCTGCGATAGCCATGTGTATCTACACAACGCTGTAGTGCTCAACGGTAACCACGATGCGAAGCGAGCCGCCCTTGATCTTGATCTGCTTTTGATCTTGATCTTAGGCGCCCCGTTAAACCACGCTGGCCGGAATTCCACAGTGATTTGGGGGGTAAACCGGCAGGGATGCCGGTTTAGCCGCCCCGCGCCATGGATGGCGCGTGGCGGCGGCCCCCCAAATCACTGGCGGATTACGGGCACACCGAGCCTGGGCGAGGTGCCGAGTGGTGGGGCAAGAGCGTTTTGCTTACTTTTGCGCTTTTCAA
>NZ_JALJRP010000035.1:0-59828 GCF_024519715.1 Pseudomonas sp. Pse35 | reverse complement strand
ACGCAGTCCAGCGGGAGCAAGCTCCCTCGCCACAAGTCACTGGTTGTCTGCTCGAGCTCTTAACTGACTGGCATTAGCCCATGGGGCGCCTGTTTTCATTGCGGTCAACCGATCAGCCGCCGACGGCCTTGGCAATCGCCTCATTGAACGCCGGTAGATCGTCCGGCGTGCGCGAGGTGATCAAGTTCCAGCCATTGGCCTGGCACTCTTTAATCTCGGCATCCACCACGCCGGCAGCGCCGGCGTTTTCAAGGTCGATGCGCACGCTTTTATAGGCGGTCAGGGTTTTGCCCTTGACCACGCCAGCGTCGATCAGGGTCCATGGCCCGTGGCAGATCGCCGCGATGGTCTTGCCGGCCTGCACGAACTCATTGATCAAGCGCAGCGCGGCGGCATCCTGGCGCAGTGTATCGGCATTCACTGTACCGCCCGGGATGACCAGCGCATCGAAGTCGGCGCTGACAACATCCGACAGTTGCACGTCGGATTCCACGGTCTGGTCTTTTTCTGTGTCGCCGACAAATGTCTGGGTTGTGCCGCCTTTGCTGGAGGCGTGCGTCACGGTCGCGCCGTAGCCACGCAGCGTCTCCAGAGGCTTGAGCAACTCGTCGCGCTCGATGCCGGTGTTGGAGGTGATGACGAGGATGTGCTTGCCGTTGAGTTGCGAGCTCATGGTCGAGTGTCTCCTTGGGTCATGGATGGATTAATGGGCGTATTTGGTTTGCAGTTCCTTGGCCATTTTCAGGTGGGCTTCAAGGGTGGGCAGGGTCTTGGTGGCGAAGGCTTTCAGCTCGGGATTGTCTGAGGAGGCCGCTTCTTTCTTGAACAGTTCGACGGTTTTTTCATGGGCCGCTACCTGGTTGTTGGCATAGGCCTTGTCGAAGGATTCATCGCGCATTTCCAGGATGGCTTTCTTCGCCTGGTCGGTGAGCGCAGCGTCATCGGGTACTTCGATATCGAGTTTTTTCGCCAGGGCCATCAGTTCCTGATTGGCCTTGGTATGGTCTGTGACCATATGCTGGGCGAAGGTCTTTACGTCCGCCGAGCTGCTTTTTTCCAGGGCCAGCTTGCCCGCTTCCACCTCGGTGATACCGCCCTCGGCGGCGTTGTCGACAAAGTCGTTGGAGGTCGCCGCCATCGCGGTGGAAATCGAGCCTGCAATCAGCATGAAGGTAAGGCCCATCGGTTTCATCAGTCGAGTTTTCATGGTGTCTCTCCTTGGAAATGGCGGGATGCCGTTACCTGACTGTTGAATCGAGAGGCGGGTAAAAGGTTTAAAATTTTTTGCGCTTTTTTGCCCAGCGGTGAGGCGAGGCAATTGACTTGAACCAATCCGGATTCGCAGGGTTCTGCTGCATAGGGCCGCCATCTCAGGGGCCTGCCACTGCCAGGAGGATTGCACTGTGACTGATCGTAAAACCGCCGATAAAACCCCCGACCCCGTCAGCTCTGAAGACGCGCAAAAAGGTAATGCCGAGACCACAAAAGGGCAGACGCTTGAACCTGCGAACCCCAAGACTGAAACCATCGACAAAGTCGTGACGCCGACCTCGATCAAGGACATTGAACGGCAAACGGATGCAATCAACGAGAAACTCAACAACGGGCGTTGAACCTTCTGAGTTGATCGGTGGAAAAGGAACGAGATCCTGTGGCGGCCTGAAAGCTGCCACTGCTACTTTTTATAAAAAAATATAATAATTAGCTTAGATTAAAATGTGCTTTTTATTATTTATGACCATCCCCTAGTCTTGCCTGGAAGTCCCTTAGGTCATCCAGGAAGATTTGCCATGAGTAGCGTCACGCCGATTTCCAGTGTCTTGAGCAATGTGCGCCAGCGGGTCACACCGCAAGAGTGGGAGGTGCGGGTCAAGTTGGCCGCGGCCTACCGACTGGCGGCGTTGTACAAGTGGACCGATCATATCTACACGCATTTCTCGGCGCGGGTGCCAGGGGCCGAGGCGCATTTCCTGATCAATGCTTTCGGGCTGTTGTTCGACGAAATCAGCGCCTCCAACCTGGTCAAGGTCGATCTGGACGGCACCCTTGTCGATGACCCTACGGGCCTGGGGATCAACTACGCCGGCTATGTGATCCACAGCGCCATCCACGGCGCACGCCATGATTTGCAAGCGGTGCTGCACACCCACACCCGCGACGGTATTGCGGTGTCGGCGCAGAAGCAAGGGTTGTTGCCGATCTCCCAGCACGCTATAGCATTCTCGGGGCGTGTGGCTTACCACGGTTACGAAGGCGTGGCGCTGGACCTGGACGAGCGTGAACGGCTGGTGGCGGATTTGGGCGACAAGAGTGTGATGATCCTGCGTAACCACGGCTTGTTGACGGGCGGCGTCAGCGTCGAGCATGCCTTCCAGCAACTACAAAGCCTGGAGCGGGCCTGCAACATCCAGATTGCGGCACAGGCAGCGGGGAATGCCGAGTTGATCTTCCCACCGGCTGACGTGGTGGCCAAGGTCGAGCAGCAGGCCAAGGTGTTCAGCAATGGCGAAGGCCCGGGCGTGGCGCGGCATTGGAATGCGCTGGTGCGCCAGCTTGAGCGTACCGATACCGACTACAAGAACTGAGTCGGGTGGATTGTTCCCACGCTCTGCGTGGGAACACAGCCCAGGATGCTCTGCGTCCCTAAGCGTGACGCGGAGCGGCACACGAGGCATTCCCACGCAGAGCGTGGGAACGATCATCAAAACCTCACGTCAAGGCGATAGTTGACACGTTGCTGTGCGGCCCGACGGTACTGGCTCGGTCTGCCAGGTAACGCGCCGGCGGTTGGCCCATGGCCTTGCGGAACATGGTGATAAACCCGCTGGCATTTTCATAACCCAGGTCCAGCGCCACGCTCTGCACACTCTCGCCGTTAGCCAGGCGCTGCAGTGAAAGGATTACATGCAACTGCCGGCGCCAGCGACCGAAGCTCAGGCCGATCTCTTCCAGCAGCAGGCGGGTCATGCTGCGTTCGCTCATGCCGATGCGCACGGCCCATTCGCCCAGGGTCGATTTGTCGCCGGGGTTGGCCAATAAGCTGGTGGCCAGCCGATGCAAGCGAGGGTCCTGGGGCATGGGCAAATGCAGGGCCTCGAGGGGGGCCAAGGCCAACTCGTCGAGTAACGTCGCCACCAGCCGGCCCGGGGCGCCGTCTTCGTCGTAGAGCTGCGGGAAGCTGACCGCCTTGCCGATCAATTCGTGCAGCAATGGCGACACCGACAGCGTGCAACATTGCCGGGGCAGGGCGCTGGCGGCGTCCGGGCTGATCAACAGGCAATATACATCTGCTTCGCCAGCGCCACGGGCCGCGTGGGTCACACCGCCGGGAATCCACAATGCGCATTGCGGCGGCACGATCCAGATACCCGCCTCGATCACACAATGCACCACGCCGCGCAAGGTGTAGATCAATTGCCCGTGTTGATGGTGGTGAGGGATATGTTCCCAGCGTTCGGACGTACTCGAGGCGCCCACTGCAACAATCGAGCGAGGGATCGCGGCGGCGTCCCGGACCCGGCAGGGGTCGTATTGGTCGAGGCGGTGATGAACCATGCTGATAACTGCCGTGGCTGGATTGCGAAATATTCTGGCTATTCTGTGCAATGCTGTCCAGCGTCATGCGCCCTATGATGAGAACCAATCTCATCAAAGGAGCTTTGCCATGCGACTCGACAGTTCAACTTTCCCGGTGGTGAAAATCTTTTTCGACGCGCCTAGCGAGGGAGCGCCGGAAGACGCCTTCCTGACATTCGAACGTCTGCTGGCGCGTGAGCAGCCCTTCTTGCTGCTGCACGAAAAAGCCGTGGATGAGAACAATCACGAACACGCCCACGAAGAGCGCAAGCGCGCTTCTATCTGGATGAAGAAAAACAAGGCTGCCTTGCGCGCTTACGTCAAAGGCATGATCCAGGTGGAGCCCAGCGCTGCCAAGCGCCTGGCCCTCAAGCCCTTTGCCGTGACGTTCGGCAAGGCCTGGGGTTACCCGCTGCTGGTGGTGGAGTCCAAGGATCGCGCCTGGGCGTTGGCCCAGGATGTGCTGGATGCAGAAGTGTCGGATGTGGCGTATTTCTGAGCCTGGCCAAAGCTCGACAGCGTCCACAATTGAACTACCTTGATTGACGAGCCTTCCCACTCGGTACTCAAGCATGCGCACTTTATGGACGCGGTACCTGGCGTTGCTGGAAAACGACCTGAGCACGCAGATTTTCGACAATGTTAAAAACCTGTTGGTCTGCGCGTTGTTGTTTGCGGCGGGGACCAACGCGCTGGTGGGACCACGCGAGTTGCTGATCGGTATCTTCGCCTCCAGCGTCGCGGGCTGGGGCTTGATTGTGCTGTCCACGGTGCTGATGCTGTTGAACGTCAGCGACGGCATCCGCCGCCTGGCCAAGTTGCGTTATCACTTGGCGTTGCAACTGTTGTTGATCCTGATCTACGTGGTGATTGCCGAGCGGGTGGTAGAGATTGTGTGGGTGTTGCGCGCCCATTGACGTATCCTCCGCGCCTCGTTTACCACTGATTCGAACAAAGATGACAGGACAAGCTATGCAGGCGCTGCTGGAGTCGATCCTCGACGAAGTGCGCCCCTTGATCGGCCTCGGCAAAGTCGCCGATTACATTCCCGCGCTGGCCGACGTGCCCGCCAACCAACTCGGCATCGCGGTATACGGCAACGACGGCACGGCCTACTGCGCTGGAGATGCAGACACGCTGTTTTCGGTGCAAAGCATTTCCAAGGTCTTCAGCCTGGTGCAGGCCATCGACCATGGCGGCGAATCCATCTGGGAGCGCTTGGGCCACGAGCCCTCGGGGCAGCCGTTCAACTCCATGGTGCAGCTGGAATTCGAGCGTGGCCGCCCGCGCAACCCCTTTATCAACGCTGGCGCGCTGGTGATCTGCGACATCAACCAGTCACGCTTCGCCGTGCCGATTCTGTCGATGCGCGACTTTGTACGGCGCCTGTCGGGCAATCCGCAGATCCTGGTCAACAGCGTCGTGGCCGAATCTGAAGCCCAGCATGGTGCGCGCAATGCGGCCATGGCCTACCTGATGAAGTCGTTCGGCAACTTTCATAACGATGTGGACGCGGTGCTGCACAGCTACTTCAACTATTGCGCGTTGCAGATGAGCTGCCTGGACCTGGCCCGAGCGTTCAGCTTCCTGGCCAATGAAGGCGTGAGTGCCCACAGTGGCGAGCAGGTGCTGACGGCGCGCCAGACCAAGCAAGTGAATTCGATCATGGCCACCAGCGGGCTGTATGACGAGGCGGGCAATTTTGCATACCGCGTGGGCCTGCCGGGCAAGAGCGGGGTCGGCGGCGGGATCGTCGCGGTGGTGCCGGGGCAGTTTACGGTGTGCGTATGGTCGCCGGAGTTGAACGCAGCGGGCAACTCGCTGGCGGGGATGAAGGCGTTGGAATTGTTGAGTGAGCGGATTGGGTGGTCGGTGTTTTGAACTCGGTCCCCCTGTGGGAGCTGGCTTGCCTGCGATAGCGGTTTTTCAGTGCTGGATGTGCTGGCTGACACAGCGCCATCGATCACTGTAGGAGCGAGCTTGCTCGCGAAAAACGCCCAGGCTCTGCGGTCATCCAGGTTGCCCGCGTCATCGTTGACGATCTTCGCGAGCAAGCTCGCTCCTACAGTAGGTCAGTCGCGGGGCCTGTTGAGACGCGGCACGATCATGCCCACCTCACTCTGATAGCGCCGATACCGTTCACCAAACAGCGCCACTAAATCCCGCTCTTCGAAACGGGCGCCAATGAACAGATACACCGACATCCCCAGCGCAAACAGCAGATGCCCCACGGTCATATGCGGCGTTGCCCAAAAGGCGATCAGGAAGCCCAGGTACAGCGGATGACGCACGACTTTGTAGAGCATCGGCGTCCTGAATGTCGGGCCCGATTGTGGGGCGTTGCGCCAGCGATCAATGGCCTGTTTCAGCCCGAACAACTCGAAGTGACTGATCAAGCAGGTTGCCAGCACCACGATGCCCCAGCCCAGCCAGAACAGGCCGGTCAGCATTGCCTTGGCCCAGGCGGCGTCAACCTCCCAAACGGTCTGTGTAATGGGCCGCCACTGCCAGAACAGCAGCGCGAGCATCAGGCTGGAGAGCAACACATAGGTGGAGCGCTCTACCGCTGCCGGGGCGAAGATTGCCAGCCAGCGCTTGAAGCGTTTACGTGCCATGGCGCTGTGCGGGATGCCGAACACCATGATCAGTGACGCGTTGATCAGGAGTGCCTGCGCCCAGTCGATGCGCGCGCTGGAGTCGATGTGTTTGGGTACGACCACAGCCCCCACGAAGCCCATCATGTAAAGCAAGGTGAATAAGAAAACCAGGTAGCAGCAGGTGCTATAGGCCAGGCCAGCCAAGCGTGCCGTGAGGGTGTTTGAAGAGGTCTGCCGTTTCATGGACGATTCCTTTCGCACATGGTGAATGGGTGAGCCAGTCGATGGCTGGCTCGCTCAGACTAACGGCATTCAAGTAGGCAGTAACCTGTTGGAATTGACAGTTGCAAGAGCGATTGGCGATTAACCGACGTTCAACCGATCCAACAAGCTATACCAGGCCACGCCTGCGCCAATGTAGAACCGCTGCAAGCGATGCAATGGCAAGCGCTGCAAGGGCGTTATCGGGTAGGCGAAGTCGGCCGTGCTGTCGCATAGCCGCCCAGCCAATTGCTGACCCAGGCTGGTACACAACGCGATCCCGCGCCCATTGCAACCCAACGCCAAGGTGAGCCCCGGCGCCGGTTCGTGGACATGGGGCATGAAGTCCCGCGTGATCGCGATGCGGCCGGCCCAGCGGTAGTCGAATTCCAATGGCCCCAGTTGCGGAAACAGCAGTGCCAGGGAGCGCTCCAGGTGGGCAAAATCGGCCGGCCCGGTGGGGTCGTTGAACAGACCGCGGCCGCCCATCAGCAGGCGTCCATACGCGTCTTTGCGAAAATACAGTAGCAAGCGTTGCGCGGTCGACACGGTCTCCTGCCCTGGCAAAATGCTTTCGGCTGCGCGGCCACTCAATGGCTTGGTGGCGACGATAAAACTATTGGCCGCGAGAATGCTCTGGGCCATGCCTGGCCATAAGTGATCGCTGTAGCCATTGGTGGCCAGCACCACTTGATCTGCCGTGACCTGCGCGCCGCCGGCTGTCTGCAATTGCCAAACCGAGCCCTGGCGCTGCAAGCCTGTCACCGCACTGTGGCCATGCACCCGTGCGCCGGCCGCCAACGCCGCTGCCACCAACCCGCGGGCATACGCCAAGGGTTGAATGGCCCCGGCACGTCCATCCAGCCAGCCGCCGGCAAACGCCGAGCTGCCCATGCGTGACGCCACCGCAGTGGCGTCCAGGCGCCGTACTGGCACGCCGCGTCGGGCCCATTGTTCGGCCCGTGCATGTAACCCGGCCACCGCCTTTTCACTGTACGACACCTGCATCCAACCCTTGCGCACCGGCGCGCAATCGATGCCATGGCGTTCGATCAGCTTGAACACCAGGTCCGCTGACTTCGACACCGTGGCGATCAACGGCTCGGCGCGTTCCGGCCCGTACTTCTGTACCAGCTGCTGCGGGTCATATTTGAGCGTGGGGTTGACCTGCCCACCGTTGCGCCCCGAGGCGCCCCAGCCTGGCTCATGAGCCTCCAGCACACACACGCACACGCCACGCTCTGCCAAGTGCAGCGCCGTCGATAAACCGGTATAGCCGGCTCCGACAATCGCCACGTCGACCTTCACCGACTCGTTCAATGCCGGTGTTGGCACCACTGACGGCGCAGTCGCCGACCACAACGACTTCATGGCAGGCTCCGCGTGTTGCCTGTGGGGTGCAGCACGCGCCGCAGGAAGTCCTGGGTACGCGCATGCTGCGGGTTGCCCAGCACCTGTTCGGCGGGGCCGCTTTCGACTATGTAACCGCCGTGCAGGAAGCACACGCGGTCGGCCACTTCGCGGGCAAAGCCCATTTCGTGGGTGACCACGATCATGGTCATGCCTTCATCGGCCAGGGTGCGCATTACCGCCAGCACATCGCCGACCAGTTCCGGGTCGAGGGCCGAGGTGGGTTCGTCGAACAACATGGCGTCGGGTTTCATCGCCAGGGCGCGGGCGATGGCAACGCGTTGCTGCTGGCCGCCGGAAAGTTGTTCGGGGTAGGCGTCGGCCTTGGCGCTCAGGCCGACTTTTTCCAACAGCACAAGGGCTTCTTCGTGGACTTGGCGGGGCGGTTCGCCTTTGACGTACACCGGGCCTTCCATTACGTTTTCCAGCACCGTGCGATGGGGGAACAAGTTGAAGCGCTGGAACACCATGCCCATGCGGCTGCGCAGAGCGTGTACGGTCTTGCTGCCACGTTGTACGGTTTCGCCGAACACGTTGATATGCCCGCCGTCGTAGGCTTCCAAGGCGTTGATGCAGCGCAGCAGGGTGGATTTGCCCGACCCGGAGGGGCCGATCAGGCACACCACTTCGCCCTTGGCCACGTCAAGGTCGACGCCGTGCAGGACGCGGTGATCACCGTAGTGTTTTTGCAACTGGCGAATCTCGATCATGCTTTTTTCCTCCGGCCCAGGTACTGCTCCATGCGACGCAGGCCATACACCAGTGGCAGGCTCATCAACAGGTAGAGCAGGGCGACCAGGGTGTAGACGGTCATGTTCTGGAAGGTCGACGAGGCGATCAGTTGGCCCTGGCGCGTCATCTCGGCGACGGTGATGGTCGACACCAGTGACGAGTCCTTGAGCATCATCACCAGGGTGTTGCCGTAGGGCGGCAGGGCGATGCGAAAGGCCTGGGGCAGAATCACACGGCGCATCATCAGCCCCGTGCGCATCCCTAAGGCTTCGGCGGCTTCACGTTGGCCTTGTTCGACGGCGATGATGCCGGTGCGGAAGTTCTCCGCCTGGTACGCCGAGTAGGCGATGCCCATACCGATCACTCCGGCATAAAACGCGGTGAGATGGATGCCCATGTCTGGCAGCACGAAGTAGATGTAGAACAGCTGCACGATAATCGGCAGCCCCCGGATTACGTTGATGATGGTGCTGGCGGTCCAGGACAGCGCGCGAATCGGCGACAGCTTGAGCAGTGCCAGCACCAAGCCGAGGGCGCTGCTGAGCAGGAACGACAGCACGGTGATCTGGATCGTCACCCAGGCGCCTTGCAGCAGGATCGGCAGGAAGTCCTGGGCGTTCTGCAGGAACTCAGCCAGGTTCATGGGCGCTCCTGGGCGTCCAGCCCCCATTTCTTGAGGATGCTGTCCAGCGTGCCGTCGGCCTTGATACTGGCGATGGCGGTGTTCAGGCGCTCAAGGGTTGCGGCATCGCCCTTGCGCACCACCAGGCACACTTCGCCGACGTTAGTGGGCTTGTAGTCAGGCGCCAGTTTCACGCCTTTGAACAGCTTTTGACGGATCTGGTAGGCCACCACCGGCTGGTCACCCACGGCGGCCTTGATGCGGCCCAGGGACAGGTCGCGAACCATCTCACCGATGGAGTCGTAGGTGCGGATCTCCTTGAAGATGCCCAGCTTGTTCAGTTGGTCGTAGAAGATTGTGCCGGCTTGCACGCCGACGACCTGGCCTTTGAGCGGCATCAGGTCAGGGTAGGCGGCATCGTCGTCGGCGCTGATGATCAGCCCTTCACCATAGGCGTAAACCGGGGCGCTGAAGTCGACCACTTGGGTACGCTCCGGGGTCTTGAGCATGCCGGCGGAAATAAAGTCCAGCTTGCCGGACGTCAGGGACGGGATCAGCGCGGCAAAGTTGGTCTGCTCGATCTGGCTGCTGAACCCGCCGGCCTTGCCGACGGCTTCGGTCACGTCGACCATCACGCCCTGGATGCTGTTGCTCTTGATATCCAGGAAGGTAAACGGCGAACCACTGGCGGTTGCACCGACTTTGTACGAGGACGCACTGCCTGCGTGCGCGACACTGATGCAGAGCGTGGCGCACAGGCCGAAGGCAAGGCGGCGGAACAAGGGCGAAAGACTGTTCATCGGGTTACTCCAGACGGAAAACGGAAAGCCAGTACCGCAAGCGGCTGTCGATAAAATCGCAAGCTCTATGCCATTTCGAATCAAATAAATCGCAAACGATGATAAAAATATTGGAAAATGAACCGGTCGTATCGATATACGATATTTAATGGTCATTAATCTAGTTTTAAGGTAGAAATATCACCACGCCTGAGCCACCTGCCCGCGAGTTCGCCATGCCCGAAGACCGCAACAGTTTGCACAACCAATCCCTAGAAAAAGGCCTGTCTGTGCTCAAGGCTTTCAGCGCACAGCGCCGTAGCATGAGCCTTGCAGAGGTGGCAGAGGCCGCTGGCATGACCAAAAGCTCGGCCCAGCGCATGGTGTTTACCCTCGAAAGCCTGGGTTACCTTCGGAAACACTCGCGCACACGCCATTACCAACTCACCCCTCGGGTATTGGAGTTGGGCTTCAGTTACCTGGATGCGCATTCGTTGATTGAAGTGGCCAACCCGTTCTTGTCCGAGTTGACCCGATTGACCGGCGAGACGTCGTGCCTTACCGAGCCGGCGGGCTACGACATGACGTACATCGCGCGCTTTGTCAGCGCAGGGTTCGTGCCGGTGCACATGCCGATTGGCTCACGGGTGCCGATGTATTGCACGGCGTCGGGGCGGGCGTATTTGAGTGCGTTGCCGCAGGAGGAGGCGTTGGCGTTGATCGAGAACAGCCAGCGAGTGGCGCATACCAGCCGCACCCTGACTGACGTCGAGGCGATCATGGCCTCCTTGGAGCAGGTGAGGGCGCAGGGCTATGCGGTGAACACTCAGGAACTGTTCCTCGGCGACATGACCATCGGCGCGCCAGTGCTGGGTGGCAATGGCCGGCCCGTGGCCGCAGTGCATGTAGTGGCGCCGACCAGTCGCTGGAGCAGGGCGGATTCTGAGCAACAGTTGGCGCCTGCGCTTTTGCAGTGCTCCAGAGCATTGAGTAACTCTGCGCGTAATCTCGAATAACAAAAGTCTGGGCTGACCTGTGTTTTATCGCCCCTGTTTTTGCGCAAGCCACCTTTGGTCAACAGAGTCCAAGACGTTCCTGCAAGTGATTTTGCATTGATAGCCTTTTGCCAACTGGTAGTCTTTCATATCCTGACTAATCAAGTAGAATTCTCGGCGTTTGTCACGTCTCGATCATGCAAGACCTTTTTTGTTGTACGCCTTGGAGGCTTGTTTGAAAGGATTTCCTATCGACCTTGATCGTCTCAAGGGCTTGGCCGCCACCCGGGGTGGGCGTGTAGCGTTGGCCGGGTTCGAGTATCAGCGTGCCTTTGCGACATTACGAATGGTATCCATGCTGATTGGTCACGTCGTCAAAGGATCTAGTACGCAAATTCCGGCGTGGATACGTTATGAGTGGGCGGAAGATATCGACGAGTTGGACACCAATGGTGGTGTCACCTTGTGGCAATGCAAGCAAGGTAACGATTGGACCGAACCCGCAAAATTGGCCAAAGTTTTTTCCGGTTTTGCGCCTAAGTGGTTATGGACAGCGGACACGCAGCGCGAGCGCCTGAATCTGCGCCTTGTGACCAACGACGTTGCCTACGCTGAGTTTCGCGACTTGCCAGGAGCATTGAAAAAAAAGACTGAAGTGTATGCGCATTTTTTGAACGCTGTTCGGGAGACTGCCGGAAAGGGCAGCGATCTTGCGCAGTGGCAAGATGAGGCTCAAGCGTTCGGCCTTAGAAAATTGTTCAATGAGATGTGGTCAGCAACGCAGGTTCTGTTTGTGCCCGATGAAGCAGCCGCGAGTACGGCAGCACTGTGGCCAGCCGAAGATGATGCTGTGAATGCATTGGCCAGGGCGCACTGGCTGGCACCGGATCAAAACCCCCAGGACGTTATTCACTGCTTGCATGCATTGCTGGGACTTGCGCCTTCGAACACCGGTCTCGGCGGGCAGATTGACCGATTGACTACCACTCCGCTGGGCATCAGGCCGATTGATGTTAACGATCGGCTCGACCCTTTCCGTCGAGAACATGTGAGCTCAAGCTTGTTCCTGCCATTGATTGACCGCACCGCGCTGCAGCAATTGCGAAAACTCCCCCAGAAGCGATATGTCGCACGTCGGCCGGAATGGAAGGATGTGGTGCACGGTAGTGACGCTACCATAGGTTTTTTTGAGCGCAGCATTACATCCGATGTTGTTGATGGTCTGCGCAACGCATTGAACGATTGCCTCCAGTCTCAAGAGAAACTGCGCTTGCAGTTGCTGGTCGGTGCGCCAGGTAGCGGCAAAAGCACGCTGGCTATACGTGCAGCGGCACAGTTGGTAGACGAAGGCGTCTGTACTGCTATCGACGCTCGTTTTGCAGTGAATGACGAAGAAGAAGTCCTTGCGGTGGTCGCTACGTTGCAAGGGCGGCAGGATCCCAAGCGGGCCTTGTTGCTGGTGCTGGATGACCCGCTAGGTGTTGCCAGCCTTTGGCCACGTGTGCTGGACAAATTGTCCAAGTTGCGACCGAGAATGGTGGTGTTGGCCGCGACACCTGAGTTTTTGCTGGATCGATATAGTCAGCAACTAAGCAGTTTGCGCTTATTGCCTCCCAGGCGAGTGGAGCGCCCTGACTGCTCCGAGCGTCTAACGCTGGCCCGCTTTTATCCAAAGTCGGATATGACGGAGCTATCATCGGGTAATGAGGAACTGCTGGTGTTAACGATGCTAGCCGCCACTAATACCCCGTTCGATGAGATCATCGATGGGCTATGGGACAACTTGGCAGAAGGTGCTCGATTGCCACGGACAGTCCTGGGGCGTGAGCTACCGTGGCAAGTAGCAGCACTTTGGCTGGTGGTGTTCTTTAATCGCGCCTACGGTGCGTGCCCGCTACTTCTACTTAAGGCATTTCTGGCTCCGTGGTTTCGTGATGACGAAGAAGTGGGTGAGCGGCTGGCACAAATGAAAAGTGCTCACGGTTGGGGGGTGTTTCAGATCGAGGAATCACCTGCGAGTTTCGCCTCCCAAGGCGGTGTGGTTCGTACCATGCATACACTGGTTGCACAAGCTGCCTGGGATCGGCGACCTGCCGCCAGTTGGTCGGTGACCGAGTCTATCGCGAAGGCCAGCTTGCGTTTTCCAATGGCGGCACGGCCTCTGGCGCAAGCGCTGGTAGCACTTCATGAGTTTTCTGCGGCGGAGGCTAAACCGTTGCTCACCGCAGTGGCCAATGCCTGGTGTGCCGCCGATGTAGTCACGCTGGAAACGCGTTACCTGTGTGAGCTTTGTTGGATATGGAAACGTAGTGCGGTGCCAATGCCGCCCTGTATCAATGGGGCGTTACTGCACCGAATAGCGTTGAATGATGAGCAGAGTTGGTTGGCGGCTTACCACGTCCTTTATCTGGGCTCCACGACACAGGTACGCAGTTTGTCCCATGCGTTGCCCTATCGGGACGTGCTGGACTCAGCCGATTTTTTTATCGAGCAGAGTCGCGCAATGGCTCTGTGCAGCGCACTTGTAGATCAGCCTACGCTGCAGGCAAGGTTGCTGGATCACATCTGGTGTGCTTTCGACGACACCAAAGGCGCGAGAATCAGCAGCAATTTTCTCAACTGGATGATGATTCATGGTGGCGCCTGGTCGGTTGTCTCACGCAAAGACGTCATTCGTGCTTGGATCGCACAACACCCTGACGACACTCACGTGCGTGTCGCCTTTATGATGCACCTTAAGCGACTCACTCCGGCTGATTGCACTGCGACGCTCAATGATTTGCGTCGATGGTTAGCCGAACACCCCGAGGATATGGATGTACGCAATAGTTTTCTGGCCCATCTTGGCAAATTCAGTGAGATCGACCAGGCTGCCATTCTAGACGACTACGTGAGCTGGCTTGCCGTTCACCCTAACGATTCAAATGTACGTAATGGTTTTCTCAAGCACATCGACAAGCTCAGTGTTGCGGAGCAGATATTGGTGCTTGATGCTTATTGGGAATGGCTGGCCGACCATCCTGAAGATACGAATGTGCGCGCCGCTTTTCTAAGTCATGTACACAAGTTCAGCGAAGAGAAACAGGCGTTTATTTTCAGTGAGTATTCCGAATGGCTGACTCGTCACTCTGATGACACCAACGTACGTTCAGCTTTGCTGAAATGTTTGCACCAGCATGCACACCACACGTTGCCGAAAGTTATTGAGCAGACACTTACCGGGCTAAGCTACGAGACACGAGACTTCCACCCTGCTGGAGCCGTGCTTCTGGCTGTGGGGGGGCTTGGCGTAGAGCATCTGCAGCTTATTGTTCGCTGGCTTCAATGGCTTGCACAGGTGCTTGAACGCTACAAAGGGATTAAGTCAGCAGCATTTTTCATGAGGGGCTCTCTCACCAACGTTCTCGAGCAGGCACGTGGGCATGCGCAAAGCGATGAATGCCCTGAG
Source organism: Pseudomonas sp. Pse35 (assembly GCF_024519715.1). NCBI lineage: Bacteria > Pseudomonadati > Pseudomonadota > Gammaproteobacteria > Pseudomonadales > Pseudomonadaceae > Pseudomonas > Pseudomonas sp. Pse35. The sequence goes on along the minus strand of NZ_JALJRP010000035.1, from coordinate 45,408 downwards.
CATGACAGGGTATACGCATTACAAGCCATTGAGCATTTGGAGAACTCAATCCGACAGTGGAGAGAGTCTGTCGGTCGACCCGTGACAGCATGAAAAAAATGCGCCCCTGAGGGCGCATTTTTTGCTCGGTCAGCTATGGCCTATCAGGCCGTCGCATCCCAGGCCCGATCACCGTTCTCGTCTTTGATCCGAGTCGGTAAGCCCATCACATCCAGCGCCTTGAGGAACGGCTCGGCCGGTAGTTCCTCGACGTTGGCCATATGCTTCACATCCCACTCGCCACGCGCCACCAGCAGCGCAGCGGCTACCGGTGGTACGCCTGCGGTGTAGGAGATGCCCTGGCTGTCGGTCTCGGCATAGGCCTCTTCGTGATCAGCCACGTTGTAGATGAACATCTCACGCGGTTGGCCATCCTTGGTGCCTTTGACCAGGTCACCGATGCAGGTCTTGCCGGTGTAGCCCGGGGCGAGCGAAGACGGGTCGGGCAGCACGGCCTTGACCACTTTCAACGGCACCACTTCCAGGCCTTCGGCGGTCTTGACCGGCTGTTCGGAAAGCAGGCCGAGGTTTTTCAGCACGGTGAACACGTTGATGTAGTGTTCGCCGAAGCTCATCCAGAAACGCACGTTGGGCACGTCGAGGTTTTTCGACAGCGAGTGCACTTCATCGTGGCCGGTGAGGTAGAGGTTCTGCGAACCGACTACCGGCAGGTCGTCGGTGCGTTTGACTTCGAACATGGTGTTGCTGGTCCACTGGCTGTTCTGCCAGCTCCACACCTGCCCGGTGAATTCGCGGAAGTTGATTTCCGGATCGAAATTGGTGGCGAAGTATTTGCCATGGGAGCCGGCATTGACGTCGAGAATGTCGATCGAATCAATGCGGTCGAAATGCTGTTGCTGCGCCAGCGCGGCATACGCGTTGACGACACCTGGGTCGAAGCCCACGCCAAGGATGGCGGTGATGTTCTTCTGTTTGCACTCTTGCAGGTGGTTCCACTCGTAGTTGCCGTACCACGGCGGGGTCTCGCAGACCTTGCCCGGCTCTTCGTGGATGGCGGTGTCGAGGTAAGCCACGCCCGTGTCGATGCAGGCACGCAGTACCGACATGTTGAGGAAGGCGGAGCCGACGTTGATGACGATCTGCGAATCAGTCTCGCGGATCAGGGCCTTGGTCGCTTCCACGTCCAGGGCGTTCAGCGCGAAGGCTTGGATATCGGCGGGAACCTTGAGGCTACCCTTGGCCTTGACGCTGTCGATGATGGCCTGGCATTTGGAGATGTTGCGCGACGCGATAGCAATACGACCGAGTTCGTCGTTGTGCTGCGCGCACTTGTGGGCCACCACCTTGGCGACACCTCCTGCACCAATGATAAGAACGTTCTTTTTCAATTGCTTTATCTCTCCTTTATCCGCCAGCTCAGGACAGGCTGGACAGGTAGTCGTCGTAACCAAATTCACGAACCACCTCGACTGTACCGTCGAGTTGTTTCACTACGATGGACGGCATTTTCAGGCCGTTGAACCAGTTTTTCTTGACCATGGTGTAGCCTGCGGTGTCGATGAACGACAGCCGATCGCCGATGGCCAGCGGACGATCAAATTGATACTCGCCGAAGATGTCCCCGGCCAGGCAGGATTTGCCGCACACCATGTAGGTGTGTTCACCCTCGCTCGGCGCCAGTTTGGCGTTGAGGCGGTAGATCAGCAGGTCCAGCAGGTGGGCTTCGATGGAGCTGTCGACCACGGCGAGATTCTTGCCGTTGTAGAGAGTGTCGAGCACGGTGACTTCCAGGGAGGCGCTGTTGGTGATCGCCGCTTCGCCGGGTTCCAGGTAGACCTGCACGCCGTACTTCTCGGAGAACGCTTTGAGCCGTGCGCAGAATGCATCCAGTGCATAGCCTTCGCCGGTGAAATGGATGCCGCCGCCGAGGCTGACCCACTTGACCTTGTGCAGCAGTTCACCGAAGCGTTCCTCGATGGTGCCGAGCATCTTGTCGAACAGGCTGAAGTCACCGTTCTCGCAGTTGTTGTGGAACATGAAACCGGAGATCTGATCGATCACGCCATCGATCTTCACCGGGTCCCACTCGCCCAGGCGGCTGAACGGGCGCGCCGGGTCGGCCAGCAGGTAGTCAGAGCTGCTCACCTGCGGGTTCACACGCAGGCCGCGGGTCTTGCCTTCGCTGCGTTCGGCAAAACGCTGCAGCTGGCTGATGGAGTTGAAGATGATCTTGTCGCAGTTCTCGAGCATCTCTTCGATTTCATCGTCGGCCCAGGCCACGCTGTAGGCGTGCGCTTCACCTTCGAACTTCTGGCGACCGAGCTTGAGCTCATACAGCGACGACGAGGTGGTGCCGTCCATGTATTGCTGCATCAAGTCGAATACCGACCAGGTGGCAAAGCACTTGAGCGCCAGCAGAGCCTTGGCGCCGGACTGTTCGCGCACGTAGGCAATCTTCTGCATGTTGACCAGAAGCTTCTGTTTATCGATGAGGTAGTACGGCGTTTTGATCATTTTTGAGAGCCTGCGGCGGTGCCTGCCAAAAAAGGACACGCATTGTGCCCGCACTTGGAACAGATCGAAAGGTTAGCCGGCGGATTTTGCGCGCCACGTTAAGCATAGGGCGTAAGTATGACCGTTCATAAGAATCATGCCGCCTCCTGTGGGAGCGCTCGAGCCTCAGCGAGGCCGCGATGACGGCGCCCCTGGCACCCCACACATCAACAATAGCGCCGCGAATATCCTGCTTACCTGAACATGAGTAAATCTTGTGATGATCTAGAACAGAATGAGTTTGTCTCAAGACGCCCCTCTGCCGACAATGACCGCCATTAATCACACCATCGGAGTTGTAAGTCATGGCAGTCGCTCATTCCCTCGGGTTTCCACGCATTGGACGCGATCGTGAACTGAAAAAAGCGCAGGAAGCGTTCTGGAAGGGTGAGCTCGACGAAGCCGGCCTGCGCGCCGTTGGCCGTGATTTGCGCAGCACCCACTGGGCGCTGCAACAGCAAGCCGGTATCGACCTGTTGCCGGTCGGTGATTTCGCCTGGTACGACCAGGTGCTGACCCATTCGTTGATGTTCGGTGTGGTCCCTGAGCGGTTCCGCCCGGCGGATGGCCAGGCCACGTTGCATACCTTGTTCGCCATGGCCCGTGGCGTCAGTGACAGCTGCTGCGGCGGTGCCCATGCCCAGGAGATGACCAAGTGGTTCGACACCAACTATCACTACCTGGTGCCGGAGTTCAGCGTCGATCAGCAATTCCACCTGGCGTGGGACCAACTCTTCGAAGAGGTCCAGGAAGCCCTCGACCTGGGGCACAGCGTCAAGCCCGTGGTGATCGGCCCGCTGACCTATTTGTGGCTGGGCAAGGCCAAGGGCGCTGACTTCGACAAGCTCGACCTGCTCGAGCGACTGCTGCCGCTGTATGGCCAGATATTCCAGCGCCTGGCCGAATTGGGCGTTGAGTGGGTGCAGATCGACGAGCCAATCCTGGCGCTCGATCTGCCTCAGGATTGGAAGAACGCTTTCGAGCGCGCCTATAACCTGATCCAGCGCGACCCGCTGAAAAAATTGGTGGCCACTTACTTCGGCGGCCTGGAAGAAAACCTTGGCCTGGCTGCCAACCTTCCGGTGGATGGCCTGCATATCGACCTGGTGCGTGCGCCGGACCAGTACCCGACCATTCTCGACCGCCTGCCAGCGTACAAGGTGCTGTCCCTGGGCGTGGTCAACGGCCGAAACGTGTGGCGTTGCGACCTGGAAAAAGCCCTGGCCACCTTGCAGCATGCCCATGAGAAGTTGGGCGATCGCCTGTGGGTCGCGCCGTCCTGCTCGCTGCTGCACAGCCCGGTGGACCTGGAGCGGGAAGATCAGTTGGGTGCCGAGCTGAAAAGCTGGCTGGCCTTCGCTGTGCAGAAGTGCGCGGAAGTGGCGCTACTGGCCAAGGCCGTCGATCAGCCCCAAGCCCCTGGCGTACTCACCGCCCTGGCTGCGAGCCGCGCGGTGCAGGCAGCTCGTGCTGCATCGCCACGCATTCACAAGCCTGCCGTTCAAGCTCGTGTAGCGGCCATCACTGCACGGGACAGCCAGCGCCAGTCGCCGTTTGCCCAGCGCATCGAAAAGCAACGGGCCGGCCTTAACTTGCCGCTGTTCCCGACCACCACCATCGGCTCGTTCCCACAGACCGCGTCGATCCGCCTGGCGCGTCAGTCGTACAGGGCGGGCAAGTTGAGCCACGCCGAATACGTCGAAGCCATGCACAGTGAGATCAAGCACGCTGTCGAGGTGCAGGAAAATCTCGGCCTGGATGTGTTGGTGCACGGTGAAGCCGAGCGTAACGACATGGTCGAGTACTTCGCCGAACAACTGGATGGCTACGCGTTCACCCGGTTCGGCTGGGTGCAGAGCTATGGTTCGCGCTGTGTGAAACCCGCAGTGATTGTCGGTGACCTGAGCCGCCCGAACGCCATGACCGTGGAGTGGATTCGCTATGCCCAAGGCCTCACCGACAAGGTGATGAAGGGCATGCTCACAGGCCCGGTGACCATGTTGATGTGGTCGTTCCCACGGGAAGACCTGAGTCGCGAAGTGCAGGCCCGGCAACTGGCCCTGGCGATTCGTGACGAAGTGGTGGACCTGGAAGCGGCCGGCATCAAGATCGTGCAGATCGACGAAGCGGCTTTTCGTGAGGGCTTGCCGTTGCGCCAGGCGCAGTGGCAGCACTACCTGGACTGGGCGACTGAGGTGTTTCGTTTGTGCGCGAGTGGCGTGGGCGATGAAACCCAGATCCACACCCACATGTGCTACAGCGAGTTCAACGATGTGATCGAGTCCATCGCCGCCATGGATGCCGACGTGATCACCATCGAGACCTCACGCTCGGACATGGAGCTGCTCGACGCGTTCGAAGCCTTCGCCTACCCGAATGAGATCGGCCCGGGGGTCTACGACATCCACTCGCCACGGGTGCCGGATGCCTCGGAAATGGCCAACTTGCTGCGCAAGGCCGCCAAGCGGATTCCGGCAGAGCGCTTATGGGTGAACCCCGATTGCGGCTTGAAGACGCGGGGCTGGCCGGAGACCGAGGCGGCGCTCATTCATATGGTCACCGCCGCTCGGCAACTGCGTGCTGAGTCAAACTGTAGGAGCGAGCTTGCTCGCGAAAAACGCCAACGATTACGCGTAGCTTCTGAATGAACGTGGCGCCTGTGAGTTTTTCGCGAGCAAGCTCGCTCCTACAAGGGGAGGGGGCAATATTCGCCCCCTGCATCAGGTCAGAGGTATTTGAGCCACGCCAGGTCCCGCCGCCGTGCTTTCAGGCCGGCGAACCAACGCACGGGCAAGTACAGGGCAATCGGCAACAGCAGCGCTGCCAACCACACCGCACCGATATCGTCGAAGCCAAAGTAAGTGCCATGGTTGAGGCCAAACAGCGCAACGCAGGCTACATAGAGGATTTTCAATACATAGAGGTGCAACAGATAAAAGAACATCGGCGCCGCGCCGAACACCGCCAGCACGCCGATCCAGCGCTTATGCCCGGCGCGTTCAAACGCCAGCAGCAACAGCAAGCCAATCCCCAGGGTCAACGCCAGGAACAACAGCGAAGGCGGGTACTTGGTGATATTGAAAAAGCTCATCAGCGTCAGCACGCTGCTGTCATACGCCTGCCAAGGCTGCTCGCCATAGCCGTTGAGCGCTCGCAACAACCCAAAGCCCACCAACGCGCCCACCCCTGCGACCAGTAAATAACGCTGACGCACAGCCGGCAGCGTGGCATTGGCAAACCATGGCCCGAGGCCGTAACCCAGGGCAATCACACCGATCCATGGCAGCACCGGGTAGGTGGTGCGCAGGCGCAGGTTTTCAGAGACTTCAATCCAGGTGCGTTCATGCAGGATGGCCCACGGCACATGCAACATCGAACCCGCTGCGAAGTGCAGCCCATCGAGCAGGTTGTGCCCGGCGATAATCACCAGCGCCAAGCCGATCAGCCAGGCACGCGGTAGCCAGACCAACGCGGCGAGGGCGATCATGCTGATGCCGATGGCCCAGATCACTTGCATGTAGATCACGCTGGGCGGCAGTTGGAAGGTCCACGCGAAGTTGACCAGGGTGAATTCCAGCACCACCAGGAACAGCCCGCGCTTGAACAAGAATGCCGACACGTCGCGACGACCTTGATATTTCTGACCGTACAGCCAAGCCGACAAACCGGTGAGCAGCACAAACACCGGCGCACACAAGTGAGCCAGGGTGCGGCTGAAAAACAACGCAGGCTCGGTGCTGTCTATGCTCATGGGGTCGCTGACCTGGCGGTGCAGCAGGAAGGTTTCACGCACGTGGTCCAGCAACATGAACAGGATCACCAGGCCGCGCAGGGCGTCGATGGACAGCAGGCGTTTGCGTAAAGTCATAGCGTCAGTCATAAGTTAAGGATCACACGCAGGCAAAATATTGACGTTATTCTATAACATTAAGCGAGGCGCTGATGACAAGCATGACCCCACACTCGGCCGAAGCTGTAATCGCGTTCTGGAAACAGGCGGGGCCCAAGCGTTGGTTCGCCAAGGACGAGGGGTTCGATAGGGACTTTCGCGATAGATTCAACGCGGCTCATATGCAGGCTGCACGGCGTGAACTCGAAGGTTGGTTGACCACGGCGGATGGCGCGCTGGCGTTATTGATTCTGCTGGATCAGTACCCGCGCAACGCCTTTCGCGGCACGGCGCATATGTTCGCCACCGACCCGCTGGCGCGGTTTTATGCGCGAAAGATGGTGGACGCGGGATTGGATCAACAGGTTGAACCTCAGTTGCGCGCGTTCTGCTATTTGCCTTTTGAACATTCGGAAGACCCGCAGGACCAGCAACGCTCCCTGGCCCTGAACCAGCAGTTGGATGCCAGCACCTACCACTGGGCCAAGGAGCATGCCGACATCATCGAGCGGTTCGGGCGGTTTCCCCATCGTAATGGGGTGTTGGGCAGGGCGAGCACCGATGAAGAACTCGCCTTCCTCAAGGCCGGTGGCTTCGCCGGTTAGGCGTGTTCTGGCGCCAGGCTCTGCTGGGTGGCGACACGGCGAAACCGCCGCACGCCCTTGAGGTCTATCGCCCACCGCAACGCTTCAGTGGCTGAAGGACGCGGGCCTTGGGTGATCGCCTGTTCATCCTGGCCCAGTGCGTCGAGGTAACCCTGGGCACCGCCGCGTTCGCTCCAATAGTGAGTATGGCTGAGCCAGGACTTGGCCAGCCAGCCTTTGCCGTTGCCCACGGTCACCGGCAAGTCCAGCACGCCGCCGCCCATCACGGGCTTGACCGGGCCGCTGACGATGTCGCCGAACAGGCCGAAGGGGGCAGGGAAGTACAGGTTGGTCCAGCGCGTGACGGCAAAGGCTGCGGCGTGGTGCAGGTAGTGCGGGGTGAAGGGCTTTTGGCCGAGCATCAGCGGTTGGCGGGCGTTGTAGCCGTAGCCTTGGGTGTCTTCGGTCGGCGGGCAGGCCGGGGCTTCGCGGCGTCCCATGCGCTGTTTGAAGTCACTGACGCTGCGGCCCAGCAACAGGCTGGCGTGGGCCATCGGGCTGCCGACCGTGACTAGGTCGGTGATGCGCCAGGGGTTGCCCAGGCCGCGCTGTTCGGCAAAAGCTTCGGTCTGTTGCTGACGAAAATTCAACAGGCTGCTTAGGCTGCCGTCCAGCAAGGCGCCGGCTGCGGGCAGGGCCTCCTTGACCACCGGTTGCAGCGGTTCGCGGTTGGCATAACGGGCTGCCAGCTCACGGTTGCTGGGGGTCAGTTGGGTCAGTTTGTCGTGGTACTCATGCCAGAGGTAGCCGACGATGTCATAGGCAATCACGCTGCCCAAACTGTGGCCCACGACGATGATGCGCTCGTAGTCACCCTGATTGTGCAGAGCGCGCAGCAGGTCGACACCATCAGCACGGATCTGCTCGCGCACCATCACGTTTTGCGGGTTGGGGCTGAGGTAGCGTGCGGCGTCTCCCAGGTAGGCCAGCGCCGAATAGCGCAGCGCCAGTCCCATGGCCGCGAGCAGCAGGGGGATCAGCGCGAAGGGGTTGTCGCTGGGGGGCAATTGGCCCCAGGCCGTGGCCAATGTACCGCTGGCAACCAGCAGCAATAACACCAGCACCGTCCAGCGCGTGCTGCGCCAGATCGGCACGATGGCCTCGGGAATGTCGCGACGCGGGCGCTTGAAGATGTCCCACAGCCAGCCCAGCAGATGGCCGAACTTGGTGCCCTGCATCTTGTGGGCCCAGTAGTACTCATAGAAATCCGTCGAGGTACGGCCCGAGGCCTTCAGTACGCGCAGGTCGAAGTTGCGCGACAGCCGATCCGGCTTGCTCCAGTACAGAGGTGTGCCATCGGGGGTGTCCGTGGGGATCATCGCCTCGACAAAGCCGCGCAAGGTGTCCATTGGGCGCTGTTCGCCGATGCCGTGGATAACCACAACTGCTTGTTTCATGTGCTGTTCCTTCCTTGAAAATCAGCGTGAGCCATAATATTGCCACTAGCCGCGCTATTCCTGCCAGGAATGCCCCCATAAAAACCCTGCATTGTCTTTATCGGCCCTGATCTCGTAGCGTGATGCCTCACACCAGGAGATTGTCCATGAGCCAAGGCCCGCTGCACCTCTACGTTGATTCGCTGTTCACCAGCCCCTATGCCATGTCGGTGTTTGTCGCCTTGCGCGAAAAAGGCCTGGCGTTCGAGACCCTCACCCTGGACCTCGATGCCGGGCAGAACCAGGCGGCAGATTACGTCCAACGCTCCCTGACCCAGCGAGTGCCGACCCTGGTAGACGGTGATTTTGCGCTGTCGGAGTCTTCGGCCATCACCGAGTACCTGGACCAGGCCTACCCTGAGACCCGCGTGTACCCGGCGGATGTGCAGCAGCGGGCGAGGGCGCGACAGGTTCAAGCGTGGTTGCGCAGCGACCTGCTGCCGATTCGCCAGGAGCGCTCGACGCTGGTGGTGTTCTGCGGGCAGAAGAGGCCGCCGTTGTCAGCAGAGGCTCAAGCCGCCGCGACCAAGTTGATCACCGCGGTGCAAGCCTTGCTGGCGGATAACCGCGAGTACCTGTGCGGCCAGTGGTCGATTGCCGATGTGGACCTGGCGGTGATGCTCAATCGCCTGATCCTCAACGGTGACGCCATGCCAGCGCAGCTGGTGACCTACGCGCAACGCCAGTGGCAGCGGCCGTCAGTGCGCGAGTGGGTCGAGCTGCGACGGCCCGCGCTCTAGCTCTGCCTGCTGGGCAACGCGCCGGTCGAGGTCTTCCCAATCGGCCATGCCCAACACGCGCATGGTGTTCAAACCACGCAAGTAGCCGCGCAGTTGCTCGGCGCTGGCGCTGCCTTTTGCGGCGTCGGCGTGTGAGTCCAGCAGCACGGTTTCGTACTCGACCAGGTAGTCGGCGACTCGCTCGCGAAACTCTGGCAGGACTGCCTCGCGGATACGATCGAAGATTTTCTGGTAGGGCTTCATGGCGGGTCCTTATAGATTTTATGGGCGGCCTGACACTATCGGTTCAAATGATAGTCACCATCAAGGATCACAAGTTCTGTTTTTTCGCCAAACGCGCAGAATCTGCACATCGAGACGCAGCCCAAGGAAAATGCGCGATGAGGACGATTATCCAGTTGGCTTTGATGGCCCTGATGCTGGGCACCGCGGTCATGACCACCCCGGCGATGGCCGATGACGTGCGTACAGGCCATTTGCTGCCACTGGTGGGTAGCGTAGACTCTCTGCAGCGTGCCCAGTCGGTGGGGGTGTTGTTCAGCGAAAACACCCGCGACAACCTCAGCTACCTTGAACGCTACCACGCCATGGCGCTGAACGGCGCCAAGGATGCCCTGGATGGGCGGATTCGCGAGGCGTTCGTCAACAGCTCCGACCCGGAACTGGCGATCGACTGGTTGATGCACTCGTTGCAGGGCACTTTTTTCTCGGTGACGGTTTATAGCAGCCTGGATGCCCTGGTGCAGGCGCACCCGGATGTGGTGGTGGTGCTCGATACCCATAACCAATTGCTGACCCAGCGTAATGACCGGGTCGAAGCACGCTTTGTCGCACGCTTCTACGACGCGAACCTGCAGTTTATCGCCAAGGCCGAAGGCTCGGTGGACAAGCACGTGCCGTCAGTGTGGGTGCACGACAAGGCGGCGCCGGAGATTGCTGCACTGATCGAGCAACAACGCGATGTACAGCAAGATGCCCTGAAGCAGTTCGATGCGTCGCTCAAGGCCCTGGTTCGCGCAGGTTGACCCGCGAATGGTTGTGAACCCTATTTGGTTATTTTCAGGAATGTTTATGCGCTCTTTCTTCGCCCCGGCCCTGGCTTGTGCTTCGTTATTGCTGACCGGCTGTATCACGGCGCCAAATGCCCCATCACTGACCCTGCAAACCAACAAGACCCCCGACGGCTATGTGCAATGCGTGTTGCCCAAGCTGGAAAAGCACGGCATCACCTCGACCGTCACCCAGAACTCGCGCCACGCCAAGGTGCTGCTGACCAGCAAGATTGCCGCCGATGATGTGCTGGAGGCCTACAAGTCCCAGGACGGCACCAAGGTCTTCCTGTACGAGCGCAAGCCGCTGGCTTCGGCGATCAAGCCATCGCGGCTGGAGCAGGCCGCACAGGATTGCAGATAAACCCAGGCACAACGCAAATCCAAAGGTGGGCGGGGGCAACTTCTGACACCCTGTAGGAGCGAGCTTGCTCGCGAAAGACGTCAACGGTAACGCGCGCCCCCTGAATAAACGCGGCGCCTATGATTTTTTCGCGAGCAAGCTCGCTCCTACAGGGTATTGGCCCCATTTGGATCAGGGTTTGGCTTCGTTGCTGAAGCTGTCGACAGTCTTGACCAATCCCTGCGCCGCCAATGCCACCAACTCACCGCCTTTCTCCACAGTAGCCAACGCCGGGTCCGAGCCCATGCGGCCGTCAGGGAAGCGCGCCCGGAAGTCCAGGGCCTCGCGGATCGGGCCGGTGTTGGCAATTCGTGGTGAGTAGTCGGCAGACTTGATCGCGTCCGGATACGCCCACTGCGTCACAGCAATTTCCGACGGCGTGGCGTGGCTGCCATGCCCGACCGGGAATTGACGCTGGGCCAGGTCAGTGACGCCTTCCAGGTCCCACCAGTTCACGAGCTTCAGCGCGAACCCGGCCGGGCGGCGGGCGAAGCTGGCTTCGGCGTACAGCTCGGAGAACGCCGCTTCAATCGTGGCGATGTTGCCGCCGTGGCCGTTCAGGAACAGGATCTTTTCGAAACCATGCCCGGCCAACGAGCGCACCCAGTCGCCAATTGCGGCGATAAAGGTGGAAGGGCGCAGGGAGATGGTGCCGGGAAAGCCCAGGTGGTGTTGAGCCATGCCGATATTGAAGGTCGGGCCGACCAGGATATCGGCGTGCTTCTGGGCGTGGTGGGCGATGATCTCCGGGCACATCCAGTCCGTGCCCAGCAGGCCGGTGGGGCCATGTTGCTCGTTGGAACCGATGGGAATCACCACCGTGCGGCTGCGTTCCAGGAACTGCCCGATTTCGATCCAGGTGGAGGTGTGTAGAAGCATGCGACGCTCTCTTTTATCTATGGGGACAGGCTATCCGCCACGGATTGTACGACTACTCGCCACCTGTTGGGGTTTGCAATTGAGGTAGGTCGACGACTTCAGCCAGCGCTGGTCGGGGTACCACGAAAACATGAACTGCCCGTCCTTGAGCTTGTCCACCACTTGACGGGCAACTTGCGGGCGCACGGCCGGGCAACCCTGGCTGCGGCCGATGCGGCCTTCGCGCTTGCTCCATAAGGGGCTGACGTAGTCGGCGGCATGAATCACGATGGCGCGGTCGCGGGCCTGGTCATTGAAACCGGGTTCCAGACCGTCCATGCGCAGCGAGTAGCCATGGGCGCCCAGGTAGCTTTCCTGGGTGCGGAACAACCCCAGGCTCGACTGGTGGCTGCCCTCGAGGTTGGAGAACTGGGTAGCGAAGTTTTCCCCGGACTTGGCGCCGTGGGCCACCAGGTCGCGTAATACCAGGGTCTTTTTGCGCAGGTCGAAGATCCACAGGCGACGGGCGGTCGAGGGCTGGGAGTAGTCAATAACCGCTAGGCGATCGGAACGTTCCTCGCCGTTATTGACCGCGCACTGTACGGCGCTCAGGGCGCTTTTCAGCACGGTGGGATTGAGTTCTGGAGCCGAGCGCGCCAGGCTGCTATACAGGGAAGGAGAGGTGCCATTGGCGGCGAGCGCAACATTGCTCAATAAAGCCAGGCACCCAGTGATCAAGCCCAGGCTGGATAGCCTGAGCAGGCGTATAAAAGTCAGCATCTACAGTCGAGTCCCCGCTGTGGAGTGGAGCTAAGTCAATTGTTCAAAAAACACGCATGTTACTTGAGCATTTGCCTGCTCGTTGCACCATTGGTCGCTACAGCCGAAACGCTGCCGGTGGAGCCATTGCCCGTCACCACCCCTGCACCGGTCGCGCTGGCGCCACTGCAACAGGCGTTGGCGCAGTTGACCAGTGTCTGCCCGCACCTTGCGCCGCGTATCGATGCTGCCGCGTTGGTGCGCCTGCAAGCCTTTTACCAGCAGCAGGGCGATGCCCCGCTATGGTCGGCTGACGAACGCCGGCAAGCCTTGCACAGCCAGTTGCTGATGCTTGCCGACGATGGCCTGGACCCCACCCACTATAGCTTGCCTGCGGCGGATGCCACGGCCAACGTGCTGTGCAGCGATATCGCCAACAGCCAGCAGTACCTGCAAGCCCTGCAGGATTTGCATTACGGGCGTCTACAGCAATCGCGCTTTGAGCCTCTATGGCATTCACAGCCGCCCAGTGGCGATCCTAATGCCGAGGTACTGGCGTTCGCCGCCACCGGCCTGCAAGACATGGCCCAAGCCTTCGATCAGGCGCGGCCCAGCGCTGATTTGTATCGCAGCCTGCGCAATGCCTACGCCGGCGTGCGCCAGCAACCGCTGCCCCATTGGGACCCGGTCGCCGAGGGCGCGTTGTTGCGCCCGGGGATGAACGACCCCCGCGTGCCGGAACTGGCGCGGCGCCTGCACAGCGGTGCCTACCTGGCTCAGTTGCCCAGTGGCAACGGCAAGCAATACCAGGGCGAACTGGTCAAAGCGGTGAAAGCGTTTCAGCTCAGCCACTCGTTGCAGGCCGACGGCGTGGTCGGCGCCGGCACCGTGGCCGAACTCAATATCAGCCCGGCGGTGCGTCGTGAACAGCTGCGCATCAACCTGGAGCGCTTCCGCTGGCTGGCCCAGGACCTGGAGCCTGAAGGTGTCGTGGTCAATGTGGCCGCCGCACAACTGAGCGTGTATCAGAGCGGCATCCCGGTGTGGCAAACCCGCCTGCAAGTAGGCCGTGCCGAACGCCAGACACCACTGCTCAAGTCGCGCATCACTCGGCTGACCCTCAACCCCACCTGGACCATCCCGCCGACCATCATGCGTGAGGACAAGCTGCCCGCCATCCGTCTCAACCCTGAATACCTGCGCCAGCAGAACCTGCAGGTGCTCGACGCCGAAGGTCACCCATTGACCCCCGACCAAGTCGACTGGGCACGCCCCGGCAATATCCTGCTGCGCCAGCAGGCCGGCCCGCGTAACCCGCTGGGCAAGATTGTGATGCGCTTTCCCAATCCGTATTCGGTGTACCTGCATGACACCCCCAGCCAGCCCTTGTTCACCAAGGGCCCACGGGCGTTCAGTTCGGGATGCGTGCGGGTCGAGCAACCGTTGTTATTGCGCGATCTGCTCGTAACGCCCGCCGAACGCACCCGCACCGATGAGCTGCTGGCGACCGGCGAAACCCATGAATTCAGGCTCGCCACGCCGGTACCGGTGCTGTTGGGGTATTGGACGGTAGAAGTGGATCGCCAGGGCGAGTTGGTGTATGCGCCGGATATTTATGCGCGTGACCCGGTGTTGATCAAGGCCATGGGCAGCGTGTTATAGCGTCAGATGGCTTGATATGAATGTAGGAGCGAGCTTGCTCGCGAAAAACGCCAACGATAACGCGTGCTTCCTGAATGAACGCGGCGTCTGTGAGTTTTTCGCGAGCAAGCTCGCTCCTACGTTCTATTCCGGCATCAGTTGCTGGCGGCATTCCAGCACCAGGCGGGCGCCGCCCAACTCACTGGTGCCGACCTCCAGCTTGAAGCCATGCAAGTTGATGATCGCCGCCACAATCGACAGGCCCAGCCCAAAGCCGCCTTGCTGATCACTCTCATCGACCCGATAGAAACGCTGGAACACCGACGCGCGCTCGGCGGCTGGAATGCCTGGCCCGGAGTCGAGCACTTCGATGCGCGTACTCCCAAGGTCGTTGACTGCTCGCAGGATCACCTTGCCATTGGGCGGGGTGAACTTGATCGAGTTACTCAGCAGGTTGGCCAGGGCTTCAAATAACAGCGCACGGTCACCAGTAATCCACGGCAGTGAGTCAGGCGCCTGCAACACCAACTCCAGTTCGCCTTCTTCGGCCAGGGGCAGGTAGAAATCATGCAGTTCGCGTAGCAGCGGCAGCGGGTCCAGCACCAGGAAGCCTGAGCGACGCTGGTGGTCTTCCAGTTCCGAGATGCGCAGCAGCCCGCGAAAACGCGCCATCAGCGTGTCGGTTTCGGCGATGGCGTCATCGAGTTTTACCGCGTGGGCCGAGTCTTCCTCGGCTTGTTGCTTGATGCGGTAAAGCTGGGCGCGCAAGCGAGTGAGCGGGGTGCGCAGGTCGTGGGCGATGTTGTCGCACACGCCCTTGACCTCGTTCATCAGTTTTTCGATGCGGTCGAGCATGGCATTGACGATGGCGGCGAGCATGTCCAGCTCGTCGCGCCGGTTGGACAGCGGCAACCGGTGCGTGAGGTCGCCGGCGACGATGGCCTCGGCGCTGGCCTGGATCCCGCGAATGCGCCGCAACGGGCGGCGGCGCAGCAGGTGCCAGCCGGCAGCGCCAGGAATGATGGTCAAGGACAGCGCCCACAGCAGGGCGTGCCAGATAATCCGCGTTACCCCGAACAACGAGCCGTTGGCGCGTACCAACACCAGCCAGCGGCCGTCTTCGGTGTGGGTGGCCACGGCGTCGCAGCTGTCCTTGGGCAGTTTGGGGTCATCGGATTGCACGCAATTGGTCAGGGCGTAAATCTTGCCATCCAGCGGCAGGTCGGGTGGTACGGCGCGGATCGGCCCGCTCAAGGGGCGAAATTGCTCATCGAACAGGCCATAGGCGTCAACACCCTTCATGTCGAAGGTCATGCTGGTGGTCAGCGCTTCCACCAGTTCTTCGCCGTCGAAACGCTGGAAAAGATGCTGGCGCTGCAACAGGGAATGGCGCGACAAGTCGCTGAGGTAGCCTGAGACCTCGTAGTACAGCACCCCCATGAGGATGCAACTCCACGCCACGAACAACGAACTGTACAGCGCCAGCAAGCGGCTGCTGGAAGAGCGCCAGCCTTTAGAGGGGTTCAGCAATGACATAGCCCGAGCCTCGTACCGTGCGGATCAGCGGCGTGAGGCCCGGTGGGTCGATTTTCTTGCGCAGACGGCCGATGTGCACGTCGATCAGGTTGGTGCCGGGGTCGAAGTGATAGCCCCAGACTTCCTCGAAAATCATCATCCGCGACAGGATCTGCCCGGTGTTGCGCATCAGGAATTCCAGCAGTTTGTATTCAGTGGGCAGCAGCGTCAGCGGCTGGTCGGCCCGGCTGGCTTCGCGGCTGATCAGGTTCAGTTCCAGGTCGGCCACGCGCAGAGCGGTTTCGAATTCCTGAACGGTGCTTTTACGCCGCAGCAGCACCTCGACACGGGCGGCCATTTCATCCGAGGCGAACGGCTTGGTCAGGTAGTCATCACCGCCGGCACGCAGGCCGCGCACGCGCTCGTCGACATCGGAGAGGGCGCTGATCATCAGGATCGGCGTAGACACCCCAATGGTGCGCAACGTGGTGACGATGGCCAGGCCATCCAGCTCGGGCAGCATGCGGTCGAGGGTGATCAGGTCGTAATCCCCACTCACGGCACGGACCAGGCCCTCGCGGCCGTTGTCCACCCAATCTACGTCCAGTCCATGGCTACTCAGCTCGGCGACAATCTCGCGGGCCGTTACGGCGTCATCCTCGATGGTCAAAATGCGGGTCATAGGATTACCTGGTGAGCGTTCACACTAGAAGTGACGACATTTTGCCAAGAAGTTGCTGAATGTTTCCTAAATAAAACTTCATCTTCTTCAAACCGACATCGCCCTGTGGGAGCTGGCTTGCCTGCGATGGCGGCTTACCTGCTGGCATATTCGTTGGCGGTCATGCCGCTATCGCAGGCAAGCCAGCTCCCACAGGGGAGTGCATTACGCCCGCCTAATATCGCCGTTTATTGCAACCTGCATGATCTGGCTAAGTTCAATTTAAATAAATCATTGAAATTAAAGGAATTTAATTTTAATCGCCGCTGGCACGCTGCCTGCACTGTCCGTTTTGAGACTTGTAACATCATTTTTCGTGCCTGGAGCAAAACAACAATGATCACATCCTCAACCACGCTGCAAGAGTCAAGCACGCTCTCCGGGGTTTCCTGGGGGGCGATTTTCGCCGGTGCCGCTGCGGCGGCTGCACTGTCATTGATCCTGGTATTGCTGGGCTTCGGCCTGGGCTTTTCGGCGGTGTCGCCTTGGGCTGACAGCGGTATCAGCGCCAAGGGCCTTGGCATTTCCACAATTGTCTGGCTGGCGTTCACCCAGATCGTTGCGTCGGGCCTGGGCGGTTATATCGCCGGTCGTTTGCGGGTGAAGTGGGCCAATATGCACGGGGACGAGGTGTACTTTCGCGACACCGCCCATGGCTTCCTGGCTTGGGCAGTGGCCACATTGATCACGGCGATGCTGGTGGTTGGCTCGGTCAGCAGTGTGGTCAGCGGCGGCGTGAAAGCTGGCGCCAGCGTGGCATCGGGCGCCGCCAGCGGCCTCACCCAAGCTGCGGGCAGCGCGGCAAAAGGTGCCGACAGTGGTGACTTCGGTTATTACGTCGACAGCCTGTTTCGCGATGATCGCCCAGCGGCGGTCAGCGATGATGCAGCCCACGCCGTGGTCGGTCGTATCCTGACGCGTACGTTGAGCAACGACGGCCAACTGGCAGCGGAAGATCGCGCCTACCTGGCCCAACTGATCAGCCAGCGCACCAACCTTAGCCAGGCCGATGCCGAAGCCCGTATCGACAAGGTCTATGGCGACGCGCGCAAGGCCGTTGAAGACGCCAAGCTCAAAGCCAAACAAGCCGCTGACACCGCTGCGAAAGTAGCGGCCTACACCTCGCTGTGGACCTTCGTGGCCCTGCTCATCGGTGCGTTCTTCGCCAGCTTCGCCGCCACCTTCGGCGGTCGCCGCCGGGATGCCGTGGTGTATGTCGAAACCGAAAACTACGTTCGTTAATTCAAGGAGAACATGATGCGCTCATTACTGCTGTGGTTCCTCGGCGTGCCGATTCCGGTGATCATCCTGATCGCGATTTTCATGCACTAATTGTAGGAGCGAGCTTGCTCGCGAAGAACTGCTGGGCGCCGCGTTCATTCAAAATGGCCGCGGCGTTCTTGCGTTTTTCGCGAGCAAGCTCGCTCCTACAGTTGGAGGTTCAGTCGTCGAACCCGACCTGTTCGTGAATCTCATCCACCTTGAGTTCCAACCGATACGCCACCGCAATAAACAGCGCCTGGCACAGGCACAGCGTGGCGCTCAGCGAGCGGAAAGCAAACGAGGAACCTTCATTGACCAACAACACCGCATTCGCCCGCTTGGCCAGGGGCGACAGGTTGCTGTCGGTGATGATCAGGGTCTTGGCCTGGTGATGCTGCGCGATGCGCAGGCAGTGCTGGGTCTCTTTGCCGTAGGGCGTGAAGCTGATGGCTATCACCAGGTCATTGGCGCGCACGCTGCGCATCTGCTCGCGATAACTGCCGCCTAGCCCCGAGATCAGGTGGATGCGCTTGTTGGTGTGCTGCAGGTTGTAGACCAGGTAGTCGGCCACCGCAAAGGAGCGGCGCACGCCGACCACGTAGATGTTGTCGGCATTGACTACCAGGTCCACGGCTTTCTCGAAGGCAGCGTCGTCCAACTCCAGCCCCAAGCGTTCGATGCCCGACAGGGTGGCGTTGACGCACTCGCGCGCCAGGTCGCCGCCGCTGGCCTTCTGGGACTTGTTGGCGATCATGCTGCGAATGCGCTGCTGGTAGTTTTGCACCGGCGTGGTCTTGTGCGTATACGCCTCGCGAAACAGCGCCTGCATCTCACTGAACCCGCTGAAACCGAAGCGCTGGGAAAACCGCACGATGGCCGAAGGGTGCACTTCGCATTCCCGGGCGATGTCGCTGATCCGGTCGACCATGATCCGGTCACTCTGCTGACTCATGTAGCTGGCGATACGCTTGAGCTGGCGCGGCAGGCTCTCGTATTCGTCGGTGATCAGCTGCAACAGGCGTTCGGCATTGATCGGAGGGCTGGCGATAGTTTCTTCCAGGGTAGTCTCGGGACCGGTGCGGGACATGGGCAATCCTTCTGGCGTGTTCGTCTGATGCGCTGATAGGTGGCGCAAGTCTACAGGGTAGGCACAAAAAAATACCCCGGCATCGCGGCCCGCGTGGCCTGCTGAAACGATGCATGGGCGCTGGCGTGCCACTATCCTGAGGTATTGGAAAAAATATTCCACTAAAAATAATTATGGAATAAATATTGATTGCTGCCAGCGGACGTTCTAGTCTGCTCCCACCAAGAGCGTTTGCCGTCGCCACGGCGGCACAACGCAGGCTGATAAAAATAACAGGAGCCAGCATGGGCCAGACTCGTTTTGCCAGTGGGCGTCAATTGGATCTGATTTGCCTCGGGCGCCTGGGCGTCGATCTTTATGCGCAGCAAGTCGGTGCGCGGCTTGAGGATGTGTCCAGCTTCGCCAAGTATCTGGGCGGTTCTTCCGCCAATATCGCTTTCGGCACGGCCAGGCTTGGGCTCAAGTCGGCGATGTTGAGCCGGGTGGGTGATGACCATATGGGCCGTTTCCTGGTGGAATCCCTGGCCCGTGAAGGCTGTGATGTCAGCGGCATCAAGGTCGACCCGGAGCGCCTCACCGCCCTGGTGCTGCTGGGCCTCAAGGACCGCGAAACCTTCCCTCTGGTGTTCTACCGCGAAAACTGCGCCGACATGGCCCTGCGCGCCGAAGACATTAGCGAAGCCTTCATTGCCTCCAGCAAAGCGCTGTTGATCACCGGTACGCATTTCTCCACCGACGGCGTGTACAAAGCCAGCCTCCAGGCCCTGGATTACGCGGCCAGGCACAACGTCAAGCGCGTGCTGGACATCGACTACCGCCCTGTGTTGTGGGGCTTGGCAGGCAAGGCCGATGGTGAAACCCGTTTCGTCGCCGACCAGAATGTGAGCCAGCATGTGCAGAAGATCCTGCCGCGTTTCGACCTGATCGTCGGCACCGAGGAGGAGTTCCTGATTGCCGGCGGCAGTGAAGACCTGCTCACCGCCCTGCGCACCGTGCGTGAACTGACCCCGGCCACCCTGGTGGTCAAGCTCGGCCCCCAGGGCTGCACGGTGATTCACGGCGCAATTCCGGCGCGCCTGGAAGACGGGGCCATCTATCCTGGCGTGCGGGTTGAAGTGCTCAACGTGTTGGGCGCCGGTGATGCTTTTATGTCGGGCTTCCTCAGCGGCTGGATCAATGACGCCAGCGATGAGCGTTGCAGCCAGTTGGCCAATGCCTGTGGCGGCCTGGTGGTATCGCGCCACGCCTGTGCGCCAGCGATGCCGACCCCCGCCGAACTCGATTACCTGTTCAACAGCCCCGTGCCCATCACCCGGCCGGACCAGGACGTGACCCTGCAACGCCTGCACCGTGTCACGGTGCCGCGCAAAGCCTGGAAGCAACTGTTCGTCTTTGCCTTCGACCACCGCTGGCAATTGGTGGAGCTGGCGCAAAAAGGCGGCCAGGCCCCTGAGCGTATCAGCGACATCAAGCAGTTGTTTATCCAGGCCATCAAACGCGTCGAGCGAAAACTCACCGAGCAGGGCGTCGAGGCGGATGTGGGCCTGCTCGCCGACCAACGCTTTGGCCAGGATGCACTCAACGCCGCCAGCGGTCGCGGCTGGTGGATCGCTCGCCCTGTGGAAGTGCAGAACTCGCGGCCCCTCGCGTTCGAGCACGGGCGTTCGATCGGCAGCAACCTGATTGCCTGGCCCCAGGAACAGATCATCAAGTGCCTGGTGCAATTTCACCCCGATGACGAGCCGATGCTGCGCCTGGAACAGGAAGCGCAACTCAAGGCGGTGTACGAGGCGTCGCTGGTCAGTGGCCACGAACTGCTGCTGGAAGTCATCCCACCCAAGGATCACCCGTCCACCTACCCGGACGTGCTCTACCGTAGCCTCAAGCGCCTGTACAACCTGGGCATTTACCCGGCCTGGTGGAAGATCGAAACCCAATCGGCCGCAGACTGGAAAAAGCTCGACGAACTGATCCAGGAGCGCGACCCCTACTGCCGTGGCGTGGTGTTGCTGGGCCTGAATGCTTCCCCCGAGTTTCTCGCCGATGGCTTCAAGCAAGCCAGCCAGAGCAGCACATGCCGTGGGTTTGCCGTGGGCCGCACGATCTTCCACGAGCCGAGCCGGGTGTGGATGGCGGGGGAGATTGATGATGAAACGCTGATCCAGCAGGTGCAGGCGACCTTCGAACAGCTCATCAATGCCTGGCTCAGCGCCCGACGGTAAATACGATCAAATGTGGGAGCTGGCTTGCCTGCGATAGCAATCTATCCGTTGCAAATGTACTGCCTGACACACTGCTATCGCAGGCAAGCCAGCTCACACACAAAGCAGATCCCAGTGAATTCTGAAGATAAAAACAAAAGGTGCAGCCATGCCCGCAATCCGAATTGGCATCAACCCGATCTCCTGGAGCAACGACGACCTCCCGGCCCTCGGCGGTGAGACCCCTCTGAGCACGGCCCTGAGCGAAGGCAAGGACATCGGCTACGAAGGTTTTGAACTCAACGGCAAATTCCCCGAGGATGCCAAGGGCGTCGCTGAAGTGCTGCGTCCTTATGACCTGGCGCTGGTGTCCGGTTGGTACTCCAGCCGTCTGGCCCACCGTTCGGTGGCTGAAGAAATCGAAGCGATTGCCGCCCATGTCGAACTGCTCAAACACAACGGCGCCTCGGTACTGGTATACGGCGAAGTGGCTGACTCGATCCAGGGCTCGCGCATTCGCCTGATCGAGCGCCCGCGTTTTCACAGTGAACAGGCCTGGCAGGCTTACGCCGACAAGCTTACCGAGCTGGCGCGCTTCACCTTGTCCCAGGGCGTGCGCCTGGCCTATCACCACCATATGGGCGCGTACGTCGAATCCCCCGAGGACATCGACCAGTTGATGAAACGCACGGGCCCGGAAGTCGGCTTGCTGTTCGATTCGGGCCACTGCTACATGGGCGGCGGCGAACCCATCGAGGTGCTGCGCAAGCATATCGAGCGCGTCTGCCATGTGCATTTCAAGGATGTACGCAAACCCGTGGTGCAACTGGCGCGTAACCAGATGTGGAGCTTCCCGGACTGCATCGTCAACGGCACTTTTACCGTGCCCGGCGATGGTGATATCGACTTCGCACCGTTGCTGGATATGTTGCTCGCGGCGAACTACAAGGGCTGGCTGGTGGTAGAAGCCGAGCAGGACCCGGCCGTGGCGCCCAGCTATATCTACGCGAAGAAGGGTTACGACACCCTGCGTGCGCTTCTCAACCAGAGGACTTGAGTGATGAGCTTGTTGGTCAAAAGCAGCAAACGCGGGCAAACCATGGTGGCGTTGGAAGCCGGGCGCCTGGAATACGTGGGCTTTGCCGCGTACCGCCTGAGCCTGGGCGAAACCCTGCCGGTCAGTGCGGGCGATCAGGAACTGTGCCTGGTGCTGCTCAGCGGTCGAGTGAATATTGAAGGCCAAGGCTTCAATTGGCAGAACCTGGGGGATCGCCAGTCGGTGTTCGAAGACAAGTCACCGTTCGCCGCCTATTTGCCGCCGGGCACTGACGCCCGAGTCACGGCCCTGAGCGATGTGCAGATTGCCGTCTGCGCAGCGCCGGGTGCTACGGGTTTTGCCCCGCGCTTGATCCGCCCCGAGCAGTGCAAGCGCAGTGTGCGCGGCAAAGGTGCCAACACTCGCTACGTCTGCGACATCCTGCCCGACAGCGAGCCGGCCCATTCGCTGCTGGTGGTGGAAGTGCGCACGCCGTCGGGGCATTCCTCCAGCTACCCGCCGCACAAGCACGACACCGACGACCTGCCGCACCAGAGCTTTCTGGAAGAGACCTACTACCACCAGGTCAACCCGCCCCAGGGCTTCGTGTTCCAGCGCGTGTACACCGATGATCGCAGCATCGACCAGGCCATGGCCGTGGAAAACAGTGACCTGGTGGTGGTGCCCAAGGGCTATCACCCGGTCAGCGTGCCGTATGGCTACGAGTCTTATTACCTGAACGTGATGGCCGGCCCCAAACGTGCCTGGCATTTCCATAACGACCCGCAGCACAGCTGGCTGCTGGACCTGTAAACGGTGTTGGACGGAGAACAAAAACAATGAAGTCGCCGCTACGTTTTGCCCTCAACCGCATGGTCGCCCCCAACCTGTCCCTGCCGGATTTCATCCAGTTGGCGGCGGCTCTCAACTGCGAGGCCATTGAGATCCGCAACGACCTCAAGAACCGTGAAATCGAATACGGCACACCCGCCAGCCGCGTGCGTGAATTGTGCGCAGCGCAGGGCATCAAGGTGCTGTCGATCAACGCGCTGTACCCCTTTGATGTGTGGAATGACGAACGCCGTGCCCAGGCAATCGAACTGGCCACCTACGCCCGTGAGTGCGGGGCCGAAGGCTTGGTGATGTGCCCGTTCAATCAGCCTGGCGATACGCGCAACGACGCGCAGCGCGCGGCTGGTTTGCGCACGGCGTTGAGCGAGCTGGCGTTGATCCTGCGCGAGTACGGGATTCTGGGTTTTATCGAGCCCCTGGGCTTCACCGTATCCGCCCTGCGCCGCAAGCGCGTGGCAGTGGATGCAATCAAGGCCATCGGCGGCCTGGATGTATTCCGGGTGGTGCACGACACCTTTCACCATCACCTGGCCGGCGAGCATGAGTTCTTCCCGGAACTGACCGGGCTGGTGCACATCTCCGGGGTGGAAGACCGCGAGGCGCCGCTGGACTCGATCCGCGACGGCCACCGCGTGCTGGTGGGCGAGGACGATATCCTCGGGAATGCGGCGCAGATCGACACCTTGCTGAGCACCGGCTACAGCGGCTATCTGTCGTTCGAACCGTTTGCCGAAAGCGTGCACGGGTTGGCGGATATCCGGCAGGCGTTGGGCAGCAGCATGGCGTATTTGCAAAAGCCCTTGCCATAACGCGATCAAAAATGTGGGAGCTGGCTTGCCTGCGATAGCGGTGTGTCAGGCAATACCTGTGCAACTGATAGACCGCTATCGCAGGCAAGCCAGCTCCCACAGTGGATCGGTGTTGAACATTCCAATTGCATTCATACAAGGTGCAAGTGATGACCACAACAAGATTGACCATGGCCCAGGCCCTGGTGAAGTTCCTGGACAACCAATACATCGAAGTCGACGGCGTACAGAGCAAGTTTGTCGCCGGGGTCTTCACTATTTTCGGGCATGGCAATGTGTTGGGCCTCGGTCAGGCTCTGGAGCAGGACAGCGGCGACCTGGTGGTGCATCAGGGCCGCAATGAGCAAGGCATGGCCCACGCCGCCATCGGGTTCGCCAAGCAGCACCTGCGCCGCAAGATCTATGCGTGCACGGCCTCGGTCGGGCCGGGCGCGGCCAATATGCTCACCGCCGCAGCGACTGCCACCGCCAACCGCATCCCGTTGCTGCTCTTGCCCGGCGATGTCTATGCTAGCCGTCAGCCCGACCCGGTGTTGCAGCAGATCGAGCAGTTCCACGACCTGAGCATCAGCACCAACGACGCCTTCCGCTCCGTGAGCAAATACTGGGACCGCATCAACCGCCCCGAGCAACTGATGACCGCGGCGATCCATGCCATGCGCGTGCTGACCGACCCGGCTGAAACCGGCGCGGTGACCCTGGCCTTGCCCCAGGATGTACAAGCCGAAGCATGGGACTATCCCGACTATTTCCTGCAAAAACGCGTGCACCGCATCGACCGACGCCCGGCCACCAGCGCCATGATCGGCGACGCGCTGGCTGCGTTTCGCGGCAAGCGCAAGCCGCTGATCATTTGCGGCGGCGGGGTCAAATACTCCGCCGCCAACCAGGCACTGCAAGCCTTTGCCGAGCGTTTCGATATTCCTTTCGCGGAAACCCAGGCGGGCAAGAGCGCCGTGGTGTCCAGCCATCCTCTGAACGTCGGCGGCATCGGCGAAACCGGCTGCCTGGCGGCTAACCTGCTGGCGCCTGAGGCGGACTTGATCATCGGTGTCGGCACCCGTTATACCGACTTCACCACCTCCTCAAAATCGCTGTTCAAGCACCCCGAGGTGAAGTTTCTCAACCTCAATATAAGCCCCTGCGATGCGTTGAAGCTGGACGGCGTGCAAGTGCTGGCCGATGCAAAAGTCGCCCTTGAAGCACTGGCCGATGCCCTGGGCGATTACCGTTCGGGCTGGGGCGAGCAGATCGCCGACGCCAAGGCGCAATTCGACGCTGAAGTGGACCGCGTGCATCAGGCGCACTACCAGGGCGATGAGTTTGTCCCCGAAGTCGACGACTACCTGGACCGTGCCGTGCTGCGGGAATTCATCGAGCTGACCGGTTCGTGCCTGACCCAGAGCGCTGTGCTCGGCGTGCTCAATGCACGCCTGGCCGATGACGCAATCATCGTGGCCGCCGCTGGCAGCCTACCCGGCGATTTGCAGCGTGCCTGGCGCAGCAAGGGCGTCAACACCTACCACGTCGAGTATGGCTATTCATGCATGGGCTACGAGATCAATGCCGCCCTGGGCGTGAAGCTGGCCGAGCCGAGCAAGGAGGTGTACGCCCTGGTCGGCGATGGCTCCTACATGATGCTGCACTCGGAGCTGGCCACCTCGATCCAGGAGCGCCGCAAGATCAACGTGGTGCTGTTGGACAACATGGCGTTCGGTTGCATCAACAACCTGCAGATTGGCAATGGCATGGACAGCTTCGGCACCGAGTTCCGCTACCGCAACCCCGAGAGCGGCAAGCTCGACGGTGGCCTGGTGCCAGTGGACTTCGCCATGAGCGCAGCGGCCTACGGTTGCAAGACCTACAAGGTCAGCACGCTGGAACAGCTGGAAGCGGCGTTGGCGGATGCCCGCACGCAAAGCGTCTCCACGTTGATCGATATCAAGGTGCTGCCCAAGACCATGATCCACGGCTACCTGTCGTGGTGGCGGGTGGGTGTGGCGCAAGTGTCCACCAGTGAACGTACGAATGCAGCGGCAAAAAAACTCAATGAACACCTGGCCCAGGCCCGGCAGTACTAACAACAAGAGGAGTGTTTGCATGTCTTTGAAACTTGGAGTGATTGGTACGGGCGCCATTGGCCGGGACCATATTCGTCGTTGCAGCCAGGCCTTGCTCAACAGCCAGGTGGTGGCCGTCACCGATATCAACCTTGAGCAGGCGGCCCAGGTGGTGGCGGACTTGAAGCTGGACGCCGAGGTGTACCCGGACGGCCATGCATTGATCAACGCGCCAGAGGTCGAAGCGGTACTGGTGACGTCCTGGGGGCCGAGCCACGAAGAGTTTGTGCTGGCCGCGATTGCTGCCGGCAAACCGGTGTTCTGTGAAAAACCGCTGGCGGTGACGGCCGAGGGCTGCCGCAACATTGTCGAGGCCGAAGTGGCACACGGTAAGCGCCTGGTCCAGGTGGGTTTCATGCGCCCGTACGACCAAGGCTATCGTGCCCTCAAGTCGGTGATCGACAGCGGCCAGATTGGCGAGCCGTTAATGCTGCACTGCGCGCACCGTAACCCCACGGTGGGCGAGAACTACAACACCGGCATGGCGATCACCGACACCCTGATCCATGAGTTGGACGTGCTGCGTTGGCTGCTCAACGACGACTACGTGTCCGTGCAGGTGGTGTTCCCGCGCAAGACCAGCAAGGCGCTGGCGCACCTGCGCGACCCGCAGATCGTGCTGCTGGAAACTGCCAAAGGCACGCGTATCGACGTGGAAGTGTTTGTGAACTGCCAATACGGCTACGACATCCAGTGCGAAGTGGTAGGGGAGAGCGGCATCGCCAGGTTGCCGGAACCATCTCAGGTGCAACTGCGCAGCGACGCGAAGCTGTCCAACGCAATCCTGATGGATTGGAAGGATAGGTTTATCGGTGCCTATGACGTGGAGTTGCAGGCGTTTATCGACAGCGTGCTGGCCGGGCAGGTCGGCGGGCCGTCGGCCTGGGATGGGTTTGCGGCGGCGGTGGCGGCGGATGCGTGTATTGAAGCCCAGGGCAGTGGGCAGATTGTGAAAGTCAGCCTGCCGGATCGCCCGCGCTTCTACGGCTAACTCACTGCAGAAAAGTGGTTGACACTATGGGAGCTGGCTTGCCTGCGATGGCGGTCTATCAGTGACAGATTGATTGCCTGACTCACTGCTATCGCAGGCAAGCCAGCTCCCACAGTTGATTGGGTTTCCAAATCAATTCTGGAGTTGAGCATGCGAATCGGACTAGTGGGCTACGGCCACGGCGGGCGCTTTTTTCATGCGCCGTTGATTGCCACCCTGCCTGGCGCCACCTTTGTCGGCGTGGTGACGCGTTCACCCGAACGTCGCAAGCAACTGAGTACTGACCTTCCGGGTGTCAAAGCCTTCGACTCCATCGGCCAGATCGTCGAAGCCGGCGTCGATGCCCTGGTGATTTCCACCACCCTCAAAGGTCGCCCGGCCCTGGTGCTGGAAGCCATCGAGCACGGGGTGGCGGTGGTCAGCGATAAACCCTTTGCCGCCAACGCCGAACAAGCCCAGGCCCTGATTACCGCTGCCGAGCGCCAGGGCTCGCTGCTCAGCGTCTACCAGAATCGGCGCTGGGATTCGGATTACCTGACCCTGCGCAAACTGATCGACGCTGGCGCCCTTGGCACCATCACCCGCTTTGAATCCCGCGTGGAACGTTACAGTCCGCAGGCCGTGGGCAATGCCAGCGGTGGAGGATGGCTGCGTGACCTGGGCAGCCATCTGGTGGACCAGGCGTTGCAACTGTTCGGCCCGGTGGAGCGGGTGTTCGCCCAATTGCACTACACACCAGAACATCCCACCGTGGACCACGGCTTCTTTGTCTCCCTCACCCATGCCAATGGTGTGATTTCGCACCTGTGGGGCAGCGCGTTGCAGAACAGCCAGGCACCGCGATTTCGCGTCAGTGGCAGCCTGGGCTGCTACACCGTCGACGGATTGGATGGCCAGGAAGAAGCGCTGCTGGCCGGCAAGTCACCGAAAACCGAAGGTGAACACTGGGGCGCCGAGGAGCATCGACGCTGGGGCTGGTTTGAGCAAGGGCCGGAGCGTGAGCGGGTGCCGTCGGAGAAGGGCTGCTGGCCCCAATTCTATCGGCAGTTGCAAGCGGCCGTGGTGGGGCAGGGACCGTTGCCGGTCAATGCCTATGACGCCCTGGAAACCACCCGTATATTGGACGCCGCGCGCCTGAGTGCCGAGCGCCAGCAGGTGGTTTCGACGAAAATAGAATAAAATTCTAAAACAGGTTGATATGGAAATTATTTTCTAATACAGTCTTTTCCAGGTTGCATAAAGTACGTCCCGGAACCTACGGGCGACTCAACAAAAACAAGATCAAAAACAACCAGGTACCGTCAGATGAAAATCTTCAACGCTGTACTGCGAGTTTTACGCCCCCTCCAAGCGCCACGCGGACTGCCCCGCGCCCGGCCGTTCTACTTCTCCTTCCTGAATGTGCTGTGCGTCGAAAACCAGGGCGCGCTGGTGTGCTGCATTCCAGGCGCGCCGGTGGTGCGACTGACAGCCGAGTCCTGATCAACGCAACGTCGAAAAAAACCAACAAGAAAGTGGAGACAGACCGTTCATGAAGACCCCGATCCGTTTTACCGCCCTGGCCTTGTCCATGCTGCTGGCCAGTGGCGTTGTCGGCGCCGCCGATCTCAAGGTGGGCGTGACGATGTCCGCGTTCGATGACACCTTCCTCACCTACCTGCGCGAGGATATGGATAAGCAAGCCAAGTCCTATCCAAAAGGTGATGGCGTGCAACTGCAATTCGAAGATGCCCGCGCCGATGTGGTCAAGCAATTGAGCCAGGTCGAGAACTTCATCAGCCAGAAGGTCGACGCGATTATCGTCAACCCGGTCGATACCGCGTCGACCAAGAACATCATCAGTGCCGCCACCAAGGCGGGTATACCGCTGGTGTTCGTCAACCGCCGCCCCGACCAGAAAGACTTGCCCAAGGACGTGGTGGCCGTGACCTCCGATGACGTCGAGGCCGGCCGCCTGCAAATGCAATACATCGCCGAAAAACTCGGCGGCAAGGGCAAGGTCGTGATCCTTTTGGGTGACCTGGCGAACAACTCCACCACCAATCGCACCAAGGGCGTGAAGGAAGTGCTGGCCAAGTACCCGGACATCAAGATCGAGCAGGAACAGACCGGCATTTGGTTGCGTGACAGGGGCATGACCCTGGTCAACGACTGGCTGACCCAGGGCCGGGAGTTCAATGCGGTGCTGGCCAACAACGATGAGATGGCGATCGGGGCGTCCATGGCCCTGAGATCGGCCGGCAAGGAAAAAGGCAGCGTGTTGATTGCCGGTGTCGACGGCACGCCCGATGGCTTGAACGCGATCACCAAGGGCGACATGACCGTGTCGGCCTTCCAGGACGCCAAGGGCCAGGCGGTAGGTTCGGTGGAGGCAGCGCGCAAAATGGCCAAGAAGGAGCCGGTCGAGCAGAACGTGGTGATCCCGTTCCAGTTGATCACCCCGGACAACGTCAAAGATTTCAAGTAGCCCCAACATAACAACAAAAGCTGGCAGGGCGGCCACGGCCGCCCTGCAGATGGAGTACCTCCCTATGCTTGCTCAAGCCGCCACGTCTCAGCCCGTCGCCCACCCGGCGCTGGCGCTGGACGAACCCTACCTGCTGGAAATCCTCAACATCAGCAAAGGCTTTCCCGGTGTCGTGGCCCTGGACGATGTGCAGCTGCGGGTGCGCCCCGGCACGGTGCTGGCGTTGATGGGCGAGAACGGTGCGGGCAAGTCGACGCTGATGAAAATCATCGCCGGCATCTACCAGCCCGACGCCGGCGAAATTCGCCTGCGTGGCAAGCCGATCACCTTTGAAACGCCGCTGGCCGCGCAAAAGGCCGGGATCGCGATGATCCATCAGGAACTCAACCTGATGCCCCATATGAGCATCGCCGAGAACATCTGGATAGGCCGCGAACAGCTCAACAGCCTGCACATGGTCAACCACCGCGAAATGCACCGCTGCACCGCCGAGTTGCTGGCGCGCCTGCGCATCAACCTCGACCCCGAAGAACAGGTCGGCAACCTGAGCATTGCCGAACGGCAGATGGTCGAGATTGCCAAGGCAGTGTCCTACGACTCCGACATCCTGATCATGGATGAACCCACCTCGGCCATTACCGACAAGGAGGTGGCCCACCTGTTTTCGATCATTGCCGACCTCAAGTCCCAGGGCAAAGGCATCGTCTATATCACCCACAAGATGAACGAAGTGTTCGCCATCGCCGATGAAGTGGCGGTGTTCCGCGACGGCCAATACATCGGCTTGCAACGGGCCGACAGCATGAACAGCGACAGCCTCATCTCGATGATGGTCGGGCGTGAATTGAGCCAGCTGTTCCCGGTGCGCGAAACGCCTATTGGTGAGCTGTTACTGTCGGTGCGCGACCTGAGCCTGGACGGCGTATTCAAGGACGTATCGTTCGACCTGCACGCCGGCGAGATCCTCGGTATCGCCGGGCTGATGGGCTCCGGGCGCACCAACGTGGCGGAAACCATTTTTGGTATCACCCCAAGTTCCAGCGGGCAAATCACCCTGGACGGCAAGGCGGTGCGCATTACCGACCCGCATATGGCCATTGAGAAAGGCTTTGCGCTGTTGACCGAAGACCGCAAGCTCAGCGGCCTGTTCCCGTGCCTGTCGGTGCTGGAGAACATGGAGATGGCGGTGTTGCCGCACTATTCGGGCAACGGTTTTATCCAGCAGAAAGCCTTGCGTGCCCTGTGTGAAGACATGTGCAAGAAGCTGCGGGTGAAAACCCCGTCACTGGAGCAATGCATCGACACCTTGTCCGGCGGTAATCAGCAAAAGGCCTTGCTGGCGCGCTGGCTGATGACCAACCCACGCTTGCTGATCCTGGATGAGCCGACGCGTGGTATCGATGTGGGCGCCAAGGCTGAGATCTATCGCTTGATCGCCTTCCTCGCCAGCGAGGGCATGGCGGTGATCATGATTTCTTCCGAACTGCCCGAAGTGCTCGGCATGAGCGACCGGGTGATGGTGATGCACGAAGGTGAACTGATGGGCACCCTGGATCGCGCCGAGGCGACCCAGGAAAAAGTCATGCAGTTGGCTTCCGGGATGACCGCAGTCCACTGATCTATAGAATAAGAAGGTGATGGGTTATGAACGCAATAACAGACAACAAGCCGGCAACCGCGCCGGTCAAGAACCGTCGACGCATGCCCACCGAGCTGAGTATCTTCCTGGTGCTGATCGGTATCGGCCTGGTGTTTGAATTGTTCGGCTGGATCGTGCGCGACCAGAGCTTTCTGATGAACTCCCAGCGTCTGGTGCTGATGATCCTACAGGTGTCGATCATCGGCCTGCTGGCCATCGGTGTGACCCAGGTGATCATCACCACGGGCATCGACTTGTCGTCCGGCTCGGTGCTGGCCTTGTCAGCGATGATCGCCGCCAGCCTGGCGCAGACCTCCGACTTTTCCCGGGCGGTGTTTCCGTCCCTCACCGACTTGCCGGTGTGGATCCCGGTGGCGATGGGTTTGGGCGTAGGGCTTTTAGCGGGGGCAATCAACGGCAGCATTATCGCGGTCACCGGCATCCCGCCGTTTATCGCAACCCTGGGCATGATGGTCTC
Organism: Pseudomonas sp. Pse35; assembly: GCF_024519715.1. NCBI lineage: Bacteria > Pseudomonadati > Pseudomonadota > Gammaproteobacteria > Pseudomonadales > Pseudomonadaceae > Pseudomonas > Pseudomonas sp. Pse35. Next base: position 14,257 of record NZ_JALJRP010000035.1, on the reverse strand, counting down.
GGCCCGTGGCCTGGCACGCTATTACACCGAAGGCCAGCCGGTGAGCATGCTCTCGGACTCCTACACAGCGATCGGCCATGGCGCGATGCCGGTGATTATCTTCCTGGTGGTGGCGGTAATCTTCCACATTGCCCTGCGTTACACCAAGTATGGCAAGTACACCTATGCCATCGGCGGCAATATGCAGGCGGCGCGTACTTCGGGGATTAACGTCAAGCGTCACCTGATCATCGTCTATAGCATCGCCGGTCTTCTGGCGGGCCTGGCCGGCGTGGTGGCCTCGGCACGTGCAGCGACGGGGCAGGCCGGCATGGGCATGTCCTACGAGCTGGACGCGATTGCCGCCGCAGTGATCGGCGGTACCAGCCTGGCCGGTGGAGTAGGGCGCATCACCGGCACGGTGATCGGCGCGCTGATCCTTGGCGTCATGGCCAGCGGGTTTACCTTTGTCGGGGTGGATGCGTATATCCAGGACATCATCAAGGGCCTGATCATCGTGGTGGCGGTGGTGATCGATCAATACCGCAACAAGCGCAAGCTCAAGCGCTGAGTACCTGCCCTTGTAGGCGCGAGCTTGTGTGGCGAGCAAGCTTGCTTGCGGGGGGCGAAGCACCCCAATAAAAGCCGGAGACTGCTGCGCAGTCGGCGGGAGCAAGCTCCCTCGCCACAGCAAGCTCGCGCCTACAGGGGATCAGGCACTTTCAACCGTTTGTCTTCTATATAGCTCCACAACACTGAATTTCTTGCTATAAACGCACTCCGATGACCGTTCGCCAAGCCCGTCCTGGTGCTTTTGGGGGTTGATCGGGAAAAAATGCCTGTCTTTTCAGTTGCTGCGCCCTCAAGTCGGCCTTAGACTGCCGCCCCTCGTAAATTGAGTGCCGGGTGGCGCTTGGAATGGATGGCGCCCTTCCGAGACCTGCACAGGTCGGCCGGAACGCTCCCTAATTCGCCTTAATGCACGTATTTTTTATAGAGAAATCAATGACAAAGGAAAAGTTGCTGGCCATGCCGGCGGATGACTACATGAATGCCGAACAGCACGCTTTTTTCGAGAAGTTGCTGCAAGACATGAAGGTGGAGCACCACGAGCGCATTGAGCAGAACCGTATCGCCATTGAGAGCCTGGACACCCCGGCCGACCCGGCTGACGCGGCTTCTGTCGAAGAAGAACGCACCTGGCTGGTAAACGCCATTGACCGCGACCAGCGCATGCTGCCGCAACTTGAGCGTGCTCTGGAACGCATCAAGGAAGATTCCTTTGGCTGGTGTGACGACAGCGGCGAGCCTATCGGCCTCAAGCGCCTGCTGATCAGTCCTACCACCAAGTACTGCATCGAAGCGCAAGAGCGCCACGAGCAGATCGACAAGCACCAGCGTCAAGCCTGATGCGGTGAAGGGGGCGGCTCTCTAGCTGGCCGCCCTGGATCGGCATTGTTGCTGTTTATGCAATGAAGCTATTCCGTGGATAGCTTTTTCCAACTGGAATAAAGCCGTAGCATGGCCAACATTGTTAGCCAGCTAACTAATGCTGCGGAGAAGCTCCATGCAAAACAAAGTCGATGTGGCCGTAATGATCGGCAGTGGCGTACCCCAAACCCTGCGAGCCCTGGGCCAGCGAGCTTGCTGGGTGGTGTTGCTCAACGGTGAGCAGCGCGGCACTGCATTCGCCAGCCGGGACGAGGCGCAGGAATGCCAGGCTGCCTGGCAAGCGCTATTGCGCAGGGAAGCGTCAGACAGCCTGCATTGATCAAGCGCGGGGAGGCTCATGCAGCAGCGCATTGAGGTCATCCACTGCGGGAGCCCATTCTGCGTCGACCTGCAATTGTTCCCTGAGGAAGTTCGCCTGCTGTTCGCTCCAGAATGGCGCGTCGATGAGTTTTACATCATCGGGCAGTCGATGTTCGGCGGTAAAACGTTCGATGGCTTCCTGGCTGGAATCCAGCCCCAGTTGTTCGAACAGGGTTTCAAGGGTTGGGGTGGTGGTGTCCATAGCTTTCTCCATGCGGGCTTATCGTCATGCATGTGAGGGGCAGGGCACGCCAGAGTTCTATCGGATTGTCAGGTATTGAGCGCGCCGCAATCCACGGCGGTTTTCAGTGCCTTGGCCGCCTCTTTGCCAGCCATGGCCGCTGCGTCGGCGGTTTTGAACCAGCGGTCTTTCTCCACCTGGTGCGCGGTGACCTTGTTCAGCGGTGGTTTTGCTCGCATGATGATGACCGCTTGAAACTCACCGTCTACTTCCCTCGCATCGCCGTGGATAATAAATTCGCCAATATCAAATTCCGTCACGTATGGCTTTCCCTTCAAGGTAACTGCGTTGATGAAACCTGACCCGCGGGGGGCAAACTTCCATGGACAGGCCAGTATGGCAGTTGTTGAGGGGCAGTGGCGCGGTAAAGTCATCCAGGCGACGAAACGATTCCGCCGCCTGAGGCGTATAGCTTGGCTTCAAGGGACTTGGCCAGTTCGCAGGCTTTGATGTGATCGCTGCGAAACCCCTTGATCTTGCCGCTGGGCACTTCAAGAATATGAAAAAAGTTCTTTCCTGCGGGTACAACTTGGTAAAGCACCGAATTGGAGTACCCATTCAGGTTCAGCAGGCAGTAGTATTGCTGTTCGTCGGGACATGGTGAACGAGTGTGGAAAGACGTAGCGTCGTGTTGACGTCGTTGCATGCTCAGCTCCTGTCGATCGATCCTGATAGCTTGTCTGCATTGTTTCGGGTGGTTTTCACCCTGGTTGCTGTTCTAGTATTGTCGTCGGTAGTTCGTGACTGGTTCCATGCCCAGATGTTTTTTTGTGTTGGGGTGTCGGAAAACTGCATTTTTAACTGGGTTATTCTCTGAAGTCGGCAGACCCGTATTCTCGGGTCGTTGAACCTGTGATTTGCTGTATCGCGGTTGACTTCCCATGAGGTCCGCCGTTGAGGTTTGTACTAGCCTTACGAGTTCTCTTCAGTTTTTTAATGACTCTGTATCGTGTCGTAACGGCCATTTTTTGTGCTGTTCGCTTTGGCGGTCAGTGCTTTTTTGATGTGGGGGCGTTTCCTTGGCAGTCAGTAATCTGGATATGCACGCGTTATTCGTGCTGGGTGATTTGCGCGCAAAGTTGGTCAAGCAGTTTCAATCTCGGTTTGTCTACGTCACTGAACAGACGCCGGAAGGTATTTATATCGCCGAAATCGATACCGAAACGGCGCTGGTCGTGGACGACAAGCCACGTCTGGAACTCAAAGTAGGTGACCATTTTCGCGCAGCGGTATTGCCCAGCCGCGAAGGTGGCAAGTTCGAATTGAGGTTTCGCGATATCAAGTTGACCGTCTACGGCCTCGGCGACTATGCCTTTGTGTCGTCGAACGAAGGCCAGGGTATTGTGTTCAAGGAAGGCCACAGTGTGATGCTGGTATTCGCCGCCCATGAGCAATTGCAGGAAGGGTTGACCAAGACCCTGAAGGCCGTGACTGGCAAAGCCGCCAAATGGCGCAAGGGTGAACTGGTGACCTTCAAGGCCAGCGAGTAGGCGATAAATACGCTGTGCATCTTTGTCTTTTGGAACCTCTACTACAGTTGAGTTGACTTAACTATTCAGAGGCTTCGCGCATTCGCAGCAAAGCCGTTCGCCATGACTGCGAAAACGCGAGGTGCACAGGCATGAAAGGATTGAAGTCACTGCTGGCGGCGGGCCTGACGACCCTGAGTCTGTCATTGCCGGTATCGGCTGCCCAGGCACCGGTGCATTTTGCCGACCTGAACTGGGAAAGCGGCAGCCTGATCACTGAAGTACTGCGTTTTATCGTCGAGAAGGGCTATGACCTGCCCACCGACACCTTGCCTGGTACCACTATTACCCTGGAAACCGCCCTGGCCAAGAATGACATCCAGGTGATCGGCGAGGAATGGGCAGGCCGCAGCCCGGTATGGGTCAAGGCTGAAGCCGAAGGCAAGGTGGCGGGCCTGGGCGATATCGTCAAAGGTGCGACCGAAGGCTGGTGGGTGCCGGAATACGTGGTCAAGGGTGACCCCTCCAAAGGGCTAAAACCCCTGGCTCCAGACCTCAAAAGCGTGCAGGACCTGGCGCGCTACAAGGACGTGTTCAAGGACCCTGAATCTCCGGGCAAGGGGCGTTTTCTGAACAGCCCCATTGGCTGGACCTCCGAAGTGGTCAACAAACAGAAGCTCAAGGCTTATGGCCTGGACGACAGCTATGTGAACTTCCGCAGCGGTTCGGGGGCGGCGCTGGATGCGGAGATTGCCTCTTCGATTCGCCGGGGCAAGCCCGTGCTGTTCTATTACTGGTCGCCGACCCCGTTGATGGGGCGCTATAAATTGATCCAGCTGGAAGAACCGCCATTTGATGCAGATGCGTGGAAGACCCTGACTGACGCAGACAACCCGAACCCGAAGCCGACACGCTCATTGGCTTCCAAGCTGAGCATTGGCGTGTCGACGCCGTTCCAGCAGGAACATCCACAGATTGCCCAGTTCTTCGAGAAGGTCGAGTTTCCCATCGAGCCGCTTAACAAAGCCTTGGCGACGATGAGCGAGCACCACACGCCGCCTCGGGAGGTGGCCCAGGCGTTTCTCAAGGAACATCCGCAGGTGTGGAAGGCCTGGTTGACGGAAGATGTGGCGCAGAAGGTCGAGGCGAGCCTCAAGTAACCGGCGGTCTTTGTATCGAGTGAAGATCAAGATGTGGGAGCTGGCTTGCCTGCGATGACTGAGTGTCAGACAACATATTTTTATGCTGACCCACCGCTATCGCAGGCAAGCCAGCTCCCACATTCAATTGCATTTCAAGTCAACGGTCGTTGCAGCGTTAGAACTTGGTCTGTACGGCCAGCTCAAAGGTCCTCGGTGATCCCAGATAGTACGCCGGCGACACATGGGCAAACTCGGCATACACCTCGTTAGTCAGGTTACGTACGCGCCCGGTTACCGAGGTATGCGCATCCACCTTATAGCGCAGGAAGGTGCCGAACAGCGTATAGGCCGGTACGGTCTGGGTGTTGGCATTGTCCGCATACACCTGAGCGACATAACGCGCATCCACCCCGCCTTGCCAATTCTCGGCAAAGTCATAGGTCAACCACAGGTTGCCCACGCGCTTGGGCACGTTGGTTGGCGTATTGCCCTTGCGCGACACCACGGCGCCGCTGGCGATTTTCTCGTTGAACTCATCGTACTGCGCGTCCACCCAGGCGAAGTTGCCTTCGGCCAATAGCCTCGGCGTGATGCGCAACGAACTGGCCAGTTCGATGCCCTTGGACGACTGCGCGCCCACCGGGATGCTGCTGGTCGGGTCCAGCGGGTCGGTGACGGCGAAGTCCTTGCGTTCGATCCTGTACGCGGCGACCGTGGCGGAACCGCGGCCCTCCAGGTAATCGAACTTGCTGCCGATTTCCCATTGCTTGCCGGTGGACACGTCGAACACCTGGGTAGTGGTGTTGGGCTGTTCGACGGCGGTGCTGTATTGCACATAGACGTTGGCGGAGGGGATGAACTGATAGGTCAGGCCCACCCGGCCCGTTACCGGCTCCCAACTGCGCTTGAAGTGTCGCGGGTTGGTGGCGGTGATCGTACGATGGTTGGTCACGTCCAGATCGATGGCGTCATAGCGCAGGCCAGTCAGCAGCGAGAGCTTATCCGTCAGTCCCAGACGGTTTTCCACGAACAGTGCCTTGGTCGTCACCTGGTTGGTCTTGTCCTTGACGAAACCTGGCCGGGTACCGGGAATATCATAGAAGTGCCCCGGGTCGTAGTGGTTCGGGTCTACGGTACTTTTGCCCGGCACGTTCAACGGGCTGTTAGTGGTGCTGTTGATCTTGTACTCAAAACCGCCGGACCAAGTGGTGGCGAGGCCGAAGACGCTCGTGTCATGGCGCAGTTCGAACTGGTTGCCGTTCTGCTCGCCCTGATGCCGCACCTGATAGGCCGTCGAGCGGTTCACCGCGCTGTTGTCGGCGTTGTATTGGTAGGTCTCCAGGTTGCGGTAGTCGCGCTGGCTGTCGAGGTGGTAGAGGGTATTTTTCAGTGTGGTGCTGTCGTTGATCCGGTAGTCGATGATCGAGCGTGCCCAGATCGTGCGTTGCTCATAACGGCCGTCGGCTACGTTGTAGTTATTGAAGCGGTTGTGCTTGTCGATCTTCAGCTCACCGGCCTTGGGGTTGAGCACCGGCGTGCCCCAGTACGGGCTGTCTTCATGTTCGTCCTGATACTCCAGGGCCAGGGTGTGGGACAGGTTCGGGGTGAGGTCGCTGAGCAGGGAAAACGCCACGCTCCAGGCATCGCGCTGGTCGCGGTCGATGTAGCTGTGATTGGTGTTGCGGCTCACATCCAGGCGGGCGTAGTGCTGCACCTCGGCGCCGGGTTCGGTCAGCGCATGGTTGAGGCCGAACGCCATACCGGCGGTGTCGTAACTGCCATAGCTCAGTTGGCCCTCGATGGCCTGTTCCTCGCGGCTTGCCAGCTTGGTCACGTAGTTCAGCGAGCCACCCACTGAGCCTGCGCCGTTGATCAGGGAGGAGGGGCCGCCTACCAGTTCGACGCGGTCATAGATCCACGCATCCACCGGTCGCGCCAGGCCCGAGGCGACATTGATGCCGTTGAACATCTGGGTGATCTGGCTGCTGGTAAACCCTCGGTACGAGACAAACCCGCCAAACCCAGGCGGCGCGCTGGCGTTGACGCCGGGCAGGGTATTGGCCGCATCACGGAAGGTCTTGGCGCCGTGGCGCTCGATATCGTTGCGGTTAGCAATGGCCACCGACGCCGGCGTTTCCCGCACGCTCAGGCCCAGGCGCGAGGCCATGCCGCTGGATTGGTCCAGGGCCAGCCCAGGCTCGGCACTTTGCTCGCCGTCAATGGTGGTTGGCGCCAACTCAAGGGCCGAGGCGCAAACAGGCAGGCAGCCGAACAGGCCCGCCAACAGGGGTAAATGTTTCATGGTTGAATCCTGAAAACTTGGCTCGAAAACAACGCACTGCTCCCCGTACTCCTTACGGAAACGAAGCGGTGCAGATCAGAACGCGCAGGGATCAGGCGAAGGCAGGTGGCGCGCGCGGATTAGCCGCAGGCCAGGTGAAGCGGGCGGGAATGTCGGCGGCGAGCACCACCGCTGCGGGCGGCGCATGGGGTTGCGGCAGGACTGCCACATTCAGGTGGGAGTTGAGCGCCGGGCCCATGCCGCCGGTAGAGCACAGCGGGCAACCAAACGCCTTCGACAGCGTTGGCAGGCTCTCATCCGTAGAATTGCTGGGCAGGGGCGCCTGGGTACGTGGGTCCACCGTACAGAACTGGCCGCTGATGCCGTTGAGCTGCATCCCCACCATCTGCCCATGACCAATGCTGCAGGCGAACACATTGAACAGGACGCAGCAGTAGAGCGTCCAGGCAATGAGTGAGCGGTCGGCACGGGCGAGTTTCATGGGGCGGCACTTTATCATCAGCGACCGACGAAATGCCTGCAAAAAAACTCAGGGCGGCTATCCTCATTCGCACATTTTTGTGGAGCGCCGACCATGAGCTTTGTGATTGCGCGGTGGATCGTCGGGGTATTTACCTTCATCAGCATGGTGCACCTGTATTGGGCTGCGGGTGGCAAGCTCGGCAGCCTGGCCGCTATCCCGCAACTGCCCGGAGAGTTTGCCTGCGGGCCGCGACCGGCGTTCAAGCCGTCGGCGCTGGGTACTTTTCTGGTGGCGATGGGGCTGGTGGCGATTGCCTTGCTCGTGTGTCTGCGCGCCGGGCTGTATTTCTCGCCGGTGTCCCACGGGGCGTTGCAGTGGGGTATCAGCGCGATTGCCGTGCTGATGTTTGCCCGGGCGATTGGGGATTCGGAGCTGGTGGGGTTTTTCAAGAAGGTCGGCGGGTCGAGGTTTGCTCGCCTGGATACCTATTTCTATTCGCCGTTGTGCCTGGTGTTGGGCGCCGGCTTGCTGGTGGTGGCGTGGAGCTGAGCCTGAGCCCACAGATACCTGGCTGACACCGCGCAATCCAAATGTGGGGGCTGGCTTGCCTGCGATGCAGACACCTCGGTCTACCAGCCAAACCGGGTTGATCCCTTCGCAGGCAAGCCAGCTCCCACCTTCAACCACGCTCGACAGGTAAGCCCGAGCGCCACCAAGCCCCTGTGGCCGCCATTTGATTCACCTCCAAGTATTTCCCAGACAAAAACACACCCCCCGGTTTTATAGCGCTTGACCTTCCCAGTATGGCAAGCCGGATAAAAACCCCACGTGTCGGTTTGTCTTGAAAATTCCAAGGAGGGTGAACGATGTGCACCAAACCAGTAAGCCTCATTACCGGGGCGTTGGCCGTAGCATTGATGCTCGGCGGATGCTCGGACAATGCGCCGCCAGCTGCAGCAGCCAAGCCACCCGGCGTGCCGGTCGCCCAGGTGGTGGCGCGTGCGGTGACGCCGTTTGTGGAGTACACCGGTTCGTTGACCGCCATCGACCAGGTTCAATTGCGCCCGCGAGTCAGTGGCTATCTGCAAAGTGTCAGCGTGCCCGAAGGGCAGTTCGTGGCCAAGGGCAGTCCACTGTTTGTGATCGATCCGCGTATGTTCCAGGCGGCAGTGAACGCAGCCAAGGCACGTCTGCGCGAGGCCGAGGCCAATGCGTTGCTGGCCCAGGCCGAGCATGGCCGTGCCGAGCAGTTATATGCCAAGAAGGTGGTGGCACGTGATCGTCTCGACACCGCCGTTGCTTCGTTGAACGCCGGCAGAGCGCAGGTGGAGGCCGCCAGGGCTGCGTTGGATACAGCCCAACTTGACCTGAGTTACACCCGCGTCACCGCGCCTATCAGCGGGCGCATCGACCGCGCATTGGTGACGGAAGGCAACTATGTGACCCGCGGGGAAACACCCCTGACCACGATTGTCTCCATCGACCCCTTGCATGTGTATTTCGATGTGGATGAACGCACCTACCTGCATTCGCTGGCGGCGACGCGGCAGCACGCAGGGTCCAAGGGCGAGCAAGCTGCCAAGGTCATGGTGGCGATGCTCAATGACACCACCTATGCACGGGCAGGGCGCGTGGACTTCCTGGCCAACTCGGCCGACCGCAAGACCGGCACGGTGCGCGTGCGTGCGGTGGTGGAGAACCCGGATGGGCGCTTGACGCCGGGGCTGTTCGCCAAGGTCAAGCTGGATACCGGCTCGGCGCAACCCCGGGTGTTGATTGCCGACCATTCCATCGGCACCGACCAGGGCCGCCGTTATGTGCTGGTTGTCGGTGAGGGCGACAAGACCGAGTACCGCCCGGTGGAACTGGGCCCGGTGGTCGACGGCCTGCGGGTCATCGAACAGGGCCTGCAACCGGGCGAGCGCATTGTCGTCAAAGGCCTGGTGCGCCCCGGCATGCAGGTAACACCACTGGCTGCCAGCATCGAGGGCAAGCCGCTTGAAGCACCGCTGGCGGTGGGGGGCGTGCAATGAGCTTCCCACGCTTTTTCATTGACCGACCGATCTTCGCCATTGTCCTGTCGGTGTTGATGATGATCGGCGGCATCGTGGCCTTCTTCCATTTACCGTTGAGCGAATATCCCGCCGTCACGCCGCCCACGGTGCAAGTGACGGCGTCGTATCCGGGGGCCAACCCGCAGGTGATTGCCGAGACGGTGGCGGCGCCGCTGGAACAGGTGATCACCGGGGTTGAGGGCATGCTTTACATGACCTCGCAGTCGGCCACCGATGGCCGCATGATCCTGACTGCAACCTTCGCCCAGGGCACCAACGCGGACATGGCCCAGATCCAGGTGCAGAACCGTGTGTCGCGAGCGTTGCCGCGCTTGCCCGAAGAGGTGCAGCGCCTGGGCGTGGTCACGCAGAAAACCTCGCCGGACATCCTCATGGTGGTCCACCTGCTGTCCCCCGACCAACGTTATGACCCGCTCTACATCTCCAACTATGCCTACCTGCAGGTGCGCGATGAGTTGTCCCGCCTGCCGGGGATCAACGATGTGCTGGTGTGGGGCGCGGGTGAATACAGCATGCGCCTGTGGCTCGACCCGGACCTGATCGCCGCCCGTGGCTTGACCGCCGGCGATGTCATCACCGCCGTGCGCGAGCAGAACGTGCAAGTGGCGGCCGGCTCGGTCGGCCAGGCACCGGATTCCACTGCGGCCTTCCAAGTCACGGTCAATACCCTGGGGCGCCTGACGGATGAAGAGCAGTTTGGCGACATCATCATCCGCACCGGCGATAACGGCCAGGTCACGCGCCTGCGTGATGTGGCCCGTATCGAGATGGGCGCCGATGCCTACGCGCTGCGCAGCCTGTTGGACGGTGAGCCTGCGGTGGCCTTGCAAATTATCCAGAGCCCAGGGGCGAACGCACTGGATGTGGCGCAGTCGGTGCGCGATACCATGCAGCGCCTGCAAACCAACTTCCCCGAGGGGTTGGTGTCGCGGATTGCCTATGACCCCACGGTGTTTGTGCGCGCTTCGCTGGAGTCGGTGGCCATCACGCTGATGGAAGCGATCCTGCTGGTGGTGATCGTGGTGGTGGTGTTCCTGCGCAACTGGCGCGCGTCGCTGATTCCCTTGATGGCCGTGCCGGTATCGATCATCGGCACCTTTGCGGTCATGCACCTGATGGGCTTCTCTCTCAATACCTTGTCGCTGTTTGGCTTGGTGTTGTCGATCGGCATTGTGGTCGACGATGCCATCGTGGTGGTGGAGAACGTCGAGCGGCATATCGAGAACGGCGAGGAGCCGATGCAGGCTGCGCGACGGGCGATGGGTGAGGTCACCGGCCCTATCATTGCGATCACCTCGGTGCTGGCGGCGGTGTTCATTCCCACCGCGTTTCTCAGTGGCCTGCAAGGCGAGTTCTATCGGCAGTTTGCGCTGACCATCGCGATTTCCACCATCCTCTCGGCGGTCAACTCGTTGACCCTCAGCCCGGCGCTGGCCGGCCTGTTGCTGCGGCCACGGCATGCCGCTGTGGTGCATGACCCGCGCAGCCTGCGTGGTCGTGCCGCACGGCTGTTGGAGGTACTGGGCCGGCCGTTCCAGCGTGCGCCGCAAGCCTATGGCAACACTGTGCGCAAGGTCGTCGGCCGTCGTGGCGTGGCGCTGTTGGCTTACGGCGGCTTGCTCGCATTGACCTGGTTCGGCTTCAACGCGGTACCGGCCGGCTTCGTGCCGATGCAAGACAAGTACTACCTGGTCGGTATCGCCCAGCTGCCGAACGCGGCCTCGTTGGAGCGTACCGATGCGGTGGTGCGGCAAATGTCGAAAATCGCCCTGGATGAGCCGGGGGTCGAGAGTGTCGTGGCGTTCCCGGGACTGTCGGTCAACGGCTTCGTCAACGTTCCGAATGCGGCGGTGATGTTCGTCATGCTTGATCCGTTCAAAGAGCGCACCTCGCCGGATATGGCGGCGGTCGCCATCGCCGGGCGTCTGCAGGCCAAGTTTGCGAGCATCCCCGACGGCTTCCTCGGCGTGTTCCCGCCGCCACCGGTGCCGGGGCTCGGGGTAACCGGGGGCTTCAAGCTGCAGGTCGAGGACCGTGGCGGCGTCGGGCTGGAGGCGCTGGTGCAGCAGACCCAGGTACTGATGACCAAAGCCACTGAGTCAGGCCAGGTAGCCGGGCTGATGACCAGCCTGGACGTCAATGCGCCGCAACTGAATGTCGACATCGACCGCACCCAGGTCAAGAGCCAGGGCGTGCGCCTGGCGGATGTGTTCGAGTCGCTGCAGGTCTATCTGGGGTCGCTGTACGTCAACGACTTCAACCGGTTTGGCCGCACCTACAAAGTCACGGCCCAGGCCGACGCGGACCATCGCATGCAGGCCGAAGCCATTGGCCGCCTGCAGGTGCGCAATGCCGCCGGGGACATGCTGCCGTTATCAGCGTTTGTCACGGTCACGCCGAGCTCCGGGCCTGACCGGGTGATTCACTACAACGGCTATCCCTCGGCGGATATCTCTGGCGGCGCGATGCCAGGGGTCAGCTCCGGGCAGGCGGTTGCGCTCATGGAGCGCCTGGCCCAGGAGGTACTGCCCGAGGGCGTGACCTATGAATGGACAGATTTGACCTACCAGCATAAGCTCGCCGGGTCATCGGCCCTGTTTATTTTCCCGCTGTGTGTGCTGCTGGCTTATCTGATCCTTGCCGCGCAGTACAACAGTTGGCTGCTGCCGTTGGCGGTGTTGCTGATCGTGCCCATGTGCCTGCTCAGCGCAATCCTCGGCGTGTGGCTGGTGGAGGGCGACAACAACGTGTTCGTGCAGATCGGGTTGGTGGTGCTGGTGGGCCTGGCGGCGAAGAACGCCATCCTGATCGTCGAGTTTGCCCGCAGCCTTGAAGCCGAAGGCGCCAGCCCATTGGAAGCGGTGATCCACGCCTGCCAATTGCGCCTGCGCCCTATTTTGATGACGTCCCTGGCGTTTATCGCAGGCGTAGTCCCGTTGGTGTTTGCCAGTGGCGCCGGGGCCGAGATGCGCCATGCCATGGGGGTTGCGGTGTTTGCCGGGATGTTGGGCGTGACGCTGTTCGGTCTGTTCCTGACGCCCGTGTTCTATGTGGTGATGCGCAGCCTGGCGCTGCGCGTGCAGCGTCAGGGGGCGAGTCCGACGGTGCAGCTAAAGGAGAGCGCATCATGAAACAGGCGTATCCAGCTTTTCTGTTGTCGTTGACCCTGCTGGCCGGTTGCGGCTCGGTGGGGCCGGACTATTCCGCGCCAGTGCTGCCCGCTGCGCAGCGGGCGACGAGCTTCGGCGCGCCCATCGCCGGGCTTGGTCCGGGCGAGGTCGAAGTGCAGTGGTGGCAAGTGTTCGACGAGCCGGCATTGAGCCAATTGATCCAACAGGCATTGGCGGCCAACCACGACATCGGCATCGCCGCCGCACGCCTGGACGAAGCCAAGGCGCTGTTGCGCGAAAGCCGCCAAGGCTTCCTGCCCAGCGGCGGCGCCGCCCTGGGCTACGAGCACCGCCAGCGCAGCGAGGTCGAGACTCCCTTCGGCGAGCAGCGCTCTATTGAAACCACCCGTGCGGCGGTGGATGCAGCCTGGGAAATCGACTTGTTTGGGCGCGTGCGTCGCTCGGTGGAGGCGGCCCAGGCCCAGGCGGGGTCGCGTCAGGCGTTGCTGCGCAGCGTGCAAGCGAGCGTCGCGGCGACGGTCGCGGCAACCTGGTTCGAGCTACAAGGGATCGAAGCCGAACAGGCGGTGGTCGCGGATATCAGCCAGAGCCAGCGCGACAGCCTGGGCCTGGTGGGGCAGATGGTCAGCGTCGGCGCCGCCACCGAATTCGACCGGCTGCGTGCCGAGGCCTTGTTGCGCAATGTCGAGGCGGTAGCGCCTGACCTGGAGCGACGTCGCGCCAAGTCAACCAACGCGCTGGCGGTGCTGCTGGGGCAAGCGCCCCAGGGGTTCAAGCCACCGCTGGCCCGGCCTGGGCGTGAAACCTTGAACCTGCGCACGTTGCAGGTGGGAGACCCGGCCGGCTTGCTGGCGCGCCGTGCCGATATTGCCGCGGCCGAACGCACGCTGGCGGCTGCGACCGCGCAGATTGGCGTGGAAACCGCTGGCTTGTATCCGGATATCCAGGTGCAGGGTTCCATCGGTTTGCTGGCCGGAAGTCTCAGCGCCCTGGGCGATGCGGGCATGCAGTCGAACTTTATCGCGCCGGTGATTCGCTGGTCGTTGCTGGACACCGGGCGCGTACGAGCGCGGATTGCCGCCAGCGAGGCACGCACCCAGGCGGCATTGATCGCTTATGACCAGACCGTGTTGCGGGCCCTGCAGGAAACCGATGATGCGTTCCAGGCCAACCGTACGGCCGGCAACGCCCTGGGCTTGCGGCTGTTGGAGGCGGCCGCCAACCGTGAGGCAGCCAGCTTTGCGCGCGAGCGGTTTGCGCAAGGCGAGGGTGTGTACCTGGATGTGCTTGAGGCCGAGCGCGCGGACTTCACCAGCCGCCGGGCATTGACGGCGGCGCGCACGGAACAGCGCTTGGCGGTGGTGGGGATCTATAAGGCGCTGGGTGGTGGGTGGGAGATCTGTGAGAGGGCGGGGCAGGCGTGCAAGGGGGCTACGGTGTTGCGCTAATGTGGACCTGTGGGAGCTGGCTTGAACTGCGAAGGCGGCCCGCCAGCCGACGCCTATCTACCCGACACCCCAACGATCCAAATGTGGAAGCTGGCTTGCCTGCGATAGCGGCCTGACAGCCGACACAGGTGTCAGACCGAGTACATATCCATTCCTGCGGTAACGGCCACTTAGGGTTCCGCTCTTACAGCGGGT
>NZ_JALJRP010000034.1:0-59962 GCF_024519715.1 Pseudomonas sp. Pse35 | reverse complement strand
GCCGGCCCAGACAAAAGTAAGCAAAACGCTCTTGCCCCACCACTCGGCACCTCGCTTAGGCTCGGTGTGCCCGTAATCCGCCAGTGATTTGGGGGGCCGCCGCCACGCGCCATCCATGGCGCGGGGCGGCTAAACCGGCATCCCTGCCGGTTTACCCCCCAAATCCCTGTCGAATTCCGGCCAGCGTGGTTTGACGGGGCGCTTAAGATCAAGATCAAAAGCAGATCAAGATCAAAAGCGGCTCGCTTCGCATCGTGGTTACCATCAACGCCGTGACGCTTGGCGTTCGGTCTTGCATCCAGTCATTTCAACAGCGTTTCAACGCATATATCCATGGAACGCTGCTGCGTCTGCTCATACAACTGCAGCTCATCAATCGTCCTGCGCCCCAGCGCCTGTTCGAAGGCATCTCGGTTGGAGTTGCCCGCGTAGTGACTCTGCGCCCCATCCCCCAGGTTTGACTGGAAGATCCCCGCCGCACTGACCGGCAAAAAGTCCTCATACACCAACGGCTCCACCGCCACATGACCGGCACCGACCAGCGCCTCCAATGTGCGCGGCTGATCGGCCTGGCCGCGTGCCGTCAGGCCTTTATCGGTGACGAAGTAGCGAAAATACGCCAAGCCCTGCTCGCGCATCTGCGGGTAGTTATCGGGGAAGGCGTGGAAGTGCTGTTCCATCAATTGCACATAGCGCTCGGCGTTGGCTTCATTGGGGAATGTGCCGAGTTCGTCGCGGGCGGCGTTCAGCAGTTGGTCGTACAGGGCGCGGCCTTTAGGGGTAAGTGCGACGCCGCGCTGTTCGATTTCGCCGAAGCGTGCGCTGTGGCTGCCGTGGGCATCGGTGAAGGCGATGGGTTCGTCCAGGGCCTTGAAGCTGGTCTGGCGCAGCAGGATCGGGCATTGGCGCCGAGGTGGGCCTTCGATCACGGCTTTGGGAGTGATGCCTTTGCCGGGCATCGCCGCCTGCACCTGGTCGATGTCCAGGGTGCGTGGCGTCAGGTGGTTGATGTGCGGGCCTTTGAACGCGACGACGTCGGCGATCAGTCGGTGCTGGTCGCTCAGTTGCTGATATTGGGCGCCGGTGACCGTGGCAGTGTGGTGCCAGCGGAACGTCTCCAGGGCCTGGCGGATAAAGGCCTCGGCATCGCTGGCATTCAAGCCGCCTTGGGTCTCTGCCTGGTCGATCAATGCCAAGGCCTCGCCGGTGAAGATCGAGCGCTTGGCCAGGGCGCTTTCGGCGAAGGCGCGCAGGTCGGGGTTTTCGATCAGTTCCAGGCGCAGCAACGAAGTGAACACGCGAAACGGGCTGGTTTGCAGCGCGTGTTCATGCACGGCGCGAAAGGCGGTGGAGTGAACAGGTACGCCAGCGGGGGTGAGGTCGTAGTACCCCACCGGTTGCATGCCCATCACCGCAAACAAACGGCTGATAGTCGCCAGTTCCGCAGCGGTGCCCAGGCGGATGGCGCCGTGGCGTTCCATGCCCAGGCGCTGGATTTCGCCGGTACGTTGCAGCTGGTGCGCCAGGCCCGGTTCGCTGTCGAGCACATGTGCATTGGTCTCGGCCACCAACTCCAGCAACGCCCCATATAACGGAACTTCATCTCGATACATGTCGGACATGGCCTTGGAAAAGCCCTTGCGGATCTCGTCAGGGCTGACATGTGCAGTGGCGTGCATAGAAAAATTCCTGATGGCTGGAGCGATGAAAGTGGCCTTTGCCTGATTTTGTTGAGCCGCCGGCTGCCTTGCAAACGAAGATTCTTCTGGACTTCATTCTGCAAATGAATGAGTTGACCCTGCGTCCAAGTCTTCATGTGCAAGCGGGCGTCATTGGGCTCTACACTGCGCTCCACCGTGTAGGTGAAGGAGGACCCAATGACGGCCAAACCCGCAACCAACCTGCTGGACACCCTCGAAGGCCAGCGCCTGGCAACGCCAGGCGCCGAGCAGTGGCGCGACTGGGGCCCGTACCTGAGTGAACGCCAATGGGGCACGGTGCGCGAAGACTACAGCGCCGACGGTGACGCCTGGGCCTACTTCCCTCATGAGCATGCACGCAGCCGCGCCTATCGATGGGGCGAGGACGGGTTGGCCGGTTTCAGTGACAAGGCTCAACGCTGGTGCCTGGGCCTGGCGCTGTGGAACGAGCGTGACGCAATCCTCAAGGAACGTCTGTTCGGCCTCGACAACGCCGAAGGCAACCACGGTGAAGACGTCAAGGAACTGTACTTTTTCGTCGATGGCGTGCCGAGCCATGCCTACATGCGCATGCTCTACAAAT
Source organism: Pseudomonas sp. Pse35 (assembly GCF_024519715.1). Taxonomy (NCBI): domain Bacteria; kingdom Pseudomonadati; phylum Pseudomonadota; class Gammaproteobacteria; order Pseudomonadales; family Pseudomonadaceae; genus Pseudomonas; species Pseudomonas sp. Pse35. The sequence continues at coordinate 57,679 of NZ_JALJRP010000034.1, read as the reverse complement.
ATCCCCATGCGGCCTTTCCCTACGCTGACCTGATCGCCGAAAACGCCCGTCGTGGGCTGGCGGATGCCGAGTATGAAATCCTTGATACCGGTGTGTTCGCAGACAACCACTACTGCGACGTCAGTGTCGAATACGCCAAGCATCAGCCCGACGATATTTTCATGCGCGTCACCGTGCATAACCGTTCGGACCAACCCACACGCCTGCAGGTGCTGCCCCAGCTCTGGGCGCGCAATGACTGGAGCTGGACCTTCGATGCACCCAAGCCCAGCTTGAGGTTGGACGGCGAGCGGGTTCTGGCGCGTCATCATGAACTCGATGATCGCCACCTCAGTGCCTGGGGCCAGGACGGGTTGCAGTGGCTGTTCTGCGAAAACCAAACCAATCGGCCCAAACTGGACGGGCAACCGGCGCCGGGGCCATTTAAGGATGGCATTAATGATTACGTGGTGGGCGGGGTTGGGTCGGCCGTTCGCCGGGACGCCGGCACCAAGGTGGCCGCGCATTTCACCCTTGAACTGGCGGGCCAGGAAAGCAAAATCCTCTACCTGCGTTTTGCGCCTTTGGACGCGCCCGATGTCAATGCGCGCAAGCTATTCGAACAGCGCCGCCAGGAGGCCGATGACTTCTACGCGGTCTTGCAACAGGGCCTTGCCGATGACGATGCGCGCAATGTGCAACGCCAGGCCCTGGCCGGCCTGCTGTGGTCCAAGCAACTGTACTATTTCGACGTGAACCAGTGGCTTGACGGCGACCCGGCCCAGCCCGCGCCACCGCCCGAGCGTCTGCTTATCCGCAATACCCATTGGCGGCACCTGAGCAACTTCGACATCTTGTCCATGCCCGACACTTGGGAATACCCCTGGTATGCCTCCTGGGATCAAGGCTTCCAGGCGGTGGCCATCGCGCTGATCGACCCCGGTTACGCCAAGCAACAGCTGTTGCTGCTGGTAAAGGACCGCTTCATGCACCCCAACGGCCAATTGCCGGCCTACGAATGGCGCTTTGACGACGCCAACCCGCCCGTGCACGCCTGGGCCAGCTGGCGCGTATATCAGCAGGACAAGGCGTTGACCGGCGTGGGCGACATGGATTTCCTGGAGCGGATCTTTCACAAACTGCTGCTGAATTTCTCCTGGTGGGTCAACCGCAAGGACGCCGAGGGCCGCAACCTGTTCCAGGGCGGTTTTCTGGGCCTGGACAATATCGCCTTGTTCGACCGCTCGGCCCCGTTGCCGCCGGGTTACCAGTTGGACCAGGCCGATGGCACCGCCTGGGTGGCGGCCTATGCCCTGGACCTGATGCGCATCGGCCTGGAGTTGGCCAAGCGCAATGTGGTGTACGTGGACATTGCCGTGAAGTTTTTCGAGCATTTCCTCTACATCGCCGGCGCTATCAACCGCGTCGATGACAGCGCCGAAGGCTTGTGGGATGAGCAGGACCAGTTTTTCTACGACGTACTGCACCGTCCTGATGGCCAGAGCGAACCGGTGCGCCTGCGCTCCATCGTCGGGTTAATGCCGCTGTTCGCGGTGCTTGTGCTGGAACAGCGCGAGCACGAGGGCCTGGGAGACTTGCGCGAGCGCCTGCTGGGCTTTATGCATCATCGGCCGGACCTGGCCAGGTTGGTTTCGCGCTGGACCGAACCGGGGCAGGGCAACCGCCTGTTGCTGGCGCTGCTGCGCGGTGAACGCACCAAGGATTTGCTGCGACGCATGCTGGATGACCAGGAGTTCTTGTCGGCCTTTGGCGTGCGCGCCCTATCCAAGGCGTTCGCCGAGCAGCCCCTGGCGTTGAAGATGAATGGCGACACCTTGTGCGCCAGTTACCAACCCGGTGAATCCGACTCACGTTTGTACGGCGGCAACTCCAATTGGCGCGGGCCGCTGTGGATGCCGGTCAATTACATGCTGATTGAATCGTTGCGCGAATTTCATCGCTATTACGCGGAGCATTTTTCCGTGGAGTACCCGACGGGCAGTGGGTATCTGGCGTCTCTCGAGGAAGTGGCTGACAGCCTCAGCGAGCGGCTGACGCGGCTGTTTCTCAAAGATGAAAACGGTGTGCGGCCGTCGATGGCGGGGTATGCGCAGTTGCAGGAAGACCCGGCCAGTCGTGACCTGGTGTTGTTCCATGAGTATTTTCATGGTGAGACAGGGCGAGGGTTGGGGGCTTCACACCAGACCGGGTGGAGCGCGTTGGTGGCGTTGTTGCTACAGCCAAAAACCTGAGCAGTCCTACGGATTTGCTTTTCTGTGGGAGCTGGCTTGCCTGCGATGCAGGCACCGCGGTGCGTCCGGCAAATGGAGTAGATGCCATCGCAGGCAAGCCAGCTCCAACAGGGGATCTTCATTCACCGCGAGAATGCCGGCAAAAAAATCCCGCCTGGGGAGGCGGGATCAGGATTCAGGGTTACCCGTGAATCAGGAAGGGAACAGCTCGCTCAGCTTCATCGCCAGCATCATGTCGCCTTCGGTGCGCAGCTTGCCGCCCATGAACGCTTGCATGCCGTCGGTGGAGCCGTCGACGATGCCTTCCAGGGTCTCGCTGTCCATCACCAGGGTGACCTGCGCGTCAGGGTTTTCGCCTTCTTTGAGCTCGCAGGTCTTGTCCTTGACCACCAGCGAGAAATTCTTGCTGTCGTCGATACGGAAACCGAACACCAGGTCCAAGCCTTCGGCAGCGCTTGGGTTGAATTTGGCTTTCATTGCTTCTACTGCTTTAGCTACGTCAGTCATGGTTTCGATCCTTAAGGGTAGAGTCCAGTGACCTTGGGGTCACGGTTGGCCGCAGTTCATCGGAAAGTGATGAGCTGCGGCGCCTTCAACAGTTGCAAGTGGGCGTGACTGTTGAAGGAAGCCAGTGCCACCTCGCGACCACGGAACTTCAATTGGTTGAGCGAGGTGTTAACAATTTGCCAGTTCATTTCGAAGGCCTGGGCGGCAGGCATTCGGGTAATCAGGTGGAGCAGGGCGGTGATGGTGCCGCCGGAGGTGAATACGGCGATTTTGTCGGTGTGGTTGGCGGCTTCAAGGATCCGCTGCAAACCACCCTGGACCCGCTCGACAAACCCCAGCCAGCTTTCCAGCCCGGGCGGATCATAGGTGCCGGCCAGCCAGCGTTCGATGATCAGGGCGAAAATGCGTTGGAACTCGCTGCGGTTCTGCGGGCCATTGCGCAGGATGTGCACGGCATCCGGCTCACTGCTGAGCAGGTCGGGTAACAGGCCGCGAATGATTGCCTCGCCGTCGAACTCGTTGAACGCGCTGTCTGTTTCCAATGCCGGAACCGGCAAGCCCAGGGCGCTGTACTGGTCGAACGTGGCGCTGGCAGTGTGCTGCTGGCGACGCAGGTCGCCGGCGATGCAGCGGTCAAACGCAATGCCCAGGTCTGCCAGGTGGCGACCGAGCACTTGCGCTTGTTCCACGCCAATGGGCGAGAGGACGTCATAGTCGTCTGCACCGAAGGAAGCCTGGCCATGTCGAATCAGATAAATGCTGCCCACGTCCGTTTTCCCGGTACGTTGAAAGTCTGGCGAGGTTATGAGGATGCCTGCGAGCTGTCAATGAAAAAACATACGCTTGTTTTAAAAGCGCGTTGGAGCCCGCCTGCTGGCGGTTTGATCACTGGCTCCTTCGCAGTGGCGTCGGTATGCTGAGGCCATCCGCGCCTGGCGCAGTGCATTTTTTAAGGAGACATATGGATTTTTTGGCCGAATACGCGAGCTTTCTGGCGAAGACCGTCACCCTGGTGGTCGCTATTCTGGTGGTACTGATCAGCTTTGCAGCACTGCGCAGCAAAGGTCGTCGTAAATCCGCCGGCCAATTGCAGGTCAGCAAGCTGAATGATTTCTACAAGGGCTTGCGTGAGCGCCTGGAGTCCAGCCTGCTCGACAAGGACCAGCTCAAGGCCCTGCGCAAGTCCGAAAGCAAAGCTGAAAAGAAGAAAGACAAGAAGAAGCCCGAGCCCAAGCCACGGGTATTCGTGCTGGATTTCGACGGTGACATCAAGGCCTCGGCCACCGAAAGCCTGCGCCATGAAATCACCGCACTGCTGAGCCTGGCCACGCCCAAGGATGAAGTGGTGCTACGCCTGGAAAGCGGCGGCGGCATGGTGCACAGCTATGGCCTGGCCTCCTCGCAACTGGCGCGTATCCGCCAGGCCGGCGTGCCGTTGACCGTGTGCATCGACAAAGTCGCGGCCAGCGGTGGCTACATGATGGCGTGCATCGGCGAGAAGATCATCAGCGCTCCCTTCGCCATTCTCGGTTCCATTGGCGTGGTGGCGCAGTTGCCCAACGTCAATCGCCTGCTTAAAAAGCACGACATCGACTTTGAAGTGCTGACCGCCGGTGAATACAAGCGCACGCTCACAGTGTTCGGCGAAAACACCGAGAAGGGCCGGGAGAAGTTCCAGGAAGACCTGGACATCACGCATCAGCTGTTCAAGAACTTCGTCGCGCGTTACCGCCCGCAGTTGGCGATTGACGAGGTGGCCACTGGCGAAGTGTGGTTGGGGGTTGCCGCTCTCGACAAACAACTGGTTGATGAGCTGCAAACCAGCGATGAATACCTGGCTACCAAGGCCAAGACCGCCGAAGTGTTCCACCTGCACTATGCCGAGCGTAAGAGCCTGCAGGAGCGCGTGGGCCTGGCGGCCAGCGGCTCGGTGGACCGAGTGCTGTTGACCTGGTGGAGTCGCTTGACCCAGCAGCGGTTCTGGTAACCCAGTACTGAAAACCAGGTAATCCCTTGTCGATCGTTCCCACGCTCCGCGTGGGAATGCCACCAGTGACGCTCTGCGTCACCCTGGCGTAGGTGGGACGCGGAGCGTCCAAGGCTGCATTCCCACGCGGAGCGTGGGAACGATCATGTCAGGTCAAACGGGGTTTAATCGAGTCCGCCAACTGCGTAAGGATCAGGCAGCACGATACGGCCCCGGCATCCAGAACGCCGAGGGAACGCTCACCCAAACGACTCGCTCGGCCAATCTTGGCCACCAGGTCCTTGGTCGAATCCCGCCCCTGAGAAGCAGCGCTTTTCATCGCGTCGAGTGCATCGCTGAAAGAACGCGCCGCTGCATGCGCCCGTTCAAAGGCTTCCACCGCCGGGATCAACGTGTCCATCAAGCACTTGTCGCCCACGCCCGCTTCGGTGATGTCCTGCAACGAGGTCAAGCCGCCGCGCAGCAGGTGGGCGAAGGTGGCGGCGTCGATGTCTTCACTGCCGCGCACTTCGTCGGCCATGCCGATAAACAGGCTGCCATACAAGGGCCCCATGGAGCCGCCGATGCCTTCCATCAGGCTCAGGGTCAGTTCATCCAGGGCTTCGGCCAGGGTCAGTTGGCGGCCTTCGATCGTGCGGCCGCAATGGGCAAAGCCCTTGGCCATGTTGATGCCATGGTCGCCATCGCCTATAGCGCCGTCGACTTCGCTGAGGTACTCCCGGTTTGCCACGATCACGCTGACCAGGTCGGCGACAATGGCGCTACCGTCATGGGTGGAAAAATGCTGGCTCATGGTTCACTCCGCCTGGGTCATGCCGATGGAGCGGCAGGGTTGGTCGATCAGGGTTTTCAGCTCGGCGTCGAGGCCGAGCAGGGTCAAGGTCACGCCCATCATCTCCAGGGACGTGAAGTAGTTGCCCACGTAGCAACGGTGAATCTTCAAACCTTTGGCCTTGAGCTGTTTTTCCACCTCTGCGTAGAAAATATACAACTCCATCACCGGGGTGGCGCCCAGGCCTGAGACCAGCACCACCACGCTGTCGTCCTGGTTGAAATCGCGGTCGGCGAGGATCGGCGCCAGCATGCGCTCGGCCATGGCGGCGGCCGGTTCAATCGGGATGACTTCGATGCCCGGTTCGCCATGATGGCCGATACCCAGCTCCATCTGGCCGTCGGGAATCTGGAAGTTCGGCTTGCCCACCGCGGCTATCGTGCAGGGCGTAAGGCCGATACCAATCGAGCGGCAGTGGTCGACGGTTTTCTGCGCCACCCGAATCACGCCGTCCAGGTCGTAATGCTGGGCAGCGGCGGCACCGCCGATCTTCCACATGAAGATCTCCCCGGCCACGCCGCGACGCTTGGCAATATCGGCCTTGGGCGCGGAGGCCACGTCGTCGTTGGCGACCACGGTGCGGATGCGCATGTCTTTGCTGGCGGCCATTTTCATTGCCAGCTTCACGTTCATGTTGTCGCCCGCGTAGTTGCCATACAGGCAGGCCACGCCTGCGCCATGGTCGGCGGCGCGGAAGGCGTCGAAAAAGCTTTTGGCGGTGGGCGAGGAAAAAATCTCGCCGACGGCCACCGCATCCACCAGGCCCGGGCCAACATAGCCGAGGAACGCCGGTTCATGCCCGGAGCCGCCGCCGGTGACAATGCCGACGCGGCCCTGGGCGGACGGTCTGGCCCTGACAATGACCCGTGGGTTGCTTTCGTACTGGCGCAGTTCGGGGTGCGCGACCAGGATGCCGCGCAGCATGTCTTCGACCACTTGGTCGGGATCGTTGATGACTCGATTCATAACGCGGGTTCCTGTGTTCTTGTTCTAAGGGGCGACACCCTTCCATTGTGGGAGCAGGCAAGCCAGCTCCCACAGGGTTTTGTGTTGTTACTGAGATCAGGGTTCGAGCACAACCTTCAGCGATTTATCGCCGCGCTCCATCACCGCAAACGCTTCCTTGAAATCCGCCAGCGCAAACTTGTGGGTCACCACGTCGCGCATATCGATCTTGCGGTTGCCGATAAAGTCTATGGCCCTTGGGTACATATAAGGCCCCAGGTGCGAGCCGAGGATATCCAGCTCCTTGCGGTCACCGATGATCGACCAATCCACCGTGGCCTCGTCATTGAACACGCTGAATTCCACAAAGCGTCCCAGCTTGCGCAGCATCGCCAGGCCTTGGTTCACCGCCTTGTGATGCCCGGTCGCCTCGATATAAATGTCGCAGCCGTAGCCATCGGTGATTTCGCGGATCTTCGCCAACACATCCACCTCGGCCGGGTTCCACACTTCATCGGCGCCCAGGCGCAGGGCGAGGGCGGCGCGTTCGGGTTTCATGTCCAGCACGATGAGTTTTTTCGGGTTGCGCAACCGCACCGCGCCGATGATGCCCAGGCCCAGGGTGCCGGCGCCGGCGACCACCACGATGTCGTCATGGTCGACGTTGGCGCGTTCCGCCGCGTGCAGCGAGCAGGCCAGGGGTTCGATCAGGATCGCTTCATCGGGGGCGATGGATTCCGGCACTTTGTGGATGATGCCTTCCTTGGTGAAGATCATGTATTGCGCCATGGCGCCCTGCACATTGTTCTGGAAGCCATACAGGTCGTGCTTCTGGCACATCCAATACTGGCCGTGGTTGCAGAAGCGGCAGCCCCAGCACGGCACAATTTGCTCGGAGATCACCCGGTCGCCCACGGCCACGCCGCGCTTCTCGGCGCCCGGGCCAAGGGCGACTACGCGGCACACGAACTCATGCCCGGGGATCATCGGCGGCTTCACGTAGCGCGGTTGCTCGGCATCGCCCCAAAACGACGGCGCGCCGCGATAGGTCTTGATATCGCCCATGCAAATGCCGCACAGCTCGACTTTGGTCAGGATCTCGTCGGGGCCGGGCGTGGGCACGTCGACGGTTTCCAGGCGGTAATCTTCCGGGCCGTGGCAGACCACGGCCTGCATGGTTTTCGGGATGCTCGGGGCGAGTTGTTCAGGTGTGCGTTCGGTGACGGTGGACATGACAAAACCTCACGACATAACGATGAATTACTGAATGCTGTAGCCGCCGTCGATCACCATGTTGGCACCGGTGATCATCTGTGCGGCGTCGCTGAGCAGGTACAGTGCCAGCCCGGCGATTTCTTCGGGTTGGGCAAAGCGACCTGCCGGAATCTGCAATTTGGCCCGCTCACCGACCTCGCCGGCCCAGGCTTTTTTGCCCAGGGCGGTTTCGACGATGGTCGGGGAGATGGCGTTGACGTTGATCTGCGGCGCCCACTCCATGGCCAATACCTTGGTCATGCCGACGATGGCGGCTTTGCTGGCGCAGTAGGCAACGTGACGGTCCAGGCCAATCACGGCGGCCTGGGACGCCAGGTTGACGATGCGCCCGCTGCCCTGGGCGATCATGTGCCTGGCGCAGGCCTGAGCCATGAAAAAACTGGCCTTGAGGTTGATGTCCAGGGTGGTGTCCCAGGCGCTTTCGCTGACCTCGATGGCCTTGTCCAGCAGCACCACGCCTGCACTGTTGATCAGGTAATCCAGGCGCTGGAAATGCGCGAACACCTTGTCGACGGTCGGTTGTATCTGGTCGATCCTCCCGAGGTCGACGGCAATGCCAAGGTGCCCGGCACCCAGGCTGGCGGCCACCTCGACCACGGCCGGGTCGCGGTCCAGCAGCGCCACCCTTGCGCCGCGTTCCGCCAGCAAGGTGGCGCAGGCCAGGCCGATGCCGGCGGCGCCACCGGTGATCACCGCGCAACGGCCGCTGAGGTCGAAGGCTTGGTTCCAGAAACCAGACATGAATGACTCCTCGTTCCCACGCTCTGCGTGGGAATGCCGCGTGGAACGCTCTGCGTTCCGATGTTAAGTGACGCGGAGCGTCACGGGATGCGTTCCCACGCGGAGCGTGGGAACGATCAAACTACTTACCGCCGCTGACTTGCTTGTACAGCGCGTCCGCATTGGCATTGGTCACCGGCACCCACGGCAGAATGTGATTCTTGGCCGTGCCGTCACCCCATTTCACGTCTTTGGCATAGCGCTCCCAGATCACCGATTGTGGCTTGTAGTCCTTGCCGGCCAGGGCGCGCAACGCTACGTCCAGCGCGCCTTGGGACTGGGCCTGGGCATCCTGGAGGAAGGTGGTGACTTCGTCCTTTTTCGCCGCCTGGATCGCATCCGGCATGCCGTCGATAGAGGTCACGGGCACATTCTTGGAGGTGAGGCCATGGGACTTCAACGCCTGCACGGCGCCCAGGGCCATGTCGTCATTCTGGGCGATCACGCCATTGATGCCCTTGGGGTGGGCGTTGAGCCAGTCTTCGGTGAGGGTCATGGCCTGGGCGCGGTCCCAGTTGGCGGTTTTCTTTTCGATGATCTTGATGTCCGGGTGTTTGCCCAGCACTTCCAGCTCGCCTTTTTCCCGGTCGATCTGCGCCGACTGGCCAATCGGGCCCTGGATGATCACCACGTTGCCCTTGCCATTGAGCTTGTCGACCATGGCCTGGGCCTGCAGGCGGCCGCCTTCCACGTCGTCGTTGCCCACATACGGCACGCTGGCATCGGCTACTTTCGTATTTGAGGCGATGACCACCACGTCGTTGCTCATGGCGGCCTTGACGGTACCGACGCCGGCCTTGGTATCAATCGGTACGAACAGAATCGCGTCGTAGCGTTGGGTCACCATATTTTCGATCTGGTTGTTCTGGGTCAGGGCGTCGTAGTTGCCGTCGAACACGGTCAACTGCACGGTGCCATCCTTGACGGCCGGATGTTCCTTGAGCTCGCGGACCCAGTTCTGCATGAACTGACCCTTGAGGCCATAGACGGCTGCGCCGATCTTGTAGGTCTTGCCGTCGGCGGCCAGGGCGATACTGCTGGCGAGCAGGGAGAGGGCCGCCGCAGCGGCCAGGGTGGTACCCAGTTTCATAAGTAGAACTCCAGTTATTGTTATGGGTCGTTCTTCAGCGTTTCTTCTTGCGCCACACGTCGATCAGTACTGCAAACACGATGATCAGGCCCTTGGCGACCTGCTGGTAATAGGAGGACACGCCGAGCAGGTTCAGGCCGTTGTTGATCACGCCGATCAACAGGGCCCCGAACAAGGTGCCGACAATGCTGCCGGTACCGCCCGACAGGCTGGTGCCGCCGATCACCACCGCGGCAATCGCGTCCAGCTCGTAGGAAACCCCGGCCTGGGGCAGGGCAGAGGTGGTGCGTGCCGACAGCACCACGCCGGCCAACCCGGCGAGCAGGCCCGAGACCACGTACACCGAGAACATCACCTTGCGCACGCCAATACCCGATGTGCGCGCGCTTTTTTCATTGCCGCCCACTGCGTACACATAACGGCCGTAGGTGGTGTAGCGCAGCACCATCCAGAAAATAAGCGCGACCACGGCGAAGATGATGATCGGCACGCCCACCGGGCCGACCTTGCCGATGCCCAGGGCCAGGTAGGCGTCGGGCAGGTCGGTGATCGGGCTGCCGTCGTTGAGAATAAAGGTCATGCCCCGGGCGATGCTGAGCATGCCGAGGGTGGCCACGAACGGCGGGATCGACAGGTTGGCGATCATGAAACCATTGACCACCCCGAGCATCGCGCCGGCAAACATCCCCGCGCTGACCGCCGCCAACAGGCCATAACCCTGGGTGGCGACCATGGCGCTGCACAACCCGGCGAACGCCAGGATCGACCCCACCGACAGGTCGATGCCCTTGGTCAGGATCACATAGGTCATGCCCACGGCGAGAATGCCGTTGATGGAGGTCTGGCGCAGGATGTCCATCCAGTTGCGCCAGGTCATGAAGTATTCGCTGGAAAACGCCATCACCACGCACAGCAGGATAAACACCAGCGGCAGGCCGAAGCGGTCGAGGGACAGGCGCAAGCGGTTGCGCGGCGCGGCAGTAACGGGAGCAACGATGGTTTTGGCATTCATGAGGCAAGACTCAACAAGGCTTCCTGGGAAAGGGCGGTGTCGGTGCTGATAGTGACCAGCCGGCCGCCTTTGAAGACGGCGATGCGGTCGCTCAAGTGCAGCAGTTCCGGTGCTTCCGACGACACCACAATGGCTGCGCCACCGGCGCGCACGAACTGGTCGAGCAGGTGGTAGATCTCCTGTTTGGCGCCTTCGTCGATGCCGCGGGTGGGTTCATCGCAGAGCAGGCATACCGGCTCGGTGGACAGGCATTTGGCGAGCACCACCTTTTGCTGGTTGCCGCCGCTCATTGATGCTACCGGCAGCTCCAGGGAGCTGGTCTTGATCTGCAAGCGCTTGACCATCTCCTCGGCCAGTTGCGCTTCTTTACGTGCGTTGATCAGCGACCAACTCGACAAGCGCTTATAGGCCGACAGTGCAATGTTCGACAGGATGCTGCCGGTCAGCACCAGGCCGCTGTCCTTGCGGTCTTCGGTAACCAGCGACATGCCGGCGTCGATGGTCGCCTTGGGCTGCCCGATGGGCATGGGCTTGCCTTGCAAGGTAACGCTGCCGGAATCCGCCACGGTCAGGCCGTAGATGCAATTGAGGAATTCACTGCGCCCGGAGCCCATCAACCCATAAATGCCGAGAATCTCGCCACGGCGCAGCTGCAGGCTGATGTCGTGGAACTCACCGTTGCGGCTCAGGTTGTCGACTTGCAGGCAGGTGCTGGCCGCACATTCGCGGCCCGCCTTGTGGTCGATGCGCGTCAGTTCCTGGCCGACAATGCCGCGCACCAGGTGGTCGCGGTCGATATCGGCCATGCGCCCGTTTTCCACAAAGGCGCCATCACGGAAGATGCTGTAGTCATCGGCGATCTGCGCCAGTTCGCTCAGTCGATGGGACACGTACACGATGCCGGCACCGCGCGCGGTAAGGCGGCGAATCGCCTTGAACAGGGTTTCGGCCTCGCGCTCGCCGATGGCCGAGGTGGGCTCGTCCATGATCATCACCTGGCAGTCATGGCTGAACGCCTTGGCGATTTCCACCAATTGCATCTGCGCCACGCTCAAGCGGTGCATGGGGCTGGTGGCGTCGACATCGAACTCCAGGCTTTCGAGCAGTTCGCGGGTGCGGCGGTTGAGGGCCTTGCTGTCGACGATGCAGCCGGCGCGGCGCGGTTCGCGGCCCAGCCAGATGTTTTCGGCGACGGTCATGTAGGGGATGGGTTCGAGCTCCTGGGTGATCATTGCGATCCCCGCGGCCAGGGCTTCACTCGGGCGATTGAACTGCACCGGTGCGCCGTTGAGCAGAATGCTGCCGGCGTCACGCTGGGTGATGCCCATCAGGATGCTCAGGAAGGTTGACTTGCCGGCACCGTTGCCGCCGCACAGGGCGTGGACGCTGCCGGCGCGCAGAGAAAGGCGCCCGTCGCGCAGGGCTGGTACCCCGGCGTAAGCCTTGGCGACGTGTTCAGCCTGGAGCAGTAATGGCGTGGCCATCGGCGTGTCCTCGTGCTGTGAATTCTTATTAGGTCGCACAGTCATGTTTCGCTGTGATCATATGTGTATCAAATGAAATTCTGATCAGTCAATCTCTTTCACTTAAAAGGTGTGATTCTCATCTTTGACGCGTTTATTGCCTTGCTATAGGGCTTTGACTGGCAGGTCAGTTAAATCTCGCTTGACAGTAAGGGGTGAATGCTTGCGAAATGAGTGAGAGATATTTCACTAAGTGATCATTTGATCAGTGGAGTTTGGCGCCATGAACACACCTTTCCCGGTGGCTATCGGATGTGATGAAGCGGGTTTTGAGCTCAAAGAGTTGTTGAAGCGCCATATCGAGGCGTTGGGGTACCCGGTCACCGACTTCGGTACGCATTCAACGGCGCCGGTGCTGTACCCGGACATCGCTCTGGCCGTGGCCACCGCCATCAATGCCGGGCAACAGCGCCTCGGCGTGCTGGTATGCGGCACCGGCATAGGCATGGCCATCTCGGCCAACAAAGTTCTGGGCATCCGTGCGGCCCAGGCCCATGACACCTACTCTGCGGAGCGGGCGCGCAAGAGCAACGATGCGCAAATCCTCTCCATCGGTGCGCGGGTCATCGGTGCGGAGTTGGCCAAAAGCATCGTCAGTGCGTTTTTGGCCTCGGAGTTCGAAGCGGCGCGGTCCGGGGCCAAGGTCGAGCGCATCAATGCGATCGAGCGCGATGGGCATCAGTAGTGGACGGCGCAGGGCAAGAGTCGGGAGAATGCGCCTTTGACGCCGAAACGGAAGCCCGTCCCCATGAGTGACAGTACCCAGCGCATGGCCAGTGATATCGATCAGATGACCGAAGTGGCGATGCTCTATTACCTTGAGAACGTCACTCAGGAGGCCATTGCCAAGCGTTTTGACCTGTCGCGGGCAAAAGTCAGCCGCCTGCTCAAGCGCGCGCGCGATGAAGGGATTGTCGAGGTGCGCGTGCTGCAGCACCCGGCAATGAACAACGAGCTGGAACGGGCACTGGTGGAGCGCTTCAAGCTCGACCGCGCCTTGATTGCGGTCGACCACAGCGACCCCGACACCCAGCGCTCGGCGGTCGCCAGCCTGGTGGCCAACTACCTCAACAAGACCCTGGGCGACGGCATGATCGTTGCGGTGGGCATGGGGCGTAACGTCGGCGCGGTGGCCGATAACGTGTTTCTGCCGGTGACCCGCAACTGCACCTTCGTGTGTGCCATCGGCGGTTCGCTCAAGGCCGGTGAATACATGAACCCTGACCACATCTGCCGACGCCTGGCCCTGCGCTTTGGTGGCGAAAGTGAAAGCCTGTACGCCCCGGCGCTGGTGGCCAACCCGGAACTGCGCGGGGTGCTGATCAACAACGACACGGTGCGTTCGACTCTTGACCGCGCCCGCCGTGCCGATATCGCCCTGATCGGCATCGGCGACATGAGCGAGAACAGCAACATGGTGCGCATGGGCTGGTTCTCGCCCCAGGAAATCGCCCAGGCGCGGTTGTCTGGCACCGTGGGCGACATGATGGGCTATGACTTTATCGACATTCACGGCCAGCCGGCGGTCAACGCCATCCAGGGGCGCGTGATCGGGTTGACGGTGCAGGAGCTGTTTCGCATCCCGGATGTGGTGGCGATTGCCAGCGAGAACACCAAGGCGGCGGCGACCTTGGGGGCGTTGCGTTCGGGGGTGATCAATACGCTGGCGACCACCGTCACCAATGCCCACACCATCCTGGCGCTGGACGATGCCACTCGTAAAACCTGATACAGATCGTTCCCACGCTCCAGCGTGGGAACGCATCCTGTGACGCTCCGCGTCATCCTTGCGCGGGTGGGACGCGGAGCGTCACAGGCGGCATTCCCACGCAGAGCGTGGGAACGATCATGCATCGAGGTGCCGGCATCGCAGGCCAGCTCCCACAAGAGTTGCTGTGCTTCTGATGGGGGGTTTACAGGTTTTGTAATAGTTTTGCGTTGTGGGAAATTTGTATTTCGAATGTAGGATTCAAGTCCTTTTGTCATTTCAGGACTTGCATGAACACCCTCTCGGAGCCTCCCAGTCGTCTTTCCCCAAGACAACCGCTGTCGCTGTTCCCGCTGAAGCACCCCGTATTCCGTCAACTAACCTTGTCCCGGTCGCATGACCGCACTTTGCCGTGCCCGGCGTTCTGAACACTTTAAAGACAGAGAATTTATAAATGGAATGGTTAGCGGATCCTACGGCCTGGCTCGGCCTTGCGACCTTGATTGTGCTGGAACTGGTGCTGGGTATCGACAACCTGGTGTTTATCGCGATCCTGGCGGACAAGTTGCCGCCGGAGCAGCGTGACCGTGCACGTTTGATCGGTTTATCCCTGGCGCTGCTGATGCGCCTGGGCCTGTTGGCGAGTATTTCCTGGTTGGTGACCCTGACCCAGCCGCTGTTCGAGGTGTTCGACAAGAGCTTCTCCGGCCGTGACCTGATCATGCTGTTTGGTGGTGTGTTCCTGTTGTTCAAGGCCACCATGGAATTGCATGAGCGCCTTGAAGGCCATGTGGCGCAGCACAAGGGCAGTGTGGCTTACGCAATGTTCTGGCCTATTGTCGCGCAGATCGTGGTGCTGGATGCGGTGTTCTCCCTCGACGCGGTGATTACCGCCGTGGGCATGGTCGACGAGCTGGCGGTGATGATGATCGCCGTGATCGTGTCCATCGGCCTGATGATCGTGGCGAGCAAGCCGCTGACCCGTTTCGTCAATGCGCACCCGACCGTGATCATGCTGTGCCTGGGCTTCCTGATGATGATCGGTTTCGCCCTGACCGCCGAAGGCCTGGGCTTCCATATTCCCAAGGGCTACTTGTACGCGGCCATTGGCTTCTCGATTCTGATCGAGGTGTTCAACCAGATCGCCCGAGCCCGTCGCAAGAAGTCGGCGCAGGGCGTGTTGCCGGTGCGTGAGCGTACCGCCCATGCGGTGATGCGCTTGTTGGGCGGCCGCAGCCTGGCGGTGGAAGAGGTGGGTGAAGACGTGGCTGACCTGCTGGGCGAGCCGGATGCTGCGCAGGGTCCGCTGTTTGACCGACGCGAACGGGTGATGATCAGCGGCGTGCTGCAACTGGCCGAGCGGCCGATTCGCACCCTGATGACGCCAAGGGCCAAGGTTGATTGCATCGACCTGGCGGATGACCCCGAGACGATCCGTCTGAAACTGATGCACTCGTCCTACTCGCGTCTGCCGTTGATCCGTAACGGTGCGGTGGATGAGCCCCTGGGTTTTGTGCACAAGAAGGAGTTACTCAAGGAGTACCTGGCGGGCAACGAGCCGAACCTGGAACACCTGGCGCGTCGGGCGATCAACCTGCTGGACAGTTTTTCGATCCTCAATGCCCTGGAGCAGATGCGCCAGGAGTCCACTCACATCGCTTTCGTGATCAACGAATTCGGCGACTTCATGGGCGTATTGAGCATGACGGATATTCTGGAATCCATCGCCGGTGAATTGCCCGATGCCAGCGAAATCGAAGGGCCCGATATTGTCGAGCAAGGCGATGGCTTCCGTGCCAATGGCGCCTTGAACCTCAACCTGGTGCGTCAACGCACGGGCTTCAAGGCGGTGACGACCGAGGATTATCAAACCCTGGCAGGTTTGGTGATGAGCCTGCTTGACCGCCTGCCGGTGGTGGGCGATAGCCTGGAACATGAAGGCTGGCGTTTGACCGTGGCTGAAGTGGAGGAGCGTCGAGTGACGCAAGTGCACTTGCACCCTTGCTCAGGTCATAACGGCTGAAGATGTTCTTCACGTACTGCTCTTGTTCTTCAAGGGGGCCCAAACCTTTGTGTTGTTCCACCAGGGCGCCCTTGCGATAGATCAGCAGCGTCGGGGTGCCTGACACGTCAGGGTGCCTCGGCGTATGGGCGCAATCGAGTACCAGGCTCACGACCCAGGGATGCTGCCAGGCGTGCTGTTCGAACACGGAGCCTGCCTGCGCGCAAGCGGGGCAGTGCTCTGATACAAACAGGAGGAACACCGGGCGCGGTGTATTCAGTACGCGTTCGAACGCTGTGACGCTGGAAATGATGCGGGTGGCCATTCCCATGGTGATCTCCCTTCAAGCCGCGTGGGTGTTTGCCAACGCTAAGCCCGTGGCTTATCACCGTCTACTGTCAATCTTCACAGGTCTGCCTCGCGCTCTATGCGCTCCCTGGCCTTGCGGGCCTGGCTCGCGCACTTCTCGTATTCCTCATTGTCACGGGAGGCCTTGGCCCGGCGATAGCCATGGTGATTCTGGGCGGTGTAGTCGGTACTGAAGGCTTCCTTGAGTTTCTGCAGTTCTTCCTTGCATTCACGACGGTCGCTACTGGCCAGGGCGTTGCCAGCCACCCCGAGCAGAAGCACGGGCAAGATATATCGCAGTTTCATCAGTCAGGGTTCCATGTAAGGGCGAGCAAGCACGCTCTTAGAGGTTAGCCCAGGCGTTCGGTATTGGTGCGCAGTAACAGGGTTTGAGGTCTTGCGTAGCAAAGCGTTTGTACTCACAGGCAGGCGCCGTATTCCCGTCAGGCCGCTATCTGACTGATCCATAAGGCATTTGTGGGACGCATGTCTTTCCATGAGCACCTATGGCACACTTTCTGCTGTCTATTCCGTTGTTACATACCAAGTTCCGGTATAGCGGAATACACCCTCCCTGGAGTGCTTGTCATGCATCACCGACCTTCCGTATTCAAAGCGTGTGTTTTTCTCGTCGCTGCATCGGCTTCCCTCGCCAGCGTGGTGCAGGCGGCGGACAGCAAGCTCGATGATGTGCTCAAGCGTGGGCACTTGATCGTAGGTACAGGCAGTACCAATGCGCCGTGGCACTTCCAGGGAGCGGATGGCAAATTGCAGGGGTTTGATATCGACATCGGCCGCATCGTGGCCAAAGGCTTGTTCAATGACCCGAGCAAGGTGGAGTTTGTGGTGCAGTCGTCCGATGCACGTATTCCCAACCTGCTCACCGACAAGGTCGACATGAGCTGCCAGTTCATCACCGTTACCGCCAGCCGTGCGCAGCAGGTGGCCTTTACCCTGCCGTACTACCGGGAAGGCGTCGGCCTGCTGTTGCCCAATAACAGCAAATACAAGGAAATCGAAGACCTGCAGGCGGCGGGCGACGACGTCACCGTGGCCGTGCTGCAGAACGTGTATGCCGAAGAGTTGGTGCACCAGGCACTGCCCAAGGCCAAGGTTGATCAGTACGACAGCGTTGACCTGATGTACCAGGCCGTGAACTCAGGCCGCGCCGATGCTGCTGCCACCGACCAGTCCTCGGTCAAATACCTGATGGTGCAGAACCCTGGCCGCTACCGCAGCCCCACCTACGCCTGGAGCCCGCAAACCTATGCCTGCGCGGTCAAGCGCGGCGACCAGGACTGGCTGAATTTCGTCAACACCGCGCTGCACGAAGCCATGACCGGTGTGGAATTCCCCACCTACAAAGCCTCGTTCAAGCAGTGGTTCGGCGTGGAACTGCCAGAACCGGCGATTGGTTTTCCCGTGGAATTCAAGTGACCCGCAACAACAGGGGCGTGTCTGAACACGCCCCCTTCAGGTGCTGCTGACCATGAACTATCAGTTGAACTTTGCCGCCGTCTGGCGTGATTTCGACACCTTGCTGGCGGGGCTCGGCCTGGGGTTGCAGTTGGCGTTGCTGTCGATCGCCATCGGCTGCGTGATCGGCCTGTTGATGGCGTTTGCCATGCTCTCCAGGCACCGTGCGTTGCGTATTCTTGCCTCGGTGTATGTCACCGTGGTGCGCAACACCCCCATCCTGGTGTTGATCCTGTTGATCTACTTCGCCTTGCCCTCCCTGGGTATTCGCCTGGATAAGATTCCCTCGTTCATCATCACCCTGTCGTTGTATGCCGGTGCCTATCTCACCGAAGTGTTCCGCGCAGGCCTGGTGAATATTCCCAAGGGCTTGCGGGAAGCCGGCCTGGCCATCGGCCTGGGGGAGTGGCGGATTCGCGCTTACATCACCGTGCCGGTGATGCTGCGCAACGTGTTGCCGGCACTCTCGAACAACTTCATC
Source organism: Pseudomonas sp. Pse35 (assembly GCF_024519715.1). NCBI lineage: Bacteria > Pseudomonadati > Pseudomonadota > Gammaproteobacteria > Pseudomonadales > Pseudomonadaceae > Pseudomonas > Pseudomonas sp. Pse35. The sequence continues at coordinate 39,482 of NZ_JALJRP010000034.1, read as the reverse complement.
TCGCTGTTCAAGGACACCTCCCTGGCCGCCGCGATCGCGGTGCCGGAGCTGACCTATTACGCCCGCAAGATCAACGTCGAAAGCTACCGGGTGATTGAAACCTGGCTGGTCACGACCGCGCTCTACGTGGCTGCCTGTTACCTGATTGCCATGCTGCTCCGTTACCTGGAACAGCGTTTGGCTATCCGTCGTTAAGGAAGGGCCTCATGTACGAATCCCCCAGTTGGCTGCATGAATTGTGGATCGCCCGCGAGACCCTCTGGGCCGGCTTTCAGGCCAGCGTGGCGGTCTCGGCGCTGGCGATTGTCTTTGGCACCCTGATCGGCATCGTCGCCGGGTTGATCCTCACCTACGGCAAGTTCTGGATGCGTGCGCCGTTCCGTCTGTATGTCGATTTGATCCGTGGCACGCCGGTGTTTGTGCTGGTGTTGGCATGTTTCTACATGCTGCCGGCCCTTGGCTGGCAAATCAGTGCGTTCCAGGCCGGTGCTGTGGGGCTTACCTTGTTCTGTGGCTCCCATGTATCGGAAATCGTGCGCGGCGCGCTGCAGGCCATTCCCCGTGGGCAATTGGAAGCGGGCAAGGCCATTGGCCTGACGTTCTATCAGTCCCTGGGCTATGTGCTGCTGCCCCAGGCGCTGCGGCAGATCTTGCCGACCTGGGTGAACTCCTCTACGGAAATCGTCAAGGCTTCCACCTTGCTGTCGGTGATCGGTGTGGCCGAATTGCTGCTCAGTACCCAGCAGGTGATCGCGCGCACCTTCATGACCCTGGAGTTCTACCTGTTCGCCGGTTTTCTGTTCTTTGTCATCAACTACGCCATCGAATTATTCGGGCGCTACATTGAAAAGCGGGTGGCCTTGCCATGAACCAAGCTCAAACCAACCCAGCGCTGCTGGACATTCGTGGCCTGCGTAAACAATACGGCCAGGTGGAAGTGCTCAAGGGCGTCGACCTGTCCATGCAGCGCGGCAATGTGGTGACGTTGATCGGCTCCAGCGGCTCGGGCAAGACCACCTTGCTGCGCTGCGTGAACCTGCTGGAAGAGTTCCAGGGCGGGCAGATCACCCTGGATGGCGAGTCCATTGGCTACAGCGATGTCGGCGGCAAGCGTGTACGCCACCCGGAGCGGGTGATCGCCCAGCACCGCGCAATGACCGGCATGGCGTTCCAGCAATTCAACCTGTTCCCGCACCTGACCGCGCTGCAAAACGTCACCCTCGGCTTGCTCAAGGTCAAGAAAATGGGCAAGGATGAAGCGGTGGCGCTGGCCGAAAAATGGCTGGACCGCGTCGGCCTGCTGGAGCGCCGCAACCACTTTCCTGGCCAATTGTCCGGCGGCCAGCAACAGCGCGTGGCCATTGCCCGGGCCATTGCCATGAACCCCAGCCTGATGCTGTTCGACGAAGTCACCTCGGCCCTCGACCCGGAGTTGGTGGGCGAAGTGCTCAGCGTGATCAAGGGGTTGGCGGAGGAGGGCATGACCATGTTGTTGGTCACCCACGAGATGCGCTTTGCCTATGAGGTCTCGGACCAGATCGTCTTCATGAACCAGGGCCGCATTGAAGAGCAGGGCAGTGCGAAGGACATCTTCGAACGGCCGCAGTCGCCGCGACTGGCAGAATTTCTCAAGAACATTCGTTTTTAACAAGGAGCAACTTTATGAGCATTACTCGTTACGGCACCGGCAGCACCGCAGGTGGCGGCCAGCCACGTCCGTTCGCCCGCGCGGTGGAAGCCGATGGCTGGCTGTACGTGTCGGGCCAGGTGCCTGCGGTGGACGGTGAAATCATCAGTGGCGGCATCATCGAGCAAACCCGCCAGACGATGCGCAACGTGGTGGCGATCCTCGAAGAAGCCGGCTACGAACTCAAGGATGTGGTGCGGGTGGGCGTATGGTTGGAAGACCCACGGGACTTCTGGAGTTTCAACAAGGTATTCGGCGAATACTTCACCCCGGAACACGCCCCGGCGCGCGCCTGCGTGCAGGCCAATATGATGGTCGATTGCAAGGTCGAGATCGATTGCGTGGCCTACAAGAAAAAGGCCTAACTGATCATTCCCACGCTCTGCGTGGGAATACCGCCTTGGACGCACTGCGTCCGCGCATGTGACGCAAAGCGTCACCGCATGCATTCCCACGCAGAGCGTGGGAACGATCATCTGGAACGGGACCGAGTACTGCCATGACCGAAGACACCATCAAACGCCGCGCCAAAGGCCTGGACCGTGCGTTCGATATCCTCGATTTTCTCAAGGAAATCGGCCAACCCCTGCGCCCGAATGATATTGCCAGCGGCATTGGCAGCCCCAAATCCACGGTCTACGAACTGGTGGCGTCGTTGCTGGAGCGGCGCATCCTGGAGACCGTGGGCAAGGACGGCCACGTGTATCTGGGGCGCCAGCTGTATTTCCTCGGCCAGGCACACTTGCGTCACTTCGACCTGACCCGCGAGGCCGACCACGCCTTGCAGGAGATCGTCAGCCAGACCCACGAAACCGCGCAGATGTGCCTGCTCAACGGGCGCAAATACACGGTGGCGCTGATGCGCGAGGGCCAGCGGCATTTCCGTATTTCTTCGGACATAGGTGAAAACGCGCCCATTCCGTGGACTGCCTCGGGACGCTTGTTGCTGGGGCATTTGAGCGATCAGCAGATCGTCGACCTGATCGATCCCGACGATTTCATCCTGCCGGATGGCCTGCGCCTGCCGCTGGACACCTTTCTGGCGCAGATTCGCCAGGCCAGCCTGGATGGGTTCTTCTCCTTCGACAGTGTGGCCGACACCTTCACCCACTGCTTTGCCGCCCCGGTGCGCGATGCCCAGGGCATCAGCATCGCGACCCTGTGCATCGTCGCCCCCCGGGCTGATGCGAGCAAAAACTACCACGACTATCGCCGGGTACTGATCGACAGTGCCAACAGCCTGGCCCGGCGCATCAACGAATAGGAGTTTTCCATGTCTGCCCTCAATGCCGTTGAAAAAGGTGCCGCCGCCGTCGGTGCCCATTTGGTTCGCGATGTCAGCCTGCCGGCCCTGGTGCTGCACCGTGACGCCCTGGAACATAACATCCGCTGGATGCAGGACTTTGTCCGCAGCAGCGGCGCCGAGCTGGCGCCCCACGGCAAGACCAGCATGATGCCCGCGCTGTTCCAGCGCCAGATCGCCGCCGGTGCCTGGGGCATCACCCTGGCTACCGCCGTGCAGACCCGCGCCGCCTACGCCAGCGGCGTGCGTCGCGTGCTGATGGCCAACCAACTGGTGGGCGCGGCGAACATGGCCTTGATCGCAGACCTGCTGGCCGACAAGGATTTTGACTTCCATTGCATGGTCGATCACCCGGACAACGTCGCCGACCTGGGCCTGTTCTTCGCCGCCCGTGGCCAGCGCCTCAACGTGATGATCGAGTACGGCGTGGTCGGTGGCCGGTGCGGCTGCCGCAGCGAGCAGCAAGTGCGCGACCTGGCCAAGGCGATCAAGGCCCAGCCGGCCTTGGCCCTCACCGGTATCGAGGGTTACGAAGGCGTGATCCACGGCGAGCACGCCATCAGCGGTATCCGCGCCTTCGCCGCCAGCCTGGTGAGCCTGGCGGTGGAACTGCAAGACAGCGGCCTGTTCGACCTGCCCAAGCCGATCATCACCGCATCGGGCTCGGCCTGGTACGACCTGATCGCCGAGTCGTTCGAAACGCAGAACGCCGCCGGCCGCTTCCTCAGCGTGTTGCGCCCTGGCAGTTACGTGGCCCACGACCATGGCATCTATAAAGAGGCGCAGTGCTGCGTACTCGAACGCCGCAGCGACCTCAACGAGGGCCTGCGCCCGGCAATGGAAGTCTGGGCGCATGTGCAGTCGCTGCCGGAGCCTGGTTTTGCGGTGGTTGCCCTGGGCAAGCGCGACGTGGCCTACGACGCCGGTTTGCCAGTGCCGCTCAAGCGCTACAGGGCCGGGATCGTGCCGGCGCAAGGTGATGATGTGAGCGGGTGCAAGGTCACGGCGGTGATGGACCAGCATGCGTTCATGACTGTGGCGCCGGAGGTTGAATTGCGTATTGGCGACATCATTTCCTTTGGTACGTCCCACCCTTGCCTGACCTTTGACAAGTGGCAGGTGGGGTGCCTGGTGGATGAGCAGTTGCAGGTGGTCGAGTCTCTGCATACCTGCTTCTAGACCGAGTCGCGGCTATCGCAGCGATGCGGCGACCCGACAAGCCAGCTCCCACAGTGACCGCGTTTTAACTGAAGGAATGCAGTCGAATATGGGAGTCGGGCTTGCCCGCGATGGGGCCCTCCAGCACACCTGAGAACTTTGCCATGAACATCCACCCCCGCATCGCCCTCATCGGCGAATGCATGATCGAACTGCAACACCGCGCCGACGGCAGCCTGCACCAGAGCTTCGGCGGTGACACCTTGAACACCGCGGTGTACCTGCGCCGCGAGCTGGGCGATGCCGGCAGCGTTGACTACGTCACCGCCCTGGGCGATGACAGCTTCAGCGATGCCATGTGTGAGCATTGGCACGCCGAAGGCCTTGGCCTGGACAGGGTCCAGCGTCTGCCTGGGCGCCTGCCGGGCTTGTATTGCATCCAGACCGACGCCCAGGGCGAACGTAAATTCCTCTACTGGCGCAACGAGGCGGCCGTGCGCGACTGCTTCACCACGCCTGCCGCCGAGCCGGTGCTGGCGGCCCTGCCGGGCTATGATGTGGTGTATTTCAGCGGCATTACCTTGGCCGTGCTGGGAGACATCGGGCGTGAGCGTTTACTGCAGGCGCTGATCGAAGCCCGCCGGCGCGGCGCCAGGGTGGTGTTCGATAACAACTACCGGCCCCGGTTGTGGGCCGATGTGCAAACGGCTCGTGAGGCGTATCGCAGGGTGTTGGCCGAAGTGGACATTGCCTTGCTCACCGAGGATGACGAGCGCGCGTTGTTTGGCTATGAGGATAGCGAGCAGGTGTTTGCGGCGTACCCGTCGATTGCAGAAGTGGTGCTCAAGCGGGGAGCGGATGCGTGCCTGATCCGTTGCGCGGGCGAGCGCTTTGCGGTGCCGTCGTTGAAAGTGGAGAAGGTGGTGGACACCACGGCGGCGGGGGATTCGTTCAGTGCGGCGTATTTGGCCTCTCGGCTCAAGGGTGACTCGCCCCAAGACGCCGCACTGGCGGGGCATCGGTTGGCAAGCCGGGTGATTCAGGTGCCCGGGGCGCTGATACCGAGATGATCACTGATCGTTCCCACGCTCTGCGTGGGAGCGCAGCCCGGGACGTTCTGCGTCCCAGAAGCGGACGCAGAGCGTCCAGTGAGGCATTCCCACGCAGAGCGTGGGAACGATCGGAGGTAGCCGTATCAATCCCGGTAAAACACCTGCACCAGGTGATACCCAAACTTGCTCTTGATCGGCCCATGCACCACCTTCACCGGTTTCTTGAAGATCACCGCATCAATCGCCCCCACCATCTGCCCGGGCCGCACTTCGCCCAGGTCACCACCGCGTTTGCCCGACGGGCAGGTGGAGTACTTCTTGGCCAGCACATCAAAGGCTTCGCCCTTGGCAATGCGCTGCTTGAGTTGTTCGGCTTCTTCGCTGGTTTTCACCAGGATATGACGGGCTTGGGCTTTCATGGGGCTCTACCAGCTGTGCGACGGCGCGCGATTATGCCTGAACTCAGGCCTCGACGCCGATCATGCTACGGATTTTGTTGGCCAACAGGTCAATGGAAAAAGGCTTGGCGACCATGTCCATGCCGTCCTCCAGGAACCCCTGGCGTTCGGCGGCTTTCTCGGCATAACCGGTCATGAACAGCACGCGCAGGCCGGGGCGATGCTGGCGGGCGATTTCCGCCAGTTGCCGGCCGTTCATGCCGGGCAAGCCAACGTCGGTCACCAGCAAGTCCACACGCAAATCCGACTCCAGCAACGGCAGCGCCGCACGGGCATCCGCCGCCTGGTGCGCGGTGTAGCCCAGTTCGTCGAGCACATTGACCACCAGCATGCGCACCGCCGGGTCGTCCTCGACCACCACCACCGCTTCACCGGCCAGGGCCACGGGCGCTTCGGTCAGGCTGGCGGGCAGGCTGCTTTCCAGCGCCGTGCCATACAAACGCGGCAGGTACAGGCGCACGCAGGTGCCCTGGCCCGGTTCGCTCTGGATGGTCACGTGGCCGCCGGATTGCTGGGCAAAGCCGTAGATCATCGACAACCCAAGGCCAGTGCCTTGGCCGATGGGCTTGGTGGTAAAGAACGGGTCGAACGCCTTGGCGAGGATTTTCGGCGCCATGCCGCTGCCGTTGTCGCTCACACCAAGCATCACATAGTCGCCGGCCTTGACCGGTTCCAGGGTGGTGATGTCGGTGCCGTCCAGGTAACTGTTGGCGGTTTCGATCAGCAGCTCGCCGCCGTCGGGCATGGCGTCGCGGGCGTTGATCACCAGGTTGAGCAGGGCGTTTTCCAGTTGACTGGCGTCGGTGTTCACCGGCCAGATGTCCTTGCCCAGTTGTACCTTGAGTTCGATATGCGCGCCCTTGGTGCGCCGGAACAGGTCTTCCAGGGACGCCACCAGTTGGTTGGGGTCGGTGGGGCGACGGTCCAGCGACTGGCGTCGCGAGAACGCCAGCAGCCGGTGGGTGAGGGCGGCGGCGCGATGGGCGGAGGACACGGCGGCATCGGCAAAACGGCCGATATCGTCGCTGCGTCCGGCGGCAATGTAACGCTGCATCAGGTCGAGGCTGCCGATGATGCCGGTGAGCATGTTGTTGAAGTCATGGGCGATACCGCCGGTGAGCTGGCCGACCGCTTCCATCTTCTGCGCATGGCGCAGGGCATCTTCGGCACGCTCGCGCTCGAACATCTCGTTCTGCAGGCGCTGGTTGGCCTCGGCCAGCGCCTGGGTGCGCTGGGCCACGCGTTCTTCAAGGTTCTCGTTGAGGTGGCGCAGGGCCTCTTCGGTGAGCTTGCGTTCGGTCTCGTCGATCACAAAGATGTAGAAACCATTCACCGAGCCGTCACTGCTAAACCGCGGCAGGTACTTCATCAGCGCATGGCGGGGGCGGCCATCGCGATGAGGCGTCACCGTCATGAAGCTGCACGCCTTGCCCTTGAGCGCGGCGGCGATCTTGTCTGCGCGCCCGGCATACACCTCGTCGCCGAGCACTTCGCGGATGGTCTTGCCGTACAGCTCCTGGGGCGTCTTGCCATACCACTCGAGGTAAGCGCTGTTGTTGAGGCGAAAGCGCTGTTCGTGGTCAACGTAGCCGATCAACACCGGCATGGCGTTGATGATCAGTTGCAGCTCGGTCTGGCTCTGGCGCAAGGCCTGCTCGGTGTTTTTGCGCTCGGTGAGGTCCAGCGCGGCGCCGAGGAACCGCGCCGGCCGGCCCTGTTGATCCTTGTAGCAGCGGCCACGGGCGAACACCCAGCGCACCTGGCCATCGGCCTGTTGCAGGCGGTATTCCTCGGCGTACTCGGTGCCATGGGTGATGCAATGCTTGATGCTGCGCGTCACCGTGCCCCGGTCTTCGGGATGCACGCCGTGCAGGTAGGCGCTGATGGGCAGCAGGCTTGAATCGTTGGGGTCGACGCCATGCAGGTAGGCGAAATGGGCGTCGGCGATGAAGCGGTCTTCACCGATATCCCAGTCCCAGGTACCCACCGCGTCGGTGGCCGCCAACGCGAGTTGCAGGCGTTGCTCGGTGTTGTGCTGGGCCTTGAGGCTTGCTTCGGAGCGCTGTTGCAGTTCGAGGGTTTTGCTGCGTCGCTCATTGGTTTCAATGGCCGTGACCAGAATGCCGGCTACCCGGCAGCTTTCATCGCGCACCGGGCTGTAGGTCAGATCCAGCCAGATTTCGGTATCGCAGCCCTGGCGGTGCAGCACAAAGCGTTGCTCGCTGAAGGTGCGTACCTGGCCGCCGAGCACGGCGTCGTACACCGGCGCGGCGAAGCTTTCAAGCTCAGGCCAAGTGTGGTGCGCCGGCTGGCCCAAGGCGCCGGGGTGCTTGCTGCCAATCAGGTGTGCAAAGCCATCGTTATAGAGTTGCGTGAGGTGCGGGCCCCACAGCAGTACCATCGGCATGGGCGAATGCACGACGATATCAACGGCAGTGCGAAGGCTTTGCGGCCACTCACTGGCCTCACCGAGTGGGCTTTGCGCCCAGTCCAGCCGCTTGATCAACGCAGCGGCTTCGCTACCGGTGGATGTTCCATTCATAAAAAGCCCTGAGCATGACGCTTTGAAAAATGACAACACCCATTATCCCAAGGAGCGGCAACGGGTGGCTACCCCGGAAAAATAGCATGCCTTGAGGGTTTTTCTTCAAAACGCTGCGTCAGCGCTGAAACCTTTCATCTAATAAGCCAGCTCAGCTCTGTCGCGAAATTGCTCCAGTGCCTGGGGGTTGGCCAGGGCATCGGTGTTTTTCACCGGCTCTCCATGCACCACGTTGCGCACCGCCAATTCGACGATTTTGCCACTGATGGTGCGGGGGATATCCGTGACAGCGAGGATCTTGGCCGGTACATGGCGCGGTGTGGTGTTGGCACGAATCACCTGGCGGATCTGCTGTTGCAGCGCCTCGTCCAGTTCAATTCCATCATCCAGGCGCACAAACAGCACCACGCGCACGTCGTCCTGCCAATGCTGGCCGATGGCGAGGCTTTCCAGCACCTGCGGGACCTTTTCCACCTGGCGATAAATCTCGGCGGTGCCAATGCGCACGCCGCCGGGGTTGAGCACCGCATCGGAACGCCCGTGGATCAACAGGCTGCCGTTGGCGCGTTGCTCGGCATAGTCACCCTGGGCCCATACACCGGGGAACTGACTGAAATACGAAGCGCGCAGTTTCTGCTGCTGCGGGTCGTTCCACAGCCCGATGGGCATGGCAGGGAAATGCCGAGTGCACACCAGTTCGCCTTTCTCTCCGATCAGGGGCCGGCCCTGGTCGTCCCACACTTCGATGGCCATGGCCAGGCTCTTGCATTGCATCTCACCACGCCGCACCGGCAGCACCGGGTTGCCGATCACAAAGCAGGAGACAATGTCGGTGCCACCGGACATCGAGGACAGGCACAGCTCGGCTTTGATCTCGCGGTACACGTAGTCGTAACTCTGGGGCGACAGCGGCGAGCCGGTCGAAATCAAGCCCTTGAGGCTGCCCAGATCGTGGCTCAGGCGCGGCTGCAACCCGGACTTTTCCAGGGTGGCGAGGAATTTGGGGCTGGTGCCGAACACGCTGATTTTTTCCGCATCGATCAGGTCGATCAAACGTTCGGGGCCGGGGTGGAACGGCGAGCCGTCGTACAGCACCGCGGTGGCGCCGATCGCCAGCACCGACACCAGCCAGTTCCACATCATCCAGCCGCAGGTGGTGTAGTAGAACAGGCAGTCCTCGCGGTTCAGGTCGGCATGCAGGCCGTGTTCCTTGAGGTGCGTCAGCAATACGCCGCCAGTGCCGTGGATGATGCACTTGGGGATGCCGGTGGTGCCGCTGGAATAAAGGATATACAGCGGGTGGTCGAACGGCACCGCGACAAATTCCGGTTCGCCGCCGGCTTGATAGAAGTCGTCCCACAGCGCGACGTGGGCGTGGGTGGTGTAGTCCCCAGCCTGCGCTTCGGGCTTGGCGTAAGGCACGATGATCAGCTGTTGCAGGGAGGGCAGGCGTTCAAGGATCTCATTGAGCTTGGCGCTCTGGTCGATGCGCTTGCCGGCATAGCGGTAGCCCGCGCAGGTGATCAGCACCTTGGGCTCGATCTGGCCGAAGCGGTCGATGACGCCTTGGGTGCCGAAGTCTGGCGAGGAGCACGACCAGATCGCACCGAGGCTGGTGGTGGCGAGCATGCCCACCAGGGTTTGCCAGGTATTGGGCATACACGCGGCCACCCGGTCACCTATGCCGACCCCGGCCGCCCGCAGGCTTTTTTGCAGGCCGGCAACCTGTTCCGCCAGTTGCGCATAGCTCAATTGTTCACGTTGGCCGTCTTCGCTGACAGCCACCACCGCAGGATGATCGTCGCGCCGGCGCAACAGGTGTTCGGCGAAGTTCAGAGTGGCGCCGGGAAACCATTGGGCGCTGGGCATCTCGATGTCTTCGATCAGCGTGACGCTGGATGGGCTGCGAAACTGCACGTCGAAGAACGCGACAATCGCCTGCCAGAAATCCGGGCGCTGGTCGATGCTCCATTGGTGCAGGGCGGGGTAGTCGTCGAGCTGCACGCCGTGCCGTTGGTTGATGAAGCGGCGGAACTGATCCATGCGCGTGTTGGCGATGCGTTCCGGGGAGGGTTGCCAGAGGATCTCGGACATAAGCTGCCTCTTCTCGTTCCCACGCTTTGCGTGGGAATGCCTGACTGGACGCTCTGCGTCCGCTTTTGGGGCGCGGAGCGCCCCGGTCTGCGTGCCCACGCAGAGCGTGGGCACGGTCATCACGGGTTTACTGGGCCAGCCAGCCACCATCGATGTTCCAGGCCGCGCCGCGCACTTGGGCGCCGGCTTCACTGCACAAGAACAACACCAGTTCCCCCAGTTGCGACGGCGTCACAAACTCCAGCGACGGCTGTTTCTCTGCCAACAGATCCTGCTGCGCTTGCTGTGGGTCGACCCCAGTGGCCACGCGATCATCAATCTGCTTCTGCACCAGCGGCGTCAGCACCCAGCCCGGGCAGATGGCGTTGCAGGTGACATTGCTGGTGGCGGTTTCCAGGCCCACCACCTTGGTGAGGCCGATCACCCCATGTTTGGCCGCGACATACGCCGCCTTGCCCACTGAGCCGACTTGCCCATGCACCGAGGCGATATTGACGATGCGCCCCCAGCCCTTGGTCTTCATGCCCGGCAAGCTCAGGCGTGTGCTGTGGAACACCGAGGACAGGTTGATGGCGATGATCGAATCCCAGCGCTCCACAGGGAAGTCTTCTACCGCTGCCACATGCTGGATACCGGCATTGTTGACCAGGATGTCCACGCCACCGAACTCGCGCTCGGCGTAGGCGAGCATGTCGGCGATCTGCGCGGGGTCGCTGACGTCTGCCGGGTGATGCCCGACCTTGCCGCCAAAGGCCTGCACCTGGGCGATCACCGCGCTGGCGTCGCCAAAGCCGTTGAGAATCAGGTTGGCGCCGGCCTTGGCCAGGCTCAGGGCAATCCCCAAGCCGATGCCGCTGGTGGAGCCGGTGACCAGGGCGGTCTTGCCATTCAAAGTTGTCATGAAAACCTCACACAATGCCGGTGGCGTAGAAAGTGCCGATCACCACGAACACCGCAAGGGTCTTGATGATCGTGATGCCAAAAATGTCCTTGTAGGCTTCGCGGTGGGTCAACCCGGTGACCGCCAGCAGCGTGATCACCGCGCCGTTGTGGGGCAGGGTGTCCATGCCGCCGCTGGCCATGGCCGCGACTCGGTGCAGCACCTCAAGGGGGATATTGGCCGCGTGGGCGGCTGCAATGAAGCTCTCGGACATCGCCGCCAGGGCGATGCTCATGCCGCCGGAAGCGGAGCCGGTGATACCGGCCAGCAAGGTCACGGTGATCGCTTCGTTGACCAGCGGGTTGGGGATGCCCTTGAGCCAGTCCGCCAGTACCAGAAAGCCTGGCAGCGAGGCGATCACGGCGCCAAACCCATATTCCGACGCGGTGTTCATCGCCGCAAGCAATGCACCGCTTACCGCGCTTTTACTGCCTTCGGCCAGCTTGCTCTTGATCGCCGAGAAGCCGAACACCAGCACCACGATAATCCCCACCAGCAATGCCGCCTGCACCGCCCAGATCGCGGTGAGCTTGGCGATTTCGGTGGTCACCGGCGCGCTCATGCCCGGCAGGCTGAGGCTGTGGGTCTTGCCGTACCACTGCGGGATCCAGTGGGTGAACAACAGGTTCATCACCCCCACCAGGATCAACGGCGACAGCGCGACCCATGGGTTGGGCAAGGCAAGGTTGTCGGCGGTTTCCGGCTCATTGCGCAGCTCGGTGCCATAGCCTTCACCGGCACGCTGGGCCTTGTTGCGCTGGCGTGCGAGGTAGAGCATGCCGGCGCAAAACACGAAGATCGTGCCGATCAGCCCCAGCCACGGTGCTGCCCAGGCGGTGGTGTTGAAGAAGGTGCTGGGGATGATGTTCTGGATCTGCGGCGTGCCGGGCAGGGCGTCCATGGTGAACGAGAACGCACCGAGGGCGATGGTCGCCGGGATCAGGCGCTTGGGGATATTGCTCTGGCGGAACATCTCGGCGGCAAACGGGTACACCGCAAACACCACCACGAACAGCGACACGCCACCGTAGGTGAGCAGGGCGCAGACCAGCACGATCACCAGCATCGCCTGGCGCGTGCCGAGCAAGCGGATCGCAGCGGCCACGATCGAGCGCGAAAACCCCGACAGCTCAATGAGCTTGCCGAACACCGCACCGAGCAGGAATACCGGGAAATACAGCTTGATAAAACCGACCATCTTTTCCATGAACACCCCGGTAAAGGCAGGTGCGACGGCGGACGGGTCGGTGAGCAGCACCGCGCCAAGGGCGGCGATGGGGGCGAACAGGATAACGCTATAGCCACGGTAGGCGGCCAGCATCAGCAGCGCGAGCGCGGCCAGGGCAATGATCACACTCATGGTGTGTCTCCATCGGATTGTTATTGTTGTGGGTGAGGCTGTGGGAGGAAGCTATAGCGAGATGTGTGCCAGATTTATAACTTGTTGATATATATAGATTTATTTACTTTTTAACGACGGTTTTCCAGAAGGCAGTCTCAATCGAGAGACGAGTGGAGATCCCTTGTGGGAGCTGGCTTGCCTGCGATAGCGGTGTAACAGTGCCATATTCCCTAGCTGAACCAACGCTATCGCAGGCAAGCCAGCTCCCACACAGGATTGTCTCCATAGTGGGAATCTAGTCTCTTTAATGAGACTGGGTTATTCCAAGAGCCAGCATTTTTTTATACAACGTTGACCGCCCAAGCCCCAACCGCTTGGCTGCCTCTACCACATTCCCTTCACACGCCGTGAGCGCGGCTGCGATCACCTGCCGATCTAACCGTTCCCGTGCCGCACTGAATGTCTCTTCTTCCATCGACACCAGCGCACGGCGTTCAACCGGCGTAAAAGTGCCAATCGCTGTGCGTATCTCCTCGGCATTCAACACCAAGTCATCACTCAGCAACGCCGCCCGCTCCAGCACATTGCGCAGCTCGCGGATATTGCCCGGCCAGGCATGTTGGGCCAACAGCGCCAGGGCATCGCGGTCCAGTTCGTGCTGGCTGCGCAACTCCTCAAGGATCGCCTCGCTCAGCGCCGGAATATCCTCCAGCCGTTCACGCAGCGGCGGCACCTGGATCGGCAGCACGTTGAGGCGGTAATACAGATCGGCGCGAAACTCGCCACGCTTGATCGCCGCTTCCAAGTCGATGGACGTCGCGGCAATCACCCGCACATCGCTGTGCAGCATCTCGTTGGAGCCCACCGGTTCGAATTCCTTTTCCTGCAACACCCGCAGCAATTTGCTTTGCAGTGGCAGCGGCATGTCGCCGATTTCATCGAGAAACAACGTGCCGCCCTGGGCAATCTGGAACTTGCCGGGGCGACCCTTGCGGTCGGCACCGGTAAAGGCGCCGGGTGCGGTGCCGAAGAATTCGGCTTCAAGCAGATCATGGGGGATCGCCGCGCTGTTGACGCTCACAAAGGCTTTGTGCGCCCGTGGCGATGCGCCGTGAATGGCCTGGGCCAGCAGCTCCTTGCCGGTGCCGGTCTCCCCGAGCAGCAATACCGGCGAATCGGCACTCGCACTGCGCCGCGCCCGGCGCTTGACCTCAAGGCTGGCGGCGCTGGTGCCGATAAAGTGCGCGAAGTTGTATTTGCTTTGCCGCGAACGCAGCAGCGAGCGCGTGGAGGCCAGCTCCTGCTGCATGCTCAGGTAGCGCTCGATCAGCGGCGACAGGTTGCGCAGTTCATCGAACAGCGCAAACCCAATCGCGCCGATCACCGCCCCGGCCTCGTCGTGGATCGGCAGGCGCATCACCACCAGCGGGCCTTTGGGAGTGTCCTGGATATCCAGCAGGATCGGCCGGTCGTTGCGCACCACCTGGCGCAGCAGGCTGTTGGAAATCACCTGCTCGCAAGGCTGGCCGATGGCTTGGTCGGCGCTCTTGAGGCCAAAACGCTTGGCGTAACGCTCGTTCATCCACACGATGTTCGCATCGCGGTCGACGATGACTGTGCCCTCGCTGGACTGCTCGATGATCTCGAACAGCGACTGGATGGCCAGGCCGCGAACCTGTTGGTAGTCCTTGAGGCTGGTACTCATGGGTACAGAATCCTGTTAATGATCGTTCCCACGCTCTGCGTGGGAATGTCTACCGTGACGCTCTGCGTCACTCGGCGTAGGGCCAAGACACGACGCGGAGCGTCTCGGGTTGTGTTCCCACGCAGAGCGTGGGAACAATCTCACCTCACAAAGGGATGTGCGCTGCTGCCAGCAGTTCTTTGGTGTACGGGTGTTGGGGCGATTCGAACACATCATGGCTCGCGCCACGCTCTACCACCTTGCCATCCTTGACCACGATCATGTCATGGGCCATGGCCCGCACCACCGCCAGGTCATGGCTGATAAACAGGTAGGTCAGGCCGTATTTGTCCTGCAGTTCGCGCAGCAGCGCCACCACTTGTTTCTGCACTGTACGGTCGAGGGCCGAGGTCGGTTCGTCGAGCAGCATCAGCGCTGGCTTGAGTACAAGGGCGCGGGCAATGGCGATGCGTTGGCGCTGGCCACCGGAAAACTCATGGGGGTAGCGATGTCGGCTGGCAGGGTCGAGGCCCACGTCCTTGAGCACCTGGATGACTTGCGCGTCACGCTCGGCCAGGCTGCACGGCGCGTGTACTTCCAGGCCCTCGCTGATGATCTGCTGCACCGACATGCGCGGGCTGAGGCTGCCATAGGGGTCCTGGAACACCACCTGCATCTGCTTGCGCCATGGGCGCATCTGCTGATGGTTGAGCGGGTCCAGGGCCTCACCCTGGAAGCGAATGCCGCCGCTGGAGTCGAGCAAGCGCAGGATCGCCTGGCCCAGGGTGGACTTGCCGGAACCGGACTCGCCGACAATCCCCAGGGTTTTGCCGCGCTGCACGCTGAGGCTGATGCCGTCCACCGCGCGCAGGTAGGTCTTGGCCCGGAACAGCCCGCCACCGAGGGGGAATTGCACGCTCAGGTCATCCACTTCCAGTACCGTCTCACGGGGCTCGCTGCACAGCACATCGCCCGAGGGCTCGGCGTCCAGCAGCAGGCGGCTGTAGGGATGCTGCGGTGCGGTGAACAAGGCCTGGCAGTCAGCCTGCTCGACGATTTCGCCGGCACGCATCACACAGACCCGCTGGGCGATACTGCGCACCAGGTTGAGGTCATGGCTGATCAGCAGCAGCGACATGCCCAGGCGTTGTTGCAAGGACTTGAGCAGCAGCAGGATCTTGCGCTGCACCGTCACGTCCAGCGCCGTGGTGGGCTCGTCGGCAATCAGCAGTTCGGGCTCGCAGGCCAGGGCCATGGCGATCATCACCCGCTGGCGTTGGCCGCCGGACAATTGATGGGGGTAGGCCTTGAGCCGTTCCTGGGGTTTCTGGATGCCCACCAGTTCCAGCAGTTCGAGGATGCGCGCCTGCGCCGCCTTGCCGCCCAGGCCCTTGTGCAGCAGCAGGGTTTCGCCGATCTGCTTTTCGATGCTGTGCAGCGGGTTGAGGGAGGTCATCGGCTCCTGGAAGATCATGGCAATGCGGTTGCCGCGCAATTTTTGCAAGGTGCTCGGTGAGGCGCCGATCAGTTCCTGGCCGCGATACTTGATGGAGCCCAGGGTTTCGGTGCCGGCTTGCGGCAGCAGTTGCAGGATCGAATGGGCCGTCACCGACTTGCCCGAGCCCGACTCGCCCACCAGCGCCAGGCACTCGCCCGGGCGCACGTCCAGGCTCAGGTTGCGCACGACGGTCTGGCCGTTGAAGGCGACGCACAGGTCGCGGATTTCGATCAGGTTCATACGCAGTCACTCATGAGCGGGGGTCGAAGGCATCACGCAGTGCCTCGCCGATAAACACCAGCAACGACAGAATCAGCGCCAGGGTGAAAAACGCCGTCAAGCCCAGCCACGGCGCTTGCAGGTTCTGCTTGCCCTGGCCGATCAGCTCGCCCAGGGAGGCGCTGCCGGCGGGCATGCCGAAGCCAAGGAAATCCAGAGCGCTCAAGGTGGATATCGCCCCGGTCAAGATAAATGGCAAATAGCTGAGGGTCGCGGTCATGGCGTTGGGCAGGATGTGCCGGCGAATGATCTTGCCGTCGCCCAGGCCCAGGGCGCGTGCGGCCTTGACGTACTCCAGGTTGCGCCCACGCAGGAACTCGGCGCGCACCACGTCCACCAGGGCCAACCAGGAAAACAGCGCCATGATCCCCAGCAACCACCAGAAGTTCGGCTCCACAAACCCCGACAGGATAATCAGCAGGTACAGCACCGGCAGGCCAGACCAAACCTCGAGGATGCGCTGGCCGAGCAAGTCCACCCAGCCACCGTAGTACCCCTGCAACGCCCCGGCGGCAATGCCAATGACGGCGCTGATGGCGGTCAGGGCCAGGGCAAACAGGATCGACACCCGTGCACCAAAGATCACCCGGGCCAACACATCGCGGGACTGGTCATCGGTGCCCAGCCAGTTCACCGCCGACGGCGGGCTCGGGGCAGGGCGGGAGAGTTCGTAGTTGGGCGTGTCATCGCTGAACGGAATCGGCGGGAACAGCATCCAGCCGCCATCCTGCTTGATCAGCTTTTGCACGTAGTCACTGCGGTAGTCCGCCTGGAACGGCAACTGCCCACCGAACTGCTGCTCGGTGTAGCGCTTGAACACCGGAAAATACAGCTCGTTCTTGAAACTGAGCACCAGGGGCTTGTCATTGGCGATCAACTCGCCGCCCAGGGTCAGGATAAACAGGCCGATAAACAGCCACAGCGACCACCAGCCACGGCGGTTTTTCTTGAAGCGCTCGAAGCGTCGGCGGGCCACGGGGGAGAGGTTGAGCATCAGGCGTTCCTCGCGGCGAAGTCGATACGCGGGTCCACCAGGGTGTAGCAGAGGTCACCGATGAGTTTTATCAAGAGGCCGAACAGGGTGAAGATAAACAGCGAGCCGAACACCACCGGGTAGTCGCGGGACACGGCCGCCTCGTAGCTCATGCGGCCCAGGCCATCGAGGGAGAAGATCACCTCGATCAGCAGCGAACCGGCAAAGAACACGCTGATAAACGCTTGGGGAATCCCCGAGATCACCAGCAACATCGCATTGCGGAACACGTGACCGTACAGCACCCGGCGTTCGCTCAAACCCTTGGCGCGGGCGGTGACCACGTACTGGCGGGTAATTTCATTGAGGAACGAGTTCTTGGTCAGGATGGTCAAGGTGGCAAAGCCGCCGATCACCAGCGCCGTTACTGGCAGTACCAGGTGCCAGAAATAGTCGGCGATTTTGCCCACGGTGCTCAGTTCGGCGAAGTTTTCCGAGACCAGCCCGCGTACCGGGAACCAGTTCAGCGAGGTGCCGCCCGCGAACACCACGATCAGGAACATCGCAAACAGGAACGCCGGCATCGCGTAACCGATGACGATGGCCGTGCTGCTCCACATATCAAAGCTGCTGCCATGGCGCACGGCCTTGCGTATGCCCAGCGGGATCGACACCAGGTAGGTGATCAGCGTGGCCCACAGGCCAAGGGAAATCGTGACGGGCATCTTTTCCAGGATCAGGTCAGTCACCGTCGCGCCACGAAAGAAGCTGTTGCCGAAGTCCAGTTGGGCATAGTTCTTGAGCATCAACCACAGGCGTTCCGGCGCGGATTTGTCGAAGCCGTATTGTTTCTCGATGTCCTTGATCAGCTTCGGGTCCAGGCCGCGGCTGGCTCGCGAGCCGCTGATGCCTTCGCCGGATGCGCCGGCTACACCACCGCCGCCAATGCCTTGCAAGTGGGCGATGGCTTGCTCCACCGGCCCGCCGGGCGCGGCCTGCACGATTACGAAGTTCACCAGCAGGATGATCACCAGCGTCGGGATGATCAGCAGCAGGCGCCGTACGATATAGGCAAACATCAGTGGGCCTCTCCGCGTTTTTTCAACTCAGCCTGCATTTGTTCGTTCGTCAGCGGGGTGGGGCTGACTTCCCACCAGGTTTCCAAGGCTTCGTCGTTCTTCGCCTCGATGGCCGGGCGCCCGAAACGGTTCCACCATGCGGCGGAGGTGCCCGGTGGGTAATAGTTGGGGATCCACAGGTAATTCCATTGCAGTACGCGGTCCAGGGCGTGGGCATAGGTGAGCATCTTCGCCTGGGTGTCGGCCTTGACCAGGCCATGGATCAGCGTATCGACGGCCGGGTCCTTGAGTACGATGTAGTTGTTGGCGCCCGAATCGAACGCGGCGGCAGAGCCGAAATAGTTGTACAGCTCCATGCCGGGCGAGGTGGTGACTGGGAAACCCGTGACGATCATGTCGTAGTCGCGGGCCATCAGTCGGTTGACGTATTGCGAGGAGTCGATGCGGCGGATGTTCAGGGTAATGCCGATCTGCGCCAGGTTGCGTTTGTAGGGCAGCAACAGGCGTTCGAGGCCGTTCTGGACGTTGAGGAAGGTGAATTCCAGTGGCTCGCCCTGGGCATTGACGAGTTTGTCGCCCACAGGTTTCCAGCCGGCGTCTTCCAGCAGGGCCAAGGCTTGCAACTGTTTGTCGCGGATCATGCCACTGCCATCGGTGACCGGGGCCTTGAACACCTGGGTGAACACCTCGTCGGGAATCTGCCCGCGCAGGGGTTCGAGGATCGCCAGTTCTTGCGGGGTGGGCAACTGGCTGGCGGCCAGCGGGCTATTGGAAAAATAGCTCTGCTGTCGGATGTACAGGTTGCGCATCATCTGCCGGTTGGCCCATTCAAAATCCCACAGCATCGCCAGGGCCTGGCGCACGCGGCGATCCTTGAATATCGGTTTTTGCACGTTGAACACATAGCCCTGGGCCGGCTGCGGCATCTCCTTGGCCAGGTGCGCGCGCTGCAGGCGGCCATCGTCCAGGGCCGGGCCGTTGTAGCCGATGGAGTAACCGGTGGCGGAGAATTCACGGTTGAAATCATAGGCGCCGCCGCGTAGCACTTGTCGCGCTACTTCGGTGTCGCCGAAGTACTCCAGGCTCAGGTGATCGAAGTTGTACAGGCCGCGGCTGACCGGCAAGTCCTTGCCCCACCAGTCGGGGTCACGGGTGAAGGTGATGGTACTGCCGGAGTCGATCTTGCTGACCTTGTAAGGGCCGCTGCCCAGTGGCGCTTCGTAGCCACCGCCGTTGGCAAAGTCGCGGGTCTTCCACCAGTGCTCGGGGAACACCGGCAAGGTAGCGATATCCAGGGGCAGGGTACGGTTTTCGTTGCTGGAAAAGTCAAAGCGCACCTGGCGCTCACCTTCGACCTCGACGTGCTTCACGTCGGCAAATAGCGTGCGAAAGCGCAAGCTGCCTTGGGTCATCAGCACGTCAAAGCTGTAGCGCACGTCTTGCGCGGTGATGGGCTTGCCATCGGCAAAGCGCGCCTTGGGGTTCAGGTAGAAGCGCAGTGACAGGCCATCGTCGGCGCGCTCCATCTTTTGCGCCACCAGGCCGTAAACGGTGTAAGGCTCATCCAGCGAGCGCAACGCCAAGGGCGCATACACCCAGCCGTCGACCTGGGATACGCCGATGCCTTTGTCGATATACGGCAGCACATGGTCAAACCGCCCCACCTCCAGCGCGGAACGCCGCAGGCTGCCGCCCTTGGGAGCGTTGGGGTTGGCATAGTCGAAATGGCTGAAACCTTCGGCGTATTTGGCGGGCTCGCCGTACACCGTCAGGTAGGTTTGCGGGGCTGCGATCACCGCAGTGCTGGCCATTAGCAAGGCCAGGGTGGAACAGAGCAGAGATGAAAAAGCCAATCGCATTATCAGCCTTGAGCGCCGGGTAAGAGTCATAAGGATTTGTACGCTAACGGCCTGGGCATCGCCAGTCATCAGATGCACAACGGCCCACCAAAGGGCGGGCCGTTGTTTATAGCATCAGCGCGGATTGAATCAATCCTGGCGGCTGGTGACTTCCAGCAGGTGGTAGCCGAACTGAGTCTTCACCGGGCCTTGCACGGTGTTGACCGGGGCACTGAAGACCACGGTGTCGAATTCTTTGACCATCTGGCCTGGGCCGAACGAACCGAGGTCACCGCCCTGGCGGCTGGATGGGCAGCTGGAGTTGGCTTTAGCGATTTCTGCGAAATCAGCGCCGCCTTCGATTTGGGCCTTGAGTTCGTTGCACTTGTCTTCAGAGGCAACGAGGATGTGACGGGCGGTGGCTTTGGCCATGGTGAGTAACTCCTAGAGTAAAAAACGGTGAGCGTACCGGATTCAGGCGGTTATTTCTCGGCAAAGTTCCACTGGGTTTCAGCCGGCACTGTTTTCGCCGTGAGGATTCAAGGCAGCACAAGGTAGTCGTTGCGCTGCACGATCGGGCGGTGCGCCGCTTGCACCAGGTGGATATAGCGGCCGTCCACCAGGTCGATGGGCAGGCAGTCGTCGATATCCAGCACCGCGTCGGTGTGGGCCTGGGACCAGTGGCTGAGCATCTGCTGCTTGCCTTTGCCCATGGCCTCCTTTTTGTTACGGGCGACCACAAGTAGGTAGTGATGGGACTCGCCAAAGCTATTGGCTTCGTAACCGCCCAGGTTGATGAAGTACAGGCGGAGTGCATCGCCGTGGGGCGCCAGGTGGCTCAGTTCAACCTTCCAGCCGTCGACGCCATCGACGGCCATCCATGAATCGATGTGTACGCCTTTGGGGCTGCCGAACCAGGCGTCGCGTAATTGCGGGTAGGTGGCTTGCAGGGTGTCCGCCACGGCGAACACCACATCGTGTACTTCGATCCTGGCCCGCGGGTGCTTGCCCCCGAGCATGACGACAAACAGCATTACCGATGATTCCTGGGGAGGGCGGCCTGACAGCCTATCTGATCACTCCCGGCAATCAAACTGTGGGAGATTCTATGGATGAGGGGCAACCCTCAACCAACGTTACCGGGGAGCAGAGCAAGAGCTGCAGGCTTGTTTGCGCAATCAATGCATCTTGCTATGGTCCATCTTGCTGTGGTCCATGCCATCCAGCCCACGCGCCGTTGCCTTCACTTCGACGGCCTGCTTTTCACCCTTGGCATCTTCTACCGTAAGGGTCAGTGGTACCTGGTCGCCTTCCTTGATCTGGCCGGTCAGGCCCATCAACATGACGTGGTAGCCGTTGGGGTCGAGCTTGACGGCTTTGCCGGCAGGCAGGGCCACCGAGCCCACCGGGCCCATGCGCATGACATCGTCCTTCATGCTCATCTCATGAATCTGCACGTCCTTGGCCACTGGCGATGCCACGCTCAACAGTTTGCTGTCGCTGTCGGCTGTGAGGGTCATGAAGGCGCCACTGGACGGTTGGCCCACTACGGAGGCGCGTACCCAGGCGTCAGTGACTTGTACCTGGGCACTGGCGTGGGCAGCGAGGCCCAGCAGGGTTAGACCGAGGGTGAGACGCTTGAGGTGTTGAACGGCAGTCATTAGCAGACCTCCATGACGGTGAGCAGGTCTTCTGCGCACTCTTGAGCGGTAAGGGATGCCTGCAAGCCAAGGCGCAGGTTGCCACGGGTGTCGAACACGAAACTGGTGGCGGTGTGGGAGAGGGTATAGGTGTCGCCGGCGGGGATCTTTTCATAAAAGATCCCGAACTCCTTGGCGGCCACGGCGATTTCTTCCGGGGTGCCGTAGAGCGCTTCGAAGCTTGGGTCGAAGGCCTTGACGTAGTTGTCGAGAATTTCGGGGGTGTCGCGCTCGGGGTCCAGGGTGATGAACACCACCTGCATGATCTTGCCATCGCGGCCCATCAGCTTCTTGGCCTGGGCGGCGCGGGCCAGGGCTGTCGGGCAGACGGCCGGGCACTGGGTGAAGCCGAAGAACACCACCGGCATCAGGCCGCGGTACGAGCTCAGGGTGACGGTTTCGCCGTCGGTGTTCTTGAGCTTGAAGGTGCGGCCCATGATCTTGTCACTGAGGTCCTTGCCGTACTTGAAGTTCAGCTTGGGGCTGTAGTCACAGCCGCCCAGCAGGCTGCCCAGACCCAATAGGCCCATGCCGGTCAGCACTTTGCGGCGGGTGAATAACGTACTCATCAACTGTGCATCCTGTGAAACGCCTGTAGGGCCGTGGAGCTGCTCCGCCAGGCTTTGAAAAGGAGTAACGAGAAGGGTGCAGAGTCTAGCAACCCTGGCCGGCGCGCGTAATCTGCGACGTTCTGCCACAGGGGCGCGTCGCATTTCTTTCTTTTATGGCTTCGGTGGTAGAGTCGCCGCCATGAAATTGCGCCACTCTGACCGCTCACTGATCGCCTGGGCCCTGTACTTCTGCGTGCTGATGAACCTGTTCGCCTGCGGTTTGGGGCATGGCCAGATGATGGGGCAGCAGCTCAACGGCATCGGCGGGCTGTTCTGTTCGGTGGACGGCGGTCAGTCGCCAATTTCCGACAAAGGGTTGGCGAACCCGTCCTCCAGCAACATCTCGAACTACTTTGCCTGCCCGGTGTGCAACGCGGTTACCGTTGCCCTGGTGTTTCTGATCGGCCTAGCCTGGCTGCTCGGCCTCACCCAAGCCCCGCGTGTCGCCCATGAGCGGCGCAATAAGGCGCCGCCACGCTATTCCTGGCCCTCGGCCAACCCCCGCGCTTCTCCCGCATCCTGACGTGTGCCTTGGGCTTCCTGTAACCAGGAGGCATTCTCTCGTCACGATTGTGAGAACACTCTATGAACCCTCAATTGCCTGCCGGCGCCGGCCGCCTGGTCAGCAAGGCGTCGCGGCGCCTGCGTGCGCAACCGGCGCTGTCTGATTACCCGAGTAATTCGCGCTGCTTCGTGCACCTGGATGCACGCCTGCTGCCTCACTGGCATACCTTGTTCGACATCTGCCCGGCGTTGCTCAAGCTCGACCCACCGGAGGGCTTGAACCTGTTTCGCGCCTTCATGACCTGGGCCTATCGCAACCAGCCGCCGCTGGACTGGACGTACCATCTGAACGTATGCCGCTGGTTGCTGAGTTCGACGTACCGCACGCAGGTCGATGAGGAGCCGATCGAGGCCTTCATGGCCGCCGCTGCTGCGCGCTGGGTGCTGACGGATGACAGCCCGGCGGCAGGCATTGTCTTGAGCTGGCGCGATTGCACCCTGTTCGACTGGAAGGGCCACCCTTCGATAGCCGCGCCGCGACCGGCATTGCCGCCGCCCGCCTGGGATTTTGCCTGGTCCCCGTTGGGTGCCCAAGGTGCTTTCAGCGGTTGGCTGCCGGTGCCATGAAGCGCCGCGTCCGGTAAGCCTCACGACACCCTCGGAAGCGCCGCACACTGCGCAGCGTGCGGAGCCCGCAGGCTGGCACCGGCTTGATGACTAGGCTCTAGGCTTCTTTGGTTTCCAGGTCATCAGGTTATGTCTTCTTTGCATCACAACACGCCCACGCTGACGGTGGTCGACCCGCGAGGGTTGACCGTGCGCAGCGTGGCGTACCATCGCAATACCGCGCAGCAATCACCCAGCGCGCAGGTCACGCGGCAGGTGTTCGACGCTCGCGGCCTGTTGCAGCAACAGTGGGACCCCAGGCTGTTCGAGTTGCACGCTGCCGATCCCGACGTGCTGCCCAATCTGTCTCATCGTTATAGCTTGAGCGGGCAAGTGCTGAGCACCGACAGCGCGGATGCGGGCCGTCAGACGCGCTTGCTCGGCAGTGGCGGCCAGGTCGTGCAACAGTGGGACAGTCGAGGCACGCGCCAGCGGTTCGAATACGACCCGTTGCTGCGCCCCGTCGCGGTATTCGAGCGCGCGGAGGAGGCGGCAGTTGAACGCTGTGTCGAGCGCATGAGTTACGCGGGCATGACGTCCACGGAGGCGGCGCGCAATCGCTGTGGGCGCATGATTCGTCACGATGACCCGGCAGGCACGTTGCTCGTTGAGCGCTACGACGTGCAAGGCAACATCACCGAGCAAACCCGGCGCCTTTGCACGTCGCACACCGCGCCCGACTGGCCGCTGCCCGTGAGTGAGCGGGATGCACAGTTGCAAGCCCAGACCTTCACCACCACCTGGCAGCACGATGCGCTGGGGCAACGCCTGGAGCAGGTCGACGCGCGCGGCAATCGCCAGCAATCTCAATACGGTGTCGACGGCCAATTGACGAAAAGCGAGATCCTGTTCAAAAGCGGAGCGCGCAAGACCCTGGTGGATCAACGCAGCGTCAACGCCTCGGGCCAGGTGTTGAGCGAACGCTTGGGTAATGGCGTGCTCAGCGTTGCCGAGTATTCGGACACCGATGGACGTTTGACACGCTTGAGCGCCCACCTCAAGGATTCGGCAGGCAAGCGACTGCAAGACCTCTTCTACAGCTACGACCGGGTCGGCAATGTGTTGCGCATCCGCGATGCGGCGCAGCCGACCCGCTGGGCCAGCAACGTGCAGGTGGAGGCAGTAAGCACATTCGAATACGACAGCCTGTCGCGATTGATCAAGGCCACCGGTCGTGAAAACGCGCGCAATACTGGCGCATCCGCACTGCCGGGGCGAATCACGTTCGGCGCCACAGACGACAATCTCTGGGGCAACTACACCCGCCACTATGCCTACGACTCGGCCAGTAACCTGACTCAGATGCGCCATGTGCCCAGCACCGGCAGCGGTTATACCCAACGGATGCAGGTGGGCGAACACAGCAATCACAGCGTGATTGCCCGCGAGGGCGCAAAGGCGCCGGGCCTGGGCAACGGCTTCGACCAACGTGGCAATCTCCAGGCACTGGCGCCTGGTCAGGCGTTGACCTGGAATGGGCGCAACCAGTTGGTTCGCGTTGCGCAGGTGCTGCGTGACAATGGCGAACATGACGATGAGGTGTATCTGTATGACGGCACCGGCCAGCGAGTCATCAAGCGTCGCGTGGCACATGGCAAGACGCAGACTCACACCCATGAAGTGCTTTATCTGCCAGGGCTGGAGCTGCATCGCCACGGGCCGGATGGCGAGTGGTTGAACGTGGTGCTTGCTCCGGGCGGGCGGCATTCGGTCAGAGGGCTGCAGTGGGAGCAGCAGCGCCCCGACGAGATGCAGGACGAGCAACTGCGGTTCAGCCTCGACGATCATTTGGGCAGCGGCACTCTGGAGCTGGACGAGGCAGCCGGCCTGTTGAGCCAGGAAAGTTATTACCCCTTCGGCGCAACTGCCTGGTGGGCGGCAAAAAGTGCCTTGGAGGCAAACTATAAAACCCGACGTTATTCGGGCAAGGAGCGCGACGCCAGCGGGCTGTATTACTACGGCTTCAGGTACTACGCGCCGTGGTTGTTGCGGTGGATCAGCGCTGACCCGGCGGGGGATGTGGATGGGTTGAACCTGTATGCGATGGTGGGGAACAACCCCATGGGTTATGTAGACGAAGACGGTTTGCAGCGCCGCTCGATGCTGGAGGTGGTGACGGTTCTGCTCCTGGTGTTGTTGATCGGGCACGGAGTAGGGGTAGAGATAGGCTATAGGGCTGAACTGGCTTATTTCGGGCTGATTTCAGGTGTGGTGGGCGTGGCGCTTTACGCGCTTCAGCGATTAGGCACCACTGACGTTCAGCGCAGAGCGTTCTATGAGCAGTCCGTAACGGTCGGTGCGCAAGAGCTGGGCCGCCGACAGGGCGCTACCGAACATGAAGTCAGCGAGTTGGCGGACTTTTTCCTGGAACACCGTCTGGCTACCGCTGACACTAAAAGTCTGTCCTACGGGCTGACCCCGGCAGCGCGGGGCGGTCTCTATGGGTACGTTGGGCCCACCGAGCATCGGGACCGGGCTGAAACAGCCTCACGAACGGAGCGTAACCCTAGCTTTACGCTTGCCAGGTTGGGGTTTGTAGGCATAGAACTGCGCGCCCCGGCACGCAAAGTGGGCGCCAGCCCGCTGCCAGCGGCTGGGCTGACCCACACCGAAGTACAACCGCAAACCAGGGTCACGAGCGTGGGCCGCAGAGGCTCCGCTTCTGAGGTGCCCGCCGCGCAGCCGGTAAGCCCGGGACCTTCCTCCGGGCTGGTGCCTGAGCCCCTCGAGATTGACGTCACACCTATTCAGAATGAATTACATGGCCCGGGAGGTGAAATTCTCAGAAGGGTGATTGATCGGCTGGAAGACCGCACACTGGATTTTCATACCGGCCATGCCATGGCGGGTGGGCAGAATGTCCGCAGTTTTGACTTGCCGCGTTATCGCGGGCAGCGCGGTCGTGGCGCCTATCGGGTGATGATCCAGCACATCAGTGGGCTTAACTATCGGGCGGTCAGGGTGATGGACCCTCACCGCCGTTAATACGCGCAACGTCAGGCCAAGGAGCGCGGGCCGTGTAACGGCCCGGCTCTGTTGTCAGGCCGGCGCGTGCGTGTCGTTTTCGTCTTCAGCGATGCTGTACCAGGCGTGGTAGGTCTGGCGCCGCGTGTCGCCATTGGCATTGAGCACGCGTACCGGGCGCCCCAACGCGTCATGAAAGTGCTGCTCGCTGGGACGCAAGGTGTTGAAGGCCGCATCGTCGATATAGCCGGCACGGTCGGCAAAGTAAGGTCGCCAGGTGCGCGCCAGGCAACCCTGATTGTCATACTCCACACGGCCGCTGATCCGCCAACGGCGAGTGGCATCGGTTGGCTCGGCACCCGCGCTCAACATACCGGCGTCATCGACTGCAAAGGCCGGGCCCGGTTGTGCCTTTTCCTGGGTTTGCCGCACGCGGCCAAAGCCGTCGCTGAAGGCGAGGGCTACCTGGATCTGCGCCGTTTGCGACGTGCCTTGCCAATGGTCGGCGTGCAGTACCACGACGTGCACCGGCACTTGCCTGGCCGCCTGAATCAGGCGCTTGAGGGTTTGATGATGGGGGAGCGCAGCGCTCAGGCTGTTCAGGCGTGCCAACGCCGAGGCACGAATATGCCCGCTGGGCAGCAGGTAACCGTTGCTTACCCATTGCGCCTGGATGCTGGCGGGTGGAATGCGCCCCATCCAACTGAACACGTCGTAGAAGCACGCGCTTTGAGCGTTGAGCAACGCCGCCTTCGGATCAGCCAGGGCCTGCGCCGGGCCTGTATCGGGCGTGCGGATGAAGGGCGTTGGGGCGTCATGGCCGACGGGCTTTCCTTGCTCCTCTCCCTTGAGGCCGGTCGCCAGCAGCTGCCCGTGGGCGTCGTAGTGCGCGTAGCGTTGTGTACGTTGTGCGTCAGTCACCGTCACCGGCAGGCCAAGGCGGTAGTCGTACTGCGCCTGGGTCGTGCAGCCGTCCGCCAATTGCACTTTGATGATGTACAGCCCATAGCGGTCGTACTCGGACTGCGTGAACCCATGGCTCAGGCTCGCCTGATGCCGACGAGGCCGATAGAACATTTCGGCCTGGCCGTAGCGGGTGTAACCCTGGCCGAGGGACCACAGGGTGATGGCCTCGTCCTGCCCGGGGTCCGGTGACAGGAACGCGGCCATGGCCCGATAGTGCTGTGCACTGAGCGTAGCAGTGACAGTGCGGCCCTCATATACCTCCAGCGCTTGCTGATCGAGTTCGGCCGTCTCGATATAGGCAGGCAGCGCCTGAAAACTCGCGGTGCCGGCCGGCAAGGGTTCGGTGTGCTCCGCCACGCAGTAGTGCTGCACCGACAGCCCCCCCAGCCTGCGTTCGGCCGCTGTTCCCAATGGATCGGACGGGCCCTGCGCGATGAAGTGTTCATAGCTTATTTTTTCAATCGCTAACGCCTCTTTGCTCAGCACCAGCACGTTGCTTCGTTGCTGGTAGGGCAAGTGCAAGCGCCAGCGCTGCGCGGCGTCCAGGTGAATGAAGCGGGCGCGGGTTTCGTTGAGGTAATACGTCTGCTGCGCTGAGTCGTGTGCGTCACGCCACCACTGCTGCTGGTGGGCTGGCCCAGGCGGTGGGGAGTCGCTGGCTGTCCTGCGACGGGCATAGTCGACCACCACGCTGTGCAGATTGCCGGCGTAGCGGTCCCAGCGCAGATTGAGGATGTGCCGGCAGCACGGGTCGTCCGGTTGGCGCTCGTAGCGACAGGTCAGCGACTCCAGCAACAGTGGCAGCAGCACCGCCGGTTCGCCGGCCTTGGCCGACGGGCTTAATTGCCGTATGAGATAGCGCTGTTGCTGCACCGAATAGGGCACTGCCTGGGGTGGCGCATCGGCGGCGGCATACACCTCTTCACGCAGCAGGCTCCCCGCCAATGCACGCTGCATCGCGCGGCGGGTGGTTGCGACGGGCGTGGCGATCAGCGTGTCTCCCGTGCGCCCGGCCTCCAACTGGCCCAGCAGGGTTGGCCCCAGCGCGGGCGCCTGTGGGTCGCCCGGGTAAAAAGCCTCCTGCGAGGGCTCAAAGGTGTGGAACCAGCGTTTGGTCAACACCCCAGGCTGCGCATCGGCCGTAGGGGGTTGCTCGGTGTGCAACACCAGGCCAAAGCCGAGGAACTGGCGCTCCTCACGGTCATAGCAGGCTTGCCGGTAACGAAAATACTGGGTGGAGCGGTTGCCGCTGACCAGGTCCTTTTGCTGTTGCCGCTTGACCACCTGCACTGGGAACGCAAGGCTACTGCCTTGGGGCACTCCCAGGGTTTGCCAGTGCTGTTTTTCGTCGAGCCATTCCTGGGCGCTGCTGCGGTAGCTCAGCTGGGTGGTGGCCCCCCGGTTGTTGAGCGTGGCGGTTAACAAATACGGTTTGAGACTGACGAAGTCATACCGCCAGTGCTGGGGGGTCATGTGCGGCACGCTCAGGATCAGGCTGGAACAGCCCAGGCCTTGAAGGTCGGCAAAGCTGACCTGGCACGTCGCGTCATGTCGCACGCCCTCGGGCCAAGGCAATGTCAGTGGCTCCGATGCCAGCCCGCTGCCGGCGCGGTTCATATAGATCTGTACGTGTTCAGGCGCCAGGTAAATCAGGTCCACCGCGCCTGAACCATCCAGGTCGGCGAGGCGAATATGGGCGGCATCGAAGCTGGCGTGGTCGAACGCCAGTGTGGCGAAGACAAACCCTTTGCCGAAGCGTCCACGGCCGAGGTTGGGCCAGCATTTGATTTCGTTATGGCGGATACGCACCAGGTGTTGTTGGCCGCTGCCCAGGGGGTCGCAAAAGGCGATCAATTCAGCCGGCGAATGGCTGAGGGTGGGTAGCCCCTCATCGTCGGGCGCATGGCGCACCTCCTGGCCAGGATCAAACCCGCCGTCCTGGCGCTGAGCATACAGGCGCACGCTACGGCTGCCGATCAAGGCCAGGTCCAGCCTCCCACTGCCCATCAGGTCGGCCAGTTGCCCGTGGGGATGGAAAAACTCCTGGGGCATCGACGCAAAAGGCACGAAACCCGACCATTGCCGCTGCGAGTCGAGGCTGAAAAAACCACTCAGCCCCGGTTGCGCCACCACCCATTCCAGATGCCCATCGCCGTCAAGATCCGCCAGTGCCTGGCGCGTGGCTTGGACGGTATCGGCGAGGGGGATGCGTGGCAGGGCCTGCCATGGACCATAGATCAGCGCATTGCTGCTGGCTGTGCCGGGGGCCCTGAGCGGCTCGCGGTAATACCAGCTTTTATCGGTGCGGTGCAGGATGCCCGGCAAACCGTCGCGGTACAGGTCCACCAGTTGATAATGCTGCCCATCGTTGACGCCCGCCATGGCGTCGAACGCTTGGTAGCGCGCGGCGTCCAGCGTCGGCACGAAGGCGCTGTAGGCCAGTTCCAGGGGCGGCCAGGCACTGGCGTTCCCCTGGGCGTCAAAGGCCTGGTTGTGCACGGCGTTCAGGCAACTGCCGATGGCGTGGCGATGGGTGTACTCCAGCAACAGACGCCGCGTCAGCACCGGCTCGGCGCCCAGGCTCGGCTCGTCGGGGAAGTAATGAAACATCAGCACTTGCTGGCACCGCCGCAGGGTGCCGAGTTCAAAGCCATAGGCATAACTGCTGATCGGGTCGTTGCGGACCGGCCAGGCGTGTTGTTCGGCATAGGTCGGCACTTGGCTCAGGCCAGCGTGGCGTTCACCATAATCCAGCAGCAGTTCGAAGTGCCATTGCTTGTCAGCGAGGGCGTCCGCGCGCCACAGCGCCAGGTGCTCAAGGGGCTTGAGGTTGCCGTAGCACACCCGCGCCAGATAACGCTGGGCGCGATAGTCCCTGGCGGCGCTTGGCGGCTGGTCGTCGTGTTTGTAGTGGTAATAGATCTGCTCACCCAGGGGGTTGAGGCTTTCCTGCAACAGCCATTGGGCAACACGTAGATCGTCGTTCGGGTCTGCACAGCGCGCGATCAGAGTCTTGCCGAACAGGTGCACGCAGCCGTCGGCCCCCTGAACCAACCAGAACCCGGCCTTGTCGCTGTCGCAAGACCAATGCTCGATACGGTCGAAGCGCGCTTCTATCACCGGAAAATAGCGCACCACTCGGTGGGATTCACCCAGGGCCAGGCCGTTATAGTGGTCCCAGGTCGTGGCCTGAATTGCGCCGTCGGCATCACGCTCAGGGATCATGTCGATGCCTTGGGGGCTGATGAAACGGTCGTCATCACCGTAGGCCGGTACGCCTTTGCGGGTATCACGGCTGATGGCGCCTGCCGACATCGCCCAGCCGAGGCCGAAGGGCCCGTTGCCTTGGGCGCTGCGATAACCCAGGCTCAAGGCCGGCGTGAAGCCACGGCCCGGCGAAATGGGCAAGGGCACCTCCAGGCACGCCTCACCCCGTGTGCCCACGGCGCCCCATTGCGCGCCGGGGCCCTGGATGGCGCCACCGCCCTTGGGCAACGCAGGAATCTTAGGTTCCAAGAGTTCGGGCGACTGCACGCTCATCGTTGACCTCCGGTGTTTTTAGCGGTGTAGCGCAGGTGCACGATGATATCGGTGAGGGATTCGAGCAGAGCGTTTTGCCGGGCATGGTTGGGAAAGGTCAGTTGCCAGGTGGAGATCGCTCCTGTGTATTCGAACGGCAGGTAACGCTCGTCGCTGTCGAAGTTCAAGGTGAACAATCCGCTGTCGTTGAGCCCGCTGGACAGGGCGATTTGCTGTTTGGCGCGCAGGTCTTTTTTTACCGCGGCTTCGGTGTGTCTGGTCGCTGGGGTGACGTGCGTGGTATTGGCGGTTTGGGTCAGGATGGCCTTGATGTCTTCATAGGGGCCCAGCGTGGCGGGCAGGGACACACTGACGTGCTTGATACGCCGCAGGTAATGGCCTGGGTAGTCGTCGTCAAACAGCTTGAGGGTCAGTTCAAAGGTCAAGGTGCCGGTTTTTACCAGGTCGGCTTTAAGCGCGGCCCAGGGCATGTCGCGCGTGGCCATCGGGTCTTGGCTGTGCAGATGGCGCAGCGACACGGTTTTAGTGATCTCCAGCAAACGTTCGTTGTGGGTGACGTAGGCGTTACTCATGCTCAGTAGATTTTGCTTGAGCGCTTCGCCGGCGCTGAAGCCTCGATATTGATGGGTCCAATGCTGGGTTTGAATGAAGTGCTTGTCCCACTGAGCCCGTTCTTCCTGCCAGCAGGCCTCGGCCGCCAGGCACAGCGACAGGGTCGAGTCATAGGCTTGGTAGTAGAAAGTGGAAAGTTGGCCATTGAGCCATTGATACAGTTGGGCGTTGGTAAAGCGTTTGCCGAGCTGGTCGTACAGGCTTCGTGCCTGGGTCAGGCTGGTCTGGGCCAGGGCCAGTTGCAAGCGGGTATGGGCTTGCTGTTCGGTATAAGCCTGCAGTTGGGCGTCGACCTGGGCCAGCTCAAGGCGTGCCTGTTCAAGCGAATGGGCCCACTCGGCGGCGCGTCGGGCAAACAGGTCGGTGCGGTCCAGTTGGGCAGCGTTGGCGCGCTTTTCATTGGCAATGCCTTGGGACGCCGCGTGCAGGGCGTGAAAAGCGCCCTCGTAGCGCACGCCGCCGTTGGAGGTGCCAAAAATATTCGGTATCAGCATCGCCAGCCCCGCGCCGGCTTGTGCCACGGCGGCGGCGGTGTCCCAGCGCGCACTGTCCTGGTACTCCTGGGTGGCCTGGGCCTCGGCCGGGCTGATGCCTCGCTTGAGCTGCTGTTCGAAGAACGCCACCCGCGCTTCGACCATGCGGCGTCCTGCCAACAGCGCCTCCTGGTTCCTCGCATCGAACTGTACGGCCTGGGCCTGTTGCTCGACGGCCAGCCTCGCCAAGTCCCAGGCTTGCTGCTGCTGGGTTTCCAGGTACTGGGCCTGCTCTTTGCGTTCGAACAACGACAATAAGGTCGTCCCCAACTGGATCAGGTTGTCGACCGCTTGCAAGGCGTGTCCCAGCAGCACCTGGAAGCGATAGTGCGCGGCCTGGGCGGTGCGTAGGGACGGGCGCAGGCTGGCGCCGACCGCCCCTTGCTGGTACGCGGCAAGCAGCGTTTGAGGCGTCAGGGTCGCGGCGTACAGCGGCAGACTCAAGGGTTTGCCGGTCAGATCCAGGTGATGGCGCAGGTTGTGCAGGCGAGATTCGATCTTGTCCCAGCGCAGCAGCAAATCAGGGCTCAGGGACCGACACAGCCGCGAGGTGCCCGCAGGTACTGTCGTGCTGTCGAGCGTGGAAGGGTTTTGCAGTTTGTCCAGGGTCGTGGCTGCCCAGGGATCGACCGGGTTGAGCGGCGGCCTTGGCCCGAGCAAGCCCTTGACGCGGATGTACCACAACTTGGCGTCGGCCAGGCCGTCACGGGTCATTTGCCGGTAGGCCGCATCCCCGCGATTGAGCAGGATGTCGACGTACAGCAGGTACAGCGCCTGACGAAAATGTACCGCGCTGCTTGTCGCCAATGGGTGGGACACGGACGAGACGTCGTGGCGTTGTGGCGCACTGGTAAGCAGCGCAGGCAGGCGCCAGAACCCGGATGGGTGTACGGGATCGAACACGTAGCGTATCCACGTTTCGGCCTCGGCGTATTGTTGCTCCTGGTTCAGGCGTTGTGCCAACAGCCAGGGCAGGTAAAGAAACAACTCCCAGTAATAGGTGCCATGGGGGCCGTGAAAGTCCAGTGGACTGGGCTTTTTCTCGCCTGGCAAGGGCGGCTCGCGCCAGGCATCCGGCGCCAACGCAAACAGCTCATGCAAACCTGCGCCCGCGGTTTTTGCCAGCAGCCCGGCCACGCAGGTGTTGGTGCGTATGGGCGCTCGTTTGTTTTCAGGCTTATCGAGAGACTCGATAGTGGACCCGCTGAAGTCGATGAACTCTGCCGTGCCATAGGGCGGGGTAGCGAGTCGCCGGATAAACGGAGCCAGTGGAATGATGGGGGTGCTGTTATCGGGCGGCAGGGTGAAAGTCGCGGTTTTCAGCGCGTAGCCCAGGATGATGGGGTCGGGGTAATGCACATCGCTTTCCAGTAGCAACACGCCGTGAATCAGCGTCAATGTGGAAGCCGTCGTGTCAGTGGAGTCCTCGTCGTAGGGGTGCAAGGTCGAGGGGGAGAGTTCGATCTGCGCCTCAAGCGTGTGCGTTTCGGAGAGTTCAGTGAACGTGTCGCGCAGGGTGCGCCGAGAGGCGTCTGCCAGGCCGACGAGTACCGTGTTATTGCGATGAGGGCTTTCCGGTAAAGCGCTGTCTCCCTGTCTGGGATACATCAACACGGGTTTGTACAGGCGTTGTTTCTGCTGGACCTGGACCTTGTCCAGTACCAAGTCGTAGGCATGGCTGCTGGACTCCGCTTGATTGTTGTAGAACGAGAGAATGACGGTATAGGTGGCGTCCGGCGTATTGAAAAAATAATCGAAGGCTTCTTGGCTAATGCGTTGGTCGCGCAGATTGAATGTCGCGCTTTTCGGGGTTTCTTGATCTTTTTCAATCTGCGGCAGGGTAAAGGTTGTCGGCTGATTCGCTGCATTTTTTATGAATTGGGCATAGCTGACGCCGGTCTCGTTGCACTTGAGGGTCAAGTCGATGCGCACGTTGGAAAAGGTTGCCAGCCTGGCGCTTTCCAGGAAAATCTCGGCAGTGGGGCCTAACGCCAGCATCTCGTTCTGGGCAGGACCACTGCTGCTGAGGGTGATGGTCAAATTGGCCATTGCGTCTGCCTTGCTGAACCTGACAGTGCGGTGCGGTTCGAAGCGTTTCGCCAGGCGAGTGGTGACCTCCAGTACTGACGTCGTTCGGTTGAACCGGATATCGCTCTCAGCCGAAAGACTGCGGATATGCTGTTGATTGTCTTCGTAATTCCAGCCATGGGTGGTGCCATGGGGCGCATTGTTGGTCAGGGAGTGAACTTTGACCTGGACCGTTTCGGGCGCCCTGAATTGAAATCTTGACCTGTTGTGGTGCCCGAACAGGGCCTGGTACCGCCCGGCCAGTTCAGACTCTTTATGCCAGGAGAACATCCGCCGAGTGCTGCCCAGGGTTTCCAGCCAATGGACGTTGAAGTGCTGATCCAGCCGTACCGCTTGAAAGAAATGCCGATGCACGCCGTTGTGCGAGGAAGCCGTTTGATGGTTCGGCTGTGCGCTCAGGCCCAGGAACAGTGACGGCGGTTGGCTTTTTGAATCGAGTACGGCGATGGACGCAGTGGCACTCATCAGGTCTTCCGAGCTCAATTCGTCAAGGCCCTGTGCAAGGCTGTATTCCTGAATGCAGGCCTGCGGCACGCTCCAACTGTCATCCAGTTTTTTATAGGAAAAGTACAAGCGCAACTGTAGATAGGTGGTCTTTATCCGGGTTTCCAGCCGTTGTTGGTATTCCCTCTCCGATTCGACATCACCTCGTCCAATCGGGGTGATGTCCCTCGACGAGGACGTCGGGTTGATGCATTGGGCCCACACCACGAAGAGGCGCCCGTTGAACACCACCGGGCGAATCGTCTGTTCGGGGACGTTATCGTCAATCGACAGCGGGATCTTTTGCCAGGAGGACCAGGCTGGCGGAGTGGCCGCGTCGCCCGAGGCCATTTTCAGCGTGCGCCAGTAATAGGTGTTTTCCGGACTGGACTTGCCGGTGAAGTAATAAGTGCTGCTGGCAAAGCTGTCTTTATCACCGTCGATATAACCATTGAGGGTCTTGATGTTGGCAAGTGCTTCGAAGCGGCTGAGGTAACTGTGGACGGCTGTCTGCAGCGGCGCAGGCTCGATGCGAAATTGGTTGAGCTGGTTCTCCAGTTGCCTGAAGTTGTCGCTTTTGTCATGGCGCAATGCAGGGCTCAGGTAGGTGGCCGGGTAGTGCTGGAGTTGCTGGTGGGCACGCCACAGTGAATAGGACAGCAACTGGTCTCGCCACTCGCTCTGCTCGTCAGCGCTCATGCCCTGTTCGTCGTAGCCGGGCTCCAGGCCCAGGTAAATGCCTGTGATGTACTGCTGCAGGCTGGCAATGGCGCTGGCGATACGGGTGGTGGGCACCGTATGGCTGACCTGGGGGTCGAGCAGCCAATAGGTATAGATATCGTCTACGGTCTTGACGGTATCGGCCACTGCCGTGTCTTCAGGCAGCACGCTGTTGAGGTAGAACCCCAGCATCGCGTCGCGCAGGTGTTCGTTGAGGTGTTGGGTGAGGGTGTCAGACATGGTCATTCCTTGAACCAGGCGAAATACAACGGGGTTAGGGGGTTGTGGCGATCAATGCCGAGCCAACGTGTTGCCAGTCTTCATTCATCAAGGTGGCATGCAGGTCGGCAGCCTTGAGCAAGGCGCTGGCGGAAAGGCCGGTGAGCCTGACGGCTTCATGGCAACGCAGGAGCCAGTCCAGGTCGGCCAGGGTCCTCACCTGTTTGGCAGGCAGAGATTCAACGAGCAGGTTGATTTCATCGACATCCCACTTGAGCAATGCGGCCAGTTGCGAGGTGCAAGCCCCATTGTCAGTTATGGCGGAGCCTTCGACGGAGGATGAATTGGCGCATTGTAAATAGGCGAGCACGCTGTCCTGGGCCAG
The DNA here is from genome assembly GCF_024519715.1 of Pseudomonas sp. Pse35. Lineage (NCBI taxonomy): Bacteria > Pseudomonadati > Pseudomonadota > Gammaproteobacteria > Pseudomonadales > Pseudomonadaceae > Pseudomonas > Pseudomonas sp. Pse35. The sequence continues at coordinate 3,564 of NZ_JALJRP010000034.1, read as the reverse complement.
CCCGTAGGTGCTGAGGCAATGGGCAAAGCGTTGCAGCAGGTACAGCGTGCTCAGCGTCAGCTTGAGCAGCGAGGCCGCGGTGTGGTCCGGGCTCAGCCAGTGCGGATGGAGCACGAAGGTCTGCAAGGCCTCACGACTCACTGCCAGCCCCAAGGACACTTCGGCATCCGGCAGGCTCAGCAATACATTTTTGTGCAGCTCCGTGGTGGATTCGGCAGTGGCGGTTCGGGCAATTTGTCGAACCACGAGTTTGCGCCATTGCAGGTACGCGGCGGGGTCACCGGCAAGGTGTGAGGGAGCGTTGAGCAGCGTGTCGATTTTTGCTTTCAGCGGCTGCATTTGTGGGTAGAACGCGCCCAGCTTCTTGGTCACTGCCTGTTTGGCATCGCTGTGCAGAGCCGTGTTGCGTTCTGGGTCGAGGCTCAGGGTCTGGGCTTCGATAAGCTGCACCAGCCCATTGGGCAGTTCTTTGGGCGGCGCGGGCTTGAGCAGCGGTTGGCTGTGCAGCAGCCCTTGTACGATGAGGGCATGCCAGGCAATGGGCGCCGCTTTGGTGTCAGACTCGGGCTGGGGCAATGACAGGTCAGCGAGGTCTTCTTGCGCCAACAGGCCATGGCGGGTCAGTTCGATTACCTCATCGAGTTGGGTGATGTACGTCTGCACGTGGGGCGGTGGGGATTGGGCATCCAATAGCAATTGGCGGCGAAGCTGATCAACCGTTTGACCCGTGTCGTTGAGCCAGCGGACCAGCCAGTCCATTTGCATCAGCACATCGAGCAGGTCGGCAGGGGCATTGACGCCGGAGCGACGCAGGCTCGGGTTGACCAGTTGTGCGGTGTAATCCTTACCGCCCAGCAGCGCCGCCACATGGTAGCTGTCGAGCACTGACAGCCCGAACAATCGCGCGATACGGGTTTGGCGATACAGCGCGCTATAAAACGTAAGCGTCGGGCAAGAAGCGGGTAGATGCAGGCGGGCCTGCTTGATCAGCCAGTGCAACGAGGCTGGGGTGTCGCTCAGGTGCAGGCCGGTGCAGAGCTGGTGGCGCAGGGTTGTCGGGATTTCCTCCCTCAAGGCCAGGGTCGGCCTGTCCAGGGTCAATGCCTGGCCTGGCAACGGGCCGGGATTGAACAGCTGGTCGTACAGCGACAGACGAGTGCCGGGTGCCCACACCGGTATCTCATCCAGCACGGCGGCAAAGGCTTGCAATGACAGGCTGTAGCGGCGCTCCAGATAGCGATAGACGCCCAGTGCGCGCAGGGTATTGTCGTTGGCGGGCTGCGCCGGGTCGCCCTCGTGTTCACGCCGCACCACGCTCGTCGACAGGGCGTCGAGTGCGTCGAAGGGCAATTGCGTCCAGCGTTGCAGGCGGATCATTCGGTGCAGGCGCTGATAACGTTCCCATGAGGTATTGAGCAGGCGCGCACCATCCTTGTCCTGCGCATTGATCGACAGGGGCGACTGGGTCGCGCCGGCCTCGGTGATCGGCCCGTTCACGTACGCGGCACCGTTGTGCAGGCGCAGCTTGGCCGGCGGCGTTGGCAGGGCGCTTGCCAGAACATTGCTCGACAGCACCGGCACATACTTGCCGCAGGCCAGTAGCGCTTCGGTCTGATCGGCGGTGAGTCCGGTTTTCTGCAACCAGTGGGACAACTCCTCAAGGGGCTGCTCCTGGGTACCATAGTGCTGGGTAAAAAAATCTTCTGCCTGTACGTCTCCTGTTCTTATTAACAAAGGCTCGATCAATAACACCTGCTGGGCAGGGCTCAGCCCGGACAGCAAACGTTGCGCTTCATAGGCCTCGTGCCGGACCACGCCGTAAGTGTTTTGCGCGCGCTGGCTGGTGGGCAGCTTGAGGCTGATGCGGTAACTGAGTTCGCCCAATTGTGGCTTGCCGCCGGACAAACCGAGCCAGCACTGGCGATGCGCGCGTTCGAACGGCAGCACGAAGGGGAAGCGTTGCCTGCCGAGCACCTCATCAAGGGAGCGGCCGCGGTATTCACGGCGGGTTTGTTTGAGATGAGCGTCGATCTGGCGGGACAGGGTTTCGTTGATCATCGAGAGTTGAGGAATCACAGCGCTGAGGCCGCGTTCGTCCAGGGGCAGTGTCTTGAGTTCGGGGCGTCGCCGGTCGAGGGTGATCTTGGGCTGTTTGCCTTTACCGCTTTTTTCCAGCGCTTGGGCAAACAGGTATAACGCCTTCAGGTAGGCGATCGGGGAGTCGATTGCCGCCATGGAAGAGGCCGAACACAGCAGGTGCCAGTCCTCTTTGAACAGGTGGGTATAGGTGGGGGAGTGCGTGTCCATTGTGATGAATCTCCTGAAAGCCCCCGGCCACTGCCAAGGGCAATGGCACGCTAGCATGGGGCGCCAGGCCGGCTCGGTCGGCCGGATCGCTGAGTGAGCGAGGAGAAATCATCGGTGCAAATCGATAGCGCGACAGGGCCTGTGGGTCACTGTCGCGCGAACCTTGCTGCGAGGAGGTAGCCGTTACGCCGCCAGCGGTTTTTTCGCCATGGCTTTTTTGTGCGCGGCCTTCATCGCTTCCATCTCGGCTCCCAGCTCTTCGAGCAGCGCTTTACCCAGCAGTTTCTTGGCCTGAGGGAACATCTCGGTTTCTTCTTCTTCGATATGGTGCTCAAGCAACTCCTTGACCACTTTGACGCGACCGGAAAACTCGGTGGACGAGGGGTCGGTTTTCTTCAAGTCCGGCAGTACCAGCGAGTCGACGGTACGGTGCTCTTCCTTGGCTTCGTGGTACATGATGTCCTGTTCCTTGCCACCAGCTTTCCTGAACGCGGGGTAGAGGGTCTCTTCTTCGAGTTGGGTATGCAGGGTGATCTCCATTTCGAGTTTGGCCAACAACTCGGTACGCTTTTTTACCCCGCGTTCAGTGGATTCGCTTAACTGGGTCAGCAGGGTCTTGACGCGTTCATGGTCGGCTTTGAGCAGGTCGATGGCATTCATAGGTAACCTCACGGGGGGGTATGCGGGCGTGTCGAAGTGCACGCCTCGTGGTGAGGAAGGTTGCATCAGGCGTACCAACTTTCATGGTTAAAAATTATCTTCTAAATCAGTTGGTTGTATTTTTTTGTATGCTTGGAGGTCGTGCAGCTTGCATGGTCGGGCCGCGTTGAGATTGCACAACGCACAACCGGTTGCTGACGCTCCAGCGCAACGGGCGGCCAGAAAGTGTGGCCAGGAAAATTCTAATGGAACCCTTGGGGCATCTGCTTGACCTAACGCTTAGACTTCAGGAGGTGAATCATGCAAATTGAATATATCTGGATCGTATTGGCGGTGGTTCTGCTGCTCTTGGAACTCTGGGCGATCAATATCGTTTTGCGCAGCACTGGCGGATGGGAGACCAAGGGGTTGTGGGTCGTGGTGCTGCTGTTCGTGCCGTTGCTGGGGTTGATTGCGTGGGCGATGTTCGGACCCAAGCGTGAAATGGCGCAGCAGCGTAAAAGCTGAAACGGTGAGTGATAAAAAACAGGCGCCCATGGGGCTAATGCCAGTCAGTTAAGACAGAATCGGTAACTGTGGCGAGGGAGCTTGCTCCCG
>NZ_JALJRP010000033.1:0-65284 GCF_024519715.1 Pseudomonas sp. Pse35 | reverse complement strand
GATTTCTTCAACAACTTCAACCACTTGCGCTTGCGATCTCTCGTAAGCGGGAGGCGAATTCTACAGCGTTACACGCTGCTGTCAACACCTCTTTTTCAACTTCCTTTTGGCTTCGATGAACTGAAGCAACTTGCTGCCGAAAACTGCATAACTCATTGTTTGCCAAGGAGTTTTCCGTTTCGACTGCGCCGGAAGTGGGGCGAATTATAGACAGATATAATTCGCCGTCAACACCTATTTTCAGACTTGTTCGGATTTGAGCGTAATACGCGCAAATGCCTTCTTCCCCGCCTGGCAAACGTGAGTCGCGCCCAGCTCGTATATAAAGGTGCGATCAACCACCTCACCATCTATACGTACACCGCCCGAACCCAAGAGATCACGCGCGACCGCCGAATTCTTCACTAAGCCAGCTTTATTAAGCACAGCCGCAATCGGCATCGCCTCAGCAGCAGTCAATTCAATTTCCGGCAGATCGTCAGGCAGCTCGCCGTCTTTCATGCGATTACCTGCCGCGCGGTGAGCGCTGGCCGCAGCCTCCTCACCATGGAAACGCGCAACGATTTCTTCAGCCAGCTTAATCTTCACATCGCGAGGATTAGCGCCCGCCTCGACATCCGCACGCAGCGCATTGATCTCGTCCATCGAGCGGAAGCTCAACAGCTCGAAGTAGCGCCACATCAGCGCATCCGGAATAGACACCAACTTGCCGTACATCACACCTGGTGCTTCCTGGATACCGACATAGTTCCCCAGAGACTTGGACATCTTCTTGACGCCATCCAAGCCTTCCAACAGCGGCATGGTCAGAATGCACTGAGCCTCCTGACCATAGGCGCGTTGCAATTCACGCCCCATCAGCAGGTTGAACTTCTGATCGGTGCCACCCAACTCAACGTCCGCGCGCAGCGCCACCGAGTCGTACCCTTGAACCAGCGGGTAAAGGAACTCATGGATGGCGATTGGCTGATTGGTCGAGTAGCGCTTGTCGAAGTCATCGCGCTCGAGCATGCGTGCCACGGTGTACTGGGACGTCAGACGAATGAAATCTGCCGGCCCCATTTTGTCCATCCAAGTGGAGTTGAACGCCACCTCAGTCTTGGCTGGATCAAGGATCTTGAATACCTGGGTCTTGTAGGTCTCGGCATTATCGAGCACCTGCTCACGAGTCAGCGGCGGGCGCGTAGCGCTCTTGCCGCTTGGATCACCGATCATCCCAGTGAAGTCACCTATAAGGAAGATGACCTGATGGCCCAACTCCTGAAACTGACGCAGCTTATTAATAAGCACGGTATGACCCAGGTGCAGATCCGGCGCAGTCGGATCAAAGCCAGCCTTGATACGCAAGGGTTGGCCACGCTTGAGCTTTTCGATCAGCTCGGCCTCGACCAACAGTTCTTCCGCACCACGTTTTATCAGCGCTAGCTGCTCTTCAACCGACTTCATAACAGACCTGCAAGGCTCAGATTCAAAAGGGAACCAACCATACAAGATCAGGGACTAATTACAAGTTTTGCCCTGCGCACGGACACCGTTCAGCAAGCCCAGCGTTCGCGAGCTTGCGCCACAGATGATTTGGTTATATTTTATACAGTTATTTCATCTTCATCATGTCATTCATCTTTTCCATTTCATCTTCAAAGTCAAAATTACTTATGACCACTGAACCGTCTAAAGCGCCGCCGCTTTACCCGAAGACCCACCTGCTCGCCGCAAGTGGTATCGCCGCCCTTCTCAGCCTGGCACTGCTGGTATTCCCTTCCAGTGACGTTGAAGCCAAACGAACATCCCTGAGCCTCGATCTGGAAAGCCCAGTTGAACAACTGACACAAGATCAAGACGCTTCCGACGCTCAACAAGCCACAAATGCTCCGGCCGAATCACCTTTCGCACAGATCGAAAGCACTCCAGAAGACACTCAACAAGCCACCCAGGAAGCACCTGCGGCAGCCGCAGCCAAGAATCCCCAGCACCGCGAAGTCATCGTGGGCAAAGGCGACACACTATCTACCCTGTTCGAAAAGGTTGGATTGCCTGCCGCCGCTGTAAATGAAGTGCTCGCCAGCGATAAGCAAGCCAAGCAATTCACTCAGCTCAAACGAGGCCAAAAGCTCGAGTTTGAGCTGACGCCAGACGGCCAGCTGAACAACCTGCACACCACTATCAGCGACCTGGAAAGCATCAGCCTGAGCAAAGGCGCCAAAGGCTTCGCATTCAACCGAATCACCACCAAACCCGTCATGCGTTCCGCCTACGTACATGGCGTGATCAACAGCTCGCTGTCGCAATCGGCCGCGCGTGCGGGCCTGTCGCACAGCATGACCATGGACATGGCCAGCGTTTTTGGCTACGACATCGACTTCGCCCAAGACATCCGTCAAGGCGATGAGTTCGACGTGATCTACGAGCAGAAAGTAGCCAACGGAAAAGTCGTGGGCACTGGTAACATCCTGTCTGCACGCTTCACCAACCGTGGCAAAACCTACACCGCCGTGCGCTACACCAACAAACAAGGCAACAGCAGCTACTACACAGCTGATGGCAACAGCATGCGCAAGGCTTTCATCCGTACCCCCGTTGACTTTGCTCGTATTAGCTCGCGTTTCTCCATGGGCCGCAAGCATCCAATTCTGAACAAAATTCGCGCACACAAGGGCGTCGACTATGCCGCGCCGCGTGGCACGCCAATCAAAGCGGCGGGCGACGGCAAGGTCTTGTTGGCAGGGCGCCGGGGTGGTTACGGCAATACGGTGATCATCCAGCACGGCAACACTTACCGCACGCTGTACGGCCACATGCAAGGCTTTGCCAAGGGCGTCAAGACTGGCGGCAACGTGAAACAGGGGCAAGTGATCGGCTACATCGGCACTACCGGCCTCTCCACCGGCCCGCACTTGCACTACGAGTTCCAGGTCAACGGCGTACACGTCGACCCATTGGGCCAGAAGCTGCCGATGGCTGACCCGATTGCCAAGGCCGAACGCGCGCGCTTCATGCAGCAGAGCCAGCCGCTGATGGCACGCATGGATCAAGAGCGCTCCACCATGCTGGCCTCGGCGAAGCGTTAAGGTATGCCGCTCTATATCGGTGTGATGTCCGGGACCAGCCTCGACGGCCTGGATATCGCCCTTATCGAACAAGGCGCGGCGGTCAATCTGATCGCCACCCATTACATCCCGATGCCTGACGCCTTGCGCACAGAACTGCTGAGCCTATGCGCCAGTGGCCCGGATGAAATCGCCCGCTCGGCAATTGCACAGCAACAATGGGTAACGCTCGCTGCGCAAGGCATCCACGCCTTGCTGGATCAACAGAACCTCAAGCCTCAAGACATTCGGGCGATTGGTAGCCATGGTCAGACGATTCGCCATGAACCCGCCCGAGGCTTTACCGTTCAGATCGGCAACCCTGCCCTTCTCACCGAGCTGACAGACATCACGGTCGTCAGCGACTTCCGCAGCCGCGATGTCGCTGCCGGCGGCCAAGGCGCTCCATTGGTTCCAGCCTTTCATGAAGCCTTGTTCGGCGAGCAGACGGGCAATCGCGCGGTATTGAATGTCGGCGGGTTCAGCAACCTCAGCCTGATCGAGACGGGCGAGCCTGTCGCCGGTTTCGACTGCGGCCCGGGGAACGTCCTCCTCGATGCCTGGATTAACCTGCAGCGCGGCGAACACTTTGATCGGAACGGGCAATGGGCGGCCAGCGGCAAGGTCCAACCCCAACTGCTCAATACGTTGCTCAGCGATCCGTTCTTCATGACCAAAGGCCCAAAAAGCACGGGCCGCGAAGTGTTCAACCTGGCCTGGCTGCAGCAGCACCTTGGCCGTTTGCCCGCCTTTGAACCCCAAGACGTACAGGCCACCCTGCTGGAGCTGACGGCCCTGACCATCGTCGAGTCCCTGCAAAGCGCCCAGACTGACACAACAACCTTGCTGATCTGCGGGGGCGGCGCCCATAACGGGGCACTGATGAGCCGGCTGACAACGTTGCTGCCTTCCACTCATGTCAGCACTACAGCGGCCTACGGCGTAGATCCTGACTGGGTAGAAGCAATGGCCTTCGCCTGGCTGGCACATTGCTGCCTGGAAGGCATCGCCGCCAATCGCCCCAGCGTCACTGGCGCACGTGGGCTTCGAGTGCTTGGCGCGATCTACCCCGCCTGACCCCAGACAGCAAAACGCCGCTTGGCCCGTAAAAGCCAAGCGGCGTTTTTGTATCTGCTACCGATCAGATCGAGAACGAAGACCCGCAACCACATGTCGTGGTGGCATTAGGGTTCTTGATCACGAAACGCGAGCCTTCCAGACCTTCCTGATAATCCACCTCGGCACCTGCCAGGTATTGGAAGCTCATCGGATCCACGACCAGGCTCACACCCTCGCGCTCAACGATAGTGTCGTCATCGGCCACATCTTCATCGAAGGTAAAACCGTACTGAAACCCTGAACAACCGCCGCCCGTAACGAATACGCGCAGCTTCAAGCGATCATTACCCTCTTCATCGACCAGGCTCTTCACCTTGTGCGCAGCACCGTGGGTGAATTGCAAAGCCGTGGGGGTGAAGGATTCAACGCTCATGCTGATAATCTCCCGGCGTAGCGCCGCCATATGCGTAATGACCGGTATTATCCGCTTCTCCTAGAAAAGCGGTCAACTATTGTTACGGTATATCAATCCGCCCAGCGACCATTAAAAATGCAAAAGGCCCGATCAACGGGCCTTTGCGCAACGGTGAGCCCGCGTTAAGGCAACATCCCCGCGTGGGACAGGCCCAACTTCTCGTCCAGGCCGAACAGGATGTTCATGTTCTGCACCGCCTGGCCCGAAGCGCCCTTGACCAGGTTGTCGATCACCGACAACACCACCACCAGGTCGCCATCCTGCGGACGATGCACCGCAATACGGCACACATTGGCACCACGCACGCTGCGCGTTTCCGGATGGCTACCGGCCGGCATCACATCGACGAACGGCTCATTGGCATAACGCTTTTCAAACAGCGACTGCAGGTCTACCGAGCGATCGGTGACGGTCGCATACAGCGTGGAGTGAATCCCGCGGATCATCGGTGTCAGGTGCGGCACGAAGGTCAGCCCCACATCCTGGCCGGCAGCGCGACGCAAACCCTGGCGGATTTCCGGCAAGTGCCTATGACCTTTTACCGCATAGGCTTTCATGCTTTCCGACGTTTCGGAGTAAAGCGAACCTACCGCCGCACCACGGCCCGCACCACTGACGCCCGACTTGCAGTCCGCGATCAGGCGCGACGCATCCGCCAAGCCAGCCTCCAGCAATGGCAGAAAGCCCAATTGCGTCGCCGTCGGATAGCAACCCGGCACGGCAATCAGGCGCGCTTGCTTGATCTGCTCACGATTGACTTCCGGCAGGCCGTAAACCGCCTCTTCCAACAGCTGCGGCGCACCATGGGGCTGACCGTACCATTTGGCCCACTCATCGGCGTCTTGCAGACGGAAGTCTGCCGACAAGTCGATAACCTTGGTGCCGGCCGCCAGCAGCTCGCCGGCCAACGCATGAGCCACACCGTGAGGCGTGGCGAAGAACACCACGTCGCAGGCAGCCAGGGTCTTGGTGTCCGGCACACTGAACGCCAGACCGTCATAGTGGCCTCGCAGGTTCGGGTACATATCGGCCACGGCCAGCCCGGCTTCGGATCGGGAAGTGATGACCACCACCTCAGCCTGCGGATGCTGAGCCAACAGACGCAGCAATTCGACACCGGTGTAACCCGTGCCGCCGACGATACCGACCTTGACCATAAACCTGCCCTCAACGAACCCACTGGAAAGCCGTCGATAATAGGGGCCGTATCGTCCTGCGACAACCGTCAACGTGACGTACGGGCGCATGAGCCACTACTATCTTCGCTACCGTGAACCTGGGAATAACTAAAATGCTCTATCTATGGGTCAAAGCCTTACATATCGTCAGCATCGTTTGCTGGTTTGCCGGGCTGTTCTACCTGCCGCGCCTGTTCGTCTACCACGCCCAAAGCGAAGACACCGTCAGCAAGGAGCGCTTCAGCATCATGGAGCGCAAGTTGTACCGTGGCATCATGGGCCCGGCGATGGTTGCCACACTGGTCTTCGGCATCTGGATGCTGGCCCTCAACCCAGGCATTTTCCAGTCGGGGGCCTGGATCCACGCCAAGCTGACCCTGGTCGTCCTGCTGATCGGCTATCACCACATGTGCGGCGCACAGGTAAAACGCTTCGCCCGTGGCGAAAACACCCGCAGCCATGTCTTTTATCGCTGGTTCAATGAGGTCCCGGTTCTGATATTGCTGGCTATCGTAATTTTGGTCGTGGTCAAACCGTTCTAACGTCAATTACTCGGGGAACCTCCAATGTCGCTGCCCGCTCTGCTGGAACAACGTCTGCGCCTGCCCGTGGTGGCCGCGCCGATGTTTCTGATCTCCAATCCACAACTGGTCCTGGCCTGCTGTCGCAACGGGGTAGTGGGGAGTTTCCCGGCGCTCAACCAACGCGAAAGCAGCGGCTTCAAGGCCTGGCTGGAAGAAATCGAAGCGGGCTTGGCGCTGCTGGACAATCCTGCGCCCTATGCCGTGAACCTGATCGTGCACAACAGCAACCCGCGGCTGGAGGCCGACCTGGCGATCTGTGTCGAGCACAAGGTGCCCATCGTCATCACCAGCCTCGGTGCGGTAAAGGAACTGGTGGACGCGGTTCATAGCTACGGCGGCCTGGTATTTCATGACGTTACTACCCGACGCCATGCGGAAAAAGCCGCTGAAGCCGGCGTAGACGGCCTGATTGCCGTAGCCGCTGGCGCGGGTGGCCACGCTGGCACCTGGAGCCCCTTTTCGCTGATTGCCGAAATTCGCCAGTTCTTCGACAAAACCCTGCTGCTGGCGGGCTGCCTTAACCATGGGCACGAAATTCTTGCCGCCCAGATGCTGGGGGCAGACCTGGCATATTTCGGTACGCGCTTTATCGGCACCACCGAAAGTCAGGCACCGGATGCCTATAAGGAGATGCTGCTCACATCCCGCGCTGCCGACATCGTGCACACTCCTGCAGTCTCCGGCGTACCTGCAAGCTTTATGCGCCAGAGCCTGGAAAATGCCGGTTTTGACCTTGCTGCGCTTCAAGGCAAGGGTGAAGTCAATTTCGGTTCCAAGCTCAAGCCATTGAGCGATGAGGCCAAAGCGTGGAAAACTGTATGGTCTGCTGGCCAAGGCGTCGGTGAGATCAATGATGTACCCACTGTGGATGAGCTCATAGCGCGCCTGGATGCCGAATACCGCAAAGCACGCGAGCACGCCGCGCAACTGCGCTGGCCACGCTGACCCACTGCAGGGCCTGCCAACTGGACAGGCCTGCATACTCTTCCTGATTACGTGACAAGGATGCCCGCATGAGCGACAGCCGTTTCAAGATTGTGTTTGACGGAGCCTTGCGCCCAGGTGTCGAAAGCACCACCGCCAAGCTGAACCTCGCCGAGTTATTCAAAAGCGATGTTGAAGCAATCGAAAAACTCTTCACCGGCCGCCCCGTCGCGCTCAAGCGCGACCTGTCCCAGCCCGACGCGCAAACTTACCTGACGGCACTGCACAATGCCGGGATCGACGCTCGCATCGAGGCCGAACAACCCGTGGCGTTCAACCTTGCAGAAACCCACGAGACGGACTCGTCAACCTCTGACCGCGCCGCTGCGTCACCTTATGCACCGCCACGCGCCGCAGTTGGCGACGACCTGCCGGAGTTCGCCACCCTAAAGGTATTCACCATCCACGGGCGCATCGGGCGCCTGCGCTACCTGGCTTGGACGCTGGCACTGACCGTCGCGATGCTGGTGGCAGCGGGCATCATCAGTACGGTGGGCTTCGCGGTGGCGACAGCCTCGCCAACCATCGCCATCATTATTGGCTCGCTGCTGGGTTTCGCGCTGTTTGTGGCATTGGTAGTGGTGAGCGTGCAAATCGGCGTGCAGCGCCTGCATGACCTGGGCTGGTCTGGCTGGCTGTACCTGCTCAACCTGGTTCCGCTGGTAAACAGCGTATTCCCACTCCTATTGCTGGTACTGCCAGGCAATACGGGCGCCAACCAGTACGGCGCGCCACCACCACGCAACTCCACTGCGGTGAAAATCCTGGCCTCGCTGTGGCTGGCGTTCATTCCCTTGATGCTCATCATCGTCGTCACCCTGGGTATGAATGGCTACCTGGACCAGCTTGAAGCCAACATGGACAGCAGCTACGAAAGCAGCTCCATTACCTCCGATGCAGACGCCGATCAAAGCGCTATCGTTGACGAAGCCGAAGCGCAAAGTGCTGACGATGCAGCCGAACCTGTAGACTCTCCAGAACAGTGAAGAAACGCCCGCCGCCTGTGACGCACTGTCATAGGCCGGTGGCGTTGCGATGGAGAAAGGCATGACCCGTTACGCTCTGATCACCGGCGCCTCCAGTGGCATCGGCCTGGCATTGGCCGAGGCCTTGGCACGGCGCGGCCGTAGCTTGATTCTGGTGGCCCGCCAGCGTGATCAGTTGGAAAGCATTGCATTGGAGTTGACCCAACGCTTCGGCGTCGAGGTGCTGTTTCGTGCCTGTGATTTGAGCGAGCCGCTGCGTTTGTCCGGCTTTTTGCTGGAGCTCGAAGAGGGTGAGCGACAGATCGACCTGCTGGTCAACTGCGCCGGCATCGGCACCAGCGGGCCGTTCCTGGCCCAGGACTGGATGACCGAGCAGGACCTCATCGAGGTCAACATCCTGGCCTTGACCCGCATGTGCCACGCACTGGGCAATGCCATGGCCCTGCATGGCGGCGGGCAAATCCTCAATGTGGCTTCGGTCGCCGCCTTCCAGCCTGGGCCGTGGATGAGCAGCTACTACGCCAGCAAAGCCTACGTATTGCACTTCTCCGAAGGGCTGCGTGAAGAATTGAAGACCTGCGGCATCAAGGTTTCAGTGCTGTGCCCCGGCCCCACGCGCACCGCATTCTTCGGCACCGCGCAGATGGATACGGCGAAACTCGACCGCAGCCAGCAGCTGATGAGCCCGGAAGAAGTCGCGCTCTACACCGTGCGGGCGCTGGAAAAGAACAAGGCCATTATCATTCCCGGGCGCCGCAATCGATGGCTGACGTTCAGCCCACGCCTGAGCCCACGCTGGCTCACTCGCAAAATTGCCGGCGCCATCAACAAGGCCTATTGCCCACGCTGATGGCCTACGTACACTCACCTCACTTTTCACGATGGAGATACAGCTGTGGATACTCTGTTCACCAAGATCATCAACAGGGAAATACCGGCGAAGATCATCTATGAAGATGACCAAGTCCTGGCTTTTCACGATATCGCCCCGCAGGCACCAGTGCATTTCCTGGTTATCCCGAAAAAACCCATTCGTACCCTCAACGACCTGACCGAGGACGATAAGGCGCTGGCCGGCCATATCCTGTTCACCGCCCAACGCCTGGCCGTGGAACAAGGCTGCGAAAAAGGCTTTCGTGTGGTGATGAATTGCAATGAAGACGGCGGGCAAACCGTTTACCACATCCATATGCACGTGCTGGGTCAGCGCCAGATGAACTGGCCACCGGGCTGAGTGCACAAGGGCAAATTGACTCAGCACAAACGCTGGACGCTCTCTTGCGGTAAACTGGCCGCCGAGATTCTTCCCGGAGGTCAGCATGACTACCCAACGTCACTACTCGCCGATTGACCGTCTGTTGCTGCAAGCCGACACGGCCATGCGCACCCTGCTGCCGTTCAGCGGCCAGCCCTACCGTCCCTCGCCCGCCATCGTGCAGCCGGATGTACAGCTGAGCGACACCGATACCCGTCACGTCGCTGGCCTGATGCGCATTAACCATACCGGTGAAGTCTGTGCCCAGGCGTTGTACCAGGGCCAGGCGCTGACCGCCAAGTTGCCACAGGTACGCACGGCGATGGAGCATGCGGCCGAGGAAGAGATCGACCATCTGGCCTGGTGCGAACAACGCATCCGCCAGTTGGGCAGCCATCCCAGCGTGCTCAACCCACTTTTTTATGGCTTGTCGTTTGGTATCGGCGCGGCTGCCGGGCTGATCAGCGACAAAGTCAGCCTGGGGTTTGTGGCCGCGACAGAACATCAGGTGTGCAAGCACCTGGACGAACACCTGGAGCAACTGCCGGCCGAAGACGAAAAGTCACGGGCCATTCTTGAGCAGATGCGCATCGATGAAGAACACCACGCAGAGAGCGCGCTGGACGCGGGCGGCTTCCGCTTTCCAGCCCCGGTACGGTTCGGCATGAGCCTGCTGGCCAAGGTCATGACCAAAAGCACCTATCGAATCTGAACCGAAAAAAAGGGCGCCCGAAGCGCCCTTTCTTTTGCCTGCTGCAATCAACCCAACTCGATGATTTCGTAGTCGTGGGTAATGACCACGCCCGCGGCCCCCAGCATGATCGATGCTGAGCAGTACTTCTCGGCCGACAGCTCGATGGCCCGCTTGACCTGGGCTTCTTTCAGCGCCCGGCCCTTGACCACGAAATGCATATGGATCTTGGTAAAAACCTTGGGGTCTTCAGTGGCGCGCTCGGCTTCCAGGAAGGCTTCGCAGCTTTCCACGGCTTGCCGGGACTTCTTCAAGATGCTGACCACGTCGAAATTGCTGCAACCGCCCACACCCAGCAGCAACATTTCCATGGGGCGTACACCCAGGTTCCGACCGCCGGCTTCCGGCGGGCCATCCATAACCACCACGTGGCCGCTGCCCGACTCACCGAGGAACATGGCTTCGCCCGCCCATTGGATGCGTGCCTTCATCGCCCAGACTCCACTGCTAAAAAAGGGTCGCCAGCTTAGCACAGGGCCTTGAAACAGCAGCGCCCTGCATAAAATCGATAAATGACAGCGTTTGCCCGCTAAATTGGCTAATCGCGACAGAAGGTGTCTGGTAAGCTGGCGCCAAATGAATGGCGCATTGCCATGTCTTGTACGGCGTGTATCAATGAGATGCCGCTGGATAAAAACAACGCCAACGACACCGCGCAGTCTTTTTCGGGATACAACCATGGTTGCTCTTACTCCCACATCCAAGATCAAGAACCTCGACAAGCTGCTGCTTCACTGCCAGCGCCGACGTCATCCGGCCAAACACAACATCATCTGCGCCGGCGAGCGTTCAGAAACCCTGTTCTTCATCATCAAAGGCTCGGTCACCATCCTGATCGAGGATGAGGATGGCCGTGAGATGATCATTGCCTATCTCAACGCCGGAGACTTCTTCGGGGAGCTGGGTTTGTTTGAACAAGCAGGCAAAGAGCAGGAACGTAGTGCTTGGGTACGGGCCAAAGTTGAGTGCGAAGTGGCCGAAATCAGCTATGCGAAATTTCGCGAATTGGCCCAGCATGATCCGGACATCTTGTACGCCCTGAGCGGTCAGATCGCCCAGCGCCTGCGCGACACCACGCGTAAGGTCGGCGACCTGGCGTTCTTTGATGTCACTGGCCGCGTCGCTCGCTGCCTGCTGGAATTATGCAAACAACCCGACGCCATGACCCATCCCGACGGCATGCAGATCAAAGTCACGCGCCAGGAGATCGGACGTATTGTCGGGTGTTCGCGGGAAATGGTCGGCCGCGTGCTCAAGGATTTGGAAGAACGCAACCTGGTGCACGTCAAAGGCAAGACGATGGTGGTGTTCGGTACTCGCTAGAGCGGCAGGAAGCCAGCCAGCATCTGCCGGTACAACGTGTCGAGCCGACGGATCGCGTCCGGCGCGGGAAACGCTTCGTGCAGTGCGATATGGCTATCGGCGCGAACCCGCTGCTCCAAGCCGCAGGCTTGATTGAAGCGGTTGACCGCCGCAATCAATTCCTCACGATCATTCTCCAGCAACATCGCCCCATGCACCAACCCGACCGGGCGGCCACCGCTTTGCCGCCAACGCTGGGCAGTGCCCACCATTTTGCGGCCATTGAGGTTGACGTTGTAACGACCGTCGCAAAACGCACCGTCAATTTCGCCGACGGACGCATCGCCACCCAACTCGATCAACAGATCACAGATCGGTTGGCACAAGCGCTGATAGCCGGTTTCGATGCGCCCCTGGTCGCCTTCGCTACGCGGTGGGGCATAGACCAGGGCGATGTTGACCGTGGCGCCGGACTGCGGCACCGGCTCACCGCCGGTTTCACGCAGCAATACCGGCCAACCCGCATCGGCCGAGACCTGGCTCGCCACCGCGAATGCCGGCAGCCGGCTCAAACGGCGCGGCATGACCAGCGCTTGGTCACTGGGCTGCCAGAACAGCAATCCGAATGCCTGCTCACCCGCGCAAACCGCTGCCAATAGGTCTTGCTCGGCGGCAAGGCCTGCTTCGACAGTCATGATCACGGGCTGGAGCATCGAACACCTACCTACCTGAATAAACACAAAACCAATGTGGGTGCTGGCTTGCCTGCGATAGCGGTGTGTCAGCTACACAGAGGTTGGCTGACCCGCCGCTATCCAGGCAAGCCAGCGCCTACAGTTCCGAGCGTATTTCAAATCAGTCTAGTGTCGAACCGCTGATCGTCGTACCGCGCTCCGGGAAGAACAAACGCTGCAGTTCCGCCCCCGGGTTCTCGGCGCGCATAAAGGTCTCGCCCACCAGGAACGAGTACACACCACTGATTTCCATCAATTCCACATCGGCGCGATTGACGATGCCACTCTCGGTAATCACCAAGCGATCGCGCGGAATACGCGGCAGCAGGTCGAGGGTAGTTTCCAGGCTGACGTCGAAGGTATGCAGGTTACGGTTGTTGACGCCCACCAGCGGAGTATCGAGGGTCTTCAATGCGCGCTCCAGCTCGTCGCCGTCATGCACTTCGACCAACACGTCCAGGCCGACGCTTTTGGCCACGGCCGCCAGCTCGGCCATCTTCACGTCATCCAATGCCGAGACAATCAGCAACACGCAGTCGGCACCCAAGGCACGAGCTTCGACGATTTGGTACGGGTCGACCATGAAATCCTTGCGGATCACCGGCAGCTTGCACGCAGCGCGCGCCTGTTGCAGGAACGGGTCGGAACCCTGGAAGTAGTCAATATCCGTCAGCACAGACAAGCAGGTTGCCCCACCCTTCTCGTAACTGACGGCGATCTCAGCGGGTACGAAGTGTTCGCGAATCACGCCTTTGCTCGGCGAGGCTTTCTTGACCTCGGCGATCACGGCCGGCTGCTTGAGCTTGGCCTGGGCGATCAAGGCATTGGCAAAGCCGCGTGGTGCCTCGGCGCTTTTCGCCTGCGCTTCCAACTCGGCCAGGCTCACCCGGGCACGGCGCTCGGCCACTTCTTCAGCCTTACGGGCCAGGATCTTTTCCAGAACAGTTGGCACACTCATCCTTCATTCTCCATCTTGAATACGGCGGTGAATGCTCCCAGCTCTTCGAGCTTCTCACGAGCCAGGCCGGTGTGCAGCGCATCGTGGGCCAAGGCGACACCTTCCTTGAGACTATAGGCATGGTCAGCGGCGTAAAGGGCTGCGCCAGCATTGAGCACAATCATCTCCGCAGCTTTCTGACCGTTTTCGCTCTTGCGACGCCCCAGGGCATCACGAATCAATTCCAACGAAGCTGCCGGGCTTTCCACCGCCAGGCCGTGCAAGCTCTGGCTTTTCATACCCAGGTCTTCGGGCTCGACCCAATATTCGGTGACCTCGTCGTTCTTGAGCTCGGCCACGAAGGTCGGCGCCGCCAAGCTGAATTCGTCAAGGCCATCCTTGGAATGCACCACCAGCACATGCTTGCTGCCCAGGCGTTGCAAGACTTCGGCCAGCGGCCGGCACAGCGCCTGGCTGAACACGCCTACCACCTGGTGCTTCACACCGGCCGGATTCGTAAGCGGGCCGAGCATGTTGAACAGGGTACGCAAGCCAAGGTCCTTACGCGGGCCGGCAGCGTGTTTCATTGCGCCATGATGGGACTGGGCAAACATGAAGCCGATACCAACGCTGTCAATGCAGCGCGCTACTTGCACCGGCGTGAGGTTCAGGTAAATACCGGCCGCTTCCAGCAAGTCGGCACTGCCGCTCTTGCCAGACACTGCACGGTTACCGTGCTTGGCGACGGTGCAACCAGCGGCGGCCACCACAAAAGATGAGGCGGTCGACACGTTGAAAATATTCGCACCGTCACCGCCGGTGCCCACCACATCGACGACGCCGTCGAGAGTCTTGAGCTCGACCTTGTCCGCCAGCTCACGCATCACCGACACCGCACCGACTATTTCGTCGATGCTTTCGCTCTTCATGCGCATCGCCATCATAAAGGCGCCGATCTGGGCATCGGTGCATTGGCCGGTCATGATCTCGCGCATCACATCGCTCATTTCCGCGGTGCTAAGGTCCAGATGGCCGACGATACGGCTCAGGGCAGTCTTGATATCCATGAAAAGTCCTTAGCGCGTGCCGCCGCTCTGCTTGAGAAAGTTGGCGAACAGCTCGTAGCCCTGCTCGGTCAGGATTGATTCAGGGTGAAATTGCACCCCTTCGATGTTCAGCGTCTTGTGACGCAAGCCCATGATCTCGTCGACCGAGCCGTCTTCCAATTGGGTCCAGGCGGTCAGTTCCAGGCATTCGGGCAAGGTTTCACGCTTGACCACCAGTGAGTGGTAACGGGTCACGGTCACCGGCAGGTTCAGGCCGTGGAACACGCCCAGGTCACGATGGAACACCGGGCTGGTCTTGCCGTGCATGACCTCCCGCGCGCGCACCACATCACCGCCAAACGCCTGGCCGATGGACTGGTGGCCCAGGCAGACGCCCAGGATCGGCAGCTTGCCGGCGAAATACTGGATAGCTTCCAGAGAGATGCCCGCCTCGGTCGGCGTGCACGGGCCAGGTGAGACGACGATGCGCTCGGGGTTCAACGCGGCGATTTCGGCAACAGTGAGTTCATCGTTGCGCACCACCTTGACCTCGGCACCCAGCTCGCCCAGGTATTGCACAACGTTGTAGGTAAAGGAGTCGTAGTTATCAATCATCAGCAACATGTGGGTTCAAACCTCTTGAATTCACTGATTTCAAATGACCGCCTTCCAAGAGTGTGACCCGCTGCCAGACACACGTTCCGGTTGCCAGGGTGAGTTGGCAAGGGGCGTCAGGCAACGGGTGAAGAAGGCAAATCGGTACAGGTCCGGCCAGGCCGGCAGAGAAAAATGTCAGGCGCGCCAACGCCAACGGGCGTGTGCCTTGACTACTCGCATCAAGAGTTTGCTGATGATCAACACGGGGAGGGTCTCATTCATACGTTCAGGCACAGTAACGTAGGCTCGCCAGCGGTGCAATATGGAGCCGCAAATACGGGGGCCAACGTAGGCAGATTCCACATATCCCTACAGAAAATGCTAGAAATTTTGCTAGTGTTTCACTTCCAACATAAAAACAACCGAATGGAATCTTGCATGCTCAGACCAGCGTTTTTCACGCCCCTTGCCGGCTGCCTCCTGTCATTGGCCTGCGCCCAGGCGTTCGCAGCCCCGTCACCTTATTCAACTATGGTGGTTTTCGGCGACAGCCTGGCTGATGCAGGCCAGTTTCCCGACGGTTCGGCCGGTGCCACGTTGCGCTTTACCAATCGAACCGGGGCGAACTTCCAGGGTGAGTACGGCCTGGTCTCCTCAACCCTATTGGGTGCCAAATTGGGGGTAGCCCCCAATGACCTGAATGCCTCCACCTCACCCGTTCGCGCAGCCCAAGGTTTGCCAGACGGGAACAACTGGGCAGTGGGTGGTTACCGTACCGACAATATCCTCGACTCTATTACCTCAGTCTCCGATGCTGCGATTCCCCCCGGCAATGCCGGGGGTGGCACCGTGTTGCGCAGCCGGCAGGGCTATTTGCCGGCCAATGGTGGGAGAGCTGACCCGAACGCGCTCTACTTCCTTTCCGGTGGGGGCAACGACTTCCTCCAAGGCCGGGTACTCAGCCCCGCTCAAGCGGTCGCCGCAGGTGGGCGTCTGGCGGACAGCGCCCAGGCCCTGCAACAAGCCGGCGCACGCTACATCATGGTCTGGATGCTACCCGACCTAGGACTGACGCCGGCCATCAACGGCACCCCACAGCAAGCATCGACCTCGGCCCTGAGCAATATTTTCAACCAGTCCCTGGTACAGCGCCTGTCACAAGTGGATGCGCAGGTTATTCCGCTGAACATCCCGCTGTTGTTGAACGAGGCTTTCGCCGATCCGGCCCGCTTCGGCCTCGCCACCGGCCAGAACCTGACCGGCACCTGCTTCAGCGGCAACAGTTGCACCGCCAACCCAACCTACGGCATCGGCGGTACCAATCCGGACCCGACCAAGCTGATCTACAACGACTCGGTCCACCCGACTGTGGCCGGGCAACGCTTGATTGCCGACTACGCCTATTCGCTACTCGCCGCGCCGTGGGAACTGACCTTGCTGCCGGAAATGGCCCAAGGCACATTGCGCGCCCACCAGGACGAGGTGCGTAACCAATGGCAAGCAGACAACGGCAGTTGGCAAGCCGTCGGCCAATGGCGCGCCATAGTGGCCGGCGGCGGCCAACGCCTGGATTTCGATGATCAGAGCAGCTCGGCCAGTGGCGACGGCAGCGGCTACAACCTGAATATCGGTGGCAGCTACCGGCTCGATGAAAACTGGCGCGTGGGCGTTGCCGCTGGCCTGTATCGGCAGACCCTCGAAGCCGGTGCCAATGATTCGGACTACAAGCTCAACAGCTATATGGGCACGGCTTTCGCTCAGTATCAGCAAAATCACTGGTGGGCCGATGCCGCATTGACCGGCGGCAAGCTGGACTTCGACAGCCTCAAGCGCAAGTTCGCCCTGGGTGTCAGTGAAGGCTCGGAGAAAGGTGATACCGATGGCTGGCTCTGGGCACTGAGCGGCCGCGTGGGGTATGACATCGCCACACCGGGCAGCGACTGGCACCTGTCGCCGTTCATCAGCGCCGATTACGCGCGGGTTGAAGTCAATGGTTACTCGGAGAAAAACAGCCGCTCCACCGCCCTGACCTTTGATGATCAACAACGCGACTCCAAGCGCCTGGGCGTCGGCCTGCAAGGCAGCTACCGCATCGCGCCGCAAACCCAGGTTTTTGGCGAAGTTGCACACGAGCATGAGTTTGAAAATGACACCCAGAAGGTGAACATTTCGCTCAACAGCGTCCAGGGAATCGACTTCAAGCTGGACGGCTATACGCCTCGCAGTAACTCTGACCGCTTGAGCCTGGGTGTCAGCCACAAGCTGACTCAGGACCTGGCACTGCGCGCGGCGTATAACCTGAGGAAGGATGACAATTTGACCCAGCAAGGCATCAATGTCGGGGTCAGTCTGGATTTCTAAATACTGCGCAAAACAAATGTGGGAGCTGGCTTGCCTGCGATGGCGGTGGATCAGTCACTGAATATCTCAAGTGACACACCGCCATCGCGGGCAAGCCCGCTCCCACATTTTTTATTCCAGCTTCAGTCTTGTGGAGTTTGCTCTGCCAATGCCACGGCACGGAACATCGCACGACGCTTGTTCAGGGTTTCTTCCCATTCAAGGGCCGGCACCGAGTCCGCCACAATCCCGCCGCCAGCCTGCACATGAAGTTCGCCATCCTTGATCACGGCCGTGCGGATCGCAATGGCGGTGTCCATATTGCCGTTCCAGGCAAAATACCCGACGGCGCCGCCGTAGACGCCACGCTTGACCGGCTCCAGTTCGTCGATGATTTCCATCGCACGGATCTTCGGCGCCCCCGACAATGTGCCCGCCGGCAAAATCGCCCGCAGTGCGTCCATCGCCGTCAACCCGGCCTTCAGCTCGCCGGTGACGTTGGACACGATATGCATCACATTGGAATACCGCTCAATGACCATCTTCTCGGTCAGTTTCACCGAGCCGATTTCCGAGACACGCCCGGTGTCGTTGCGCCCCAGGTCGATCAGCATCAGGTGTTCGGCGATTTCCTTGTCGTCGCTGAGCAGGTCTTCTTCCAGCGCCACGTCGGCTTCTTCGGTCGCGCCACGGGGGCGCGTGCCGGCAATCGGGCGCACGGTGATCAGGTTGTCTTCAACCCGCACCAGCACTTCCGGCGAACTGCCGACGACGTGGAAGTCGCCAAAATTGAAGAAGTACATATATGGCGTCGGGTTGAAGCAACGCAGTGCGCGGTACAGATCAATCGGCGCCGCCTTGAAGTCGATGGACATGCGTTGCGACGGCACTACTTGCATGCAGTCACCGGCGAGGATGTATTCCTTGATGGTATCGACGGCGCGCTCGTAGTCATCCTGGGTAAAGCTTGAGCGGAACACCGGGTCGGCCGCAGGTGGGCGGCTGAGGTCCAGGCCGCGACGCGGGGTGATCGGCTGGCGGAGTTTCTCAAGCAGCGCTTCCAGGTTGGCCTGGCCTTGCTCGAAGGCATCAGCCTGGGCAGGGTCGGCAAGGACAATCGCATGCATCTTGCCGGCGAGGTTGTCGAACACCACCACCGCGTCGGACACCATCAGCAAAATGTCCGGCACGCCCAGCGGGTCCGGGTTCGGGCATTTGCCCAAGCGCTTCTCCACATAGCGCACGCAGTCATAGCCGAAGTACCCCACCAGGCCGCCATTGAAGCGCGGCAGGCCAGCGATGGTCGGCACGTTGTAGCGCGCCTTGAAGGTTTCGACAAAAGCCAGCGGATCTTCTACGTCATGGCTTTCGATCTCCACACCATCATGGGTGATGCTCACATGATGGTCGTGTACCCGCAGCACCGTGCGGCATGGCAAGCCAATGATCGAGTAACGCCCCCACTTCTCACCGCCCTGTACCGACTCGAGCAGGTAGGAGTTGGGCTCGTCGGCCAGCTTCAAGTAGATCGACAGCGGCGTATCGAAGTCGGCCAGGGTTTCGCAAGCCATGGGGATACGGTTATAGCCGGCAGCGGCCAAACGCAGGAATTCTTCGCGGGTCATGAGGTGCCTCGTGGTGTGAGGGTCAAACAGTCAGGTAGGCAAACGTGCCGCAAACGCGGCCAGGATCAGTCAGGCGCGCCAACGCCAGCGGGCCAGGGCCTTGATGACTTTCATCCAGAGTTTGCGAGTGACCACCACGATGGAATTTCCAGAAGGGGACGAATCAATGTCGGGCAACGTTATCTCAGCGCCAGCGCCCAAGCAACCGGGGATTAGCAGTCGCAGGTCATCAATGACCAACGCTGGAGACTCCTCCGCAATCGGCCGGCCATGGTTGTAACCATAACTCAAGGCCACACACTGCACGCCCGCCGCCTTGGCCGCCAGCACATCACTGCGTGAATCGCCGACAAACAGCGACTGAGATGCCGGAATATTGGCCATTTTCATTACGAAAAACAGCGCCGCAGGGTCGGGTTTTTTCTGCGGCAAGGTATCGCCGCCGATGATCCAGCGGAAGTAGCGACCGATTTTCATCTGGTCCAACAACGGCGCAACGAAGCGCTCCGGCTTGTTGGTGATCAGGGCCATTTCCACGCCCTGCTTGTTCAACCACTTGAGGGTGTCGCGCACACCGGGGTAAACCACGGTCAGTTCGTGGCTGCTTTCATAAGCGGCATTGAACAGTTCCAAGGCATGTTCTGCCTCGACCTCATCCACACCCGTGGCATCGATGTCGTTGGCCAGGGCCCGGCGCACCAACATCGGTGCGCCATTGCCAACCCATTCGCGCACCGACTCGATCCCTGCCGGCTTGCGCCCCAGCTTGAGCAGCATCTGGTCCACCGCGGCCGCCAGGTCGGGCACCGAGTCGATCAAGGTACCGTCCAGATCGAACATCACCAGCCGTGGCAATTTGCCGGGGAACAACTGCTCAAAACCGCTCATGGACGCGCCAGCGCCAGTTCGGCACGCATCTTGTCGATGACGGCCTGGTAGTCCGGGGCGTTGAAGATCGCCGAGCCGGCCACGAAGGTATCGGCACCCGCTGCGGCGATCTCACGGATATTGTTGACGTTGACCCCGCCGTCGATCTCCAGGCGAATGTCACGCCCCGACGCATCGATCAGCGCACGGGCCTCACGCAGCTTGTTCAAGGTGCCAGGGATGAACTTCTGCCCGCCGAAGCCTGGGTTGACGCTCATCAGCAAGACCATGTCGACCTTGTCCATCACGTACTCAAGCACGCTCAGCGGAGTGGCCGGGTTGAATACCAGGCCCGCCTTGCAGCCGCCTTCGCGGATCAGTTGCAAAGTGCGGTCAACGTGCAACGTAGCTTCCGGGTGGAAGGTGATGTAAGTCGCACCCGCCTCGATGAAGTCACCGACGATACGGTCCACCGGGCTGACCATCAAGTGCGCATCAATCGGCGCAGTGATGCCGTACTTGCGCAACGCGGCGCACACCATCGGGCCGATGGTCAGGTTGGGTACGTAGTGGTTGTCCATGACATCGAAGTGCACGAAGTCGGCACCGGCGGCCAACACCTTGTCCACTTCCTCACCCAGGCGGGCGAAGTCGGCAGAGAGAATCGATGGAGCAATGACGAAGGGCTGCATGACGCACCTTTTTTGAGCTAAATCACGATGGCGCGCATTGTATACCTCATGCTTTGCTGCGCGCACCGTGACCTATCTCAACGGTTAGTAAGCTGCCCGGTAGATTTTTTCGATATCGGCGGCGCTGAGCTTGCGCGGGTTGTTACGCATCAAGCGTTCAATGCCTGCAGCTTCGCTGGCCATGGCCGGGATGGCGTCCTCGGGCACGCCGAAACTGCGCAGGCCGGACGGGATCTCCACCGCCCCACACAGCCGCGTCATCGCCGCTACAGCCTGGTCAGCAGCATCATTCACACTCAGCCCGGCGATATTGACGCCCATGGCTTGGGCGATGTCCTGCATACGCTCGACGCAGGCCAATTTGTTCCAGTGCATGACATACGGCAGCAACAGCGCATTACTGACGCCATGGGCAATATTAAAGCGCCCACCCAACGGGTACGCCAGCGCATGCACGGCACCGACGCCCGCGTTGCCAAAGGCCATGCCGGCCATCAGGCTGGCGGTGGCCATGTCGTCACGGGCCTGCAGGTTCGCCGGATTGGCGTAAGCCTTGGGCAACGCGCTGGCAATCAGCTTGATCGCACCGATGGCCAGGGCGTCGGTAATCGGCGAGGCATTCAGCGACAGGTAGGACTCGATGGCGTGCACCAAGGCGTCCACGCCACTGGCGGCCGTGACACCGCGTGGGCAGGTCAAGGTCATTTGCGGGCTGATCAGCGCGACATCCGGCAGCAAGTAATCGCTGACGATGCCTTTTTTCAGCTGTGCAGCCTTGTCGGACAGTATCGCCACATTGGTCACCTCCGAGCCGGTACCGGCCGTGGTGGGGATGGCGATCAACGGCGGGCCTTTGCGCGGCACCTGATCGACGCCAAACAAGTCCGCCAGCGCGCCGTGATAACCGGCATAGGCCGCCACGCTCTTGGCGATGTCGATGGCACTGCCGCCGCCCACACCGATCAGGCCGTCATGCCCCCCTTCGCGGTACGCACGCATGCAGTCTTCGACGATGGCAATTTCCGGATCGGGCAGCACGCGGTCGAAGATTTCGTAGGCTCGGTCACCCAGATGCTCCAAGGCCAGCGCCACGGTACCGGACTGGACCAGCGCGGCGTCGGTGACGATCAACGGATTATCCACATCCAGGCGCGTGAGTTCGGCAGCCAGTTGTTCGATGGCACCTGCACCGGTCAGCAGTTTGTGGGCGATCTTGAATGAGGAAGTACTCATGTGCGCGGCCTCTTATGAATGATGGGCTGGCACAAGAATAGCCGCACCTGGCGTGTTGTCTGCCATTCACTGGTTGAATGGTCGCGCCGCGCCCATCAAGGCAGCCAACAAACCGCCGATAGCTTGTTGGTAACGAGAACCACGCCTCATACCCCTGACAAATACCGACCAACCCATTAGGCTGCTGGAATCACTTCTGGCCGGGAATCAACGATGCTTTTTCTTCACCGTTCGGCACTGCCAGCACTGTGCCTGTCACTCCTGTTTACCAGTGTCTTGCCTGTTCAGGCCGAGGATGCGCCCTCGCCTGCCGTCGAAAAACCGGCTGAACGCCAGGCCTTGCCCGAGCGTAGCCAGCAAGAAGCCAGTGCGCTCGAACGGCAGGTGCCGCAGCAGGAGCAACAGCAATTGCAAGCTGGTAGCGATTCGTTCCTGGCGCTATGGAAACCCGCCAACAGCGCCGAAGCCGAGGGTGTGGTGATTCTCATACCAGGTGCTGGGGAGAACGCGGACTGGCCGCAAGCAATCGCGCCTCTGCGGCGCAAGTTGCCGGACGCAGCCTGGGGCACCCTCAGTCTGTCATTGCCTGACGTCAGTGTGGACACCCTGCCGCCACGGCTCATCGAACCGCCGAAAGCGGCGGTCGATACCAGCAGCAAGGAAGGCAGCACCGCAGCCAAGCCGGTCGAACAAGCCGCCAGTGCCGAGGCCGAGGGCACAGACCCGGCGGTGGTGCCGGGGGCGGATGAACAGGACAAGACCGACGCCAAGCGCATCTTCGACCGTATCGACGCCGCCGTCGCCTTCGCCCAGACCCAAAGCGCCCGCAGCGTGGTGTTGCTCGGCCATGGCACCGGGGCCTGGTGGGCGGCACGCTACCTCAGCGAGAAACAACCCTCCCAGGTGCAGAGGTTGGTGATGGTGGCCGGCAAGACGCCCGCAGCTCGCCAACCGGACCTGCAGCAACTGGCGCCGGCCTTGAAGGTACCCACGGCGGACGTGTTCTATCAAGAAGGCGCCCTGGAACGCAAAAACGCCCAGGAACGACTCCAGGCGGCCAAGCGCTCGAAGAATGACACCTATAAACAGGTATCGCTCACGGCGTTGCCCGGTAATAGCGCGGCGGAGCAAGAGCAGTTGTACCGCAGGGTTCGCGGGTGGTTGAGCCCGCAGGGCGGCGCAGACTGACACTCCGCTATAGGGGGCAACATCGCTTTCTGTAGGAGCGAGCTCGCTCGCGAAAAACGTCAACGATAATGCGTGCTTCCTGAATAAATGCGGCGCCTGGGAGTTTTTCGCGAGCAAGCTCGCTCCTACAATTAGGGCTTGCCACTGCCACATAGAGTTGAGTGGCGATAGCCTCAGCGAAAATCGCGCCGCTCACGAATCAACGCATAGGCGTTATGCAATTCACGGGTTCGTTCAGTCGCCTCCCGTACTTGCGCGGGGCTGGCACCCGTGCCGGCGATCTTGTCCGGATGGTGACGGCTGAGCAGGCGGCGGTAGGCGCGCTTGATCACCGAAGGCTCAGTGGTTGCCGTCACCCCCAGGATACGCAACGCCTCCTGATAGGCCCCCCCACGATTGGCCACTGGCTTGCGCTCCGGCGCGTAATCGGTCGCCAATGCCTGCAGCTGCTGCGGCGTCCAGCCCAGCCACTTACCCCACTGGTCGATCAGGTCGCGCTCGGCAGCATCCGCCCGGCCGTCCGCCCACGCCATGCGCCAACAGGCGCGCAGCACGCCTTCCGCCGCATGGGGCTGCGTCTTGAGCACCCGCAGGTAACTGCGTACACGGTCACTGCCGGACTTGCCACGGTTGAAGGCGCTGATCGCGCGGCGCTGGGCCGGCTCACTCATGTCCAGTGCGCGCATTTCCTGGCGCGCTTGCTGGATATGCCCATCGACAACCCGGCCATTACTCTTGGCCAGGCGTCCCAGCAGCACGAACAACAGCTCGTCGTTGCGCAAGGCCGGACGCCCACCCAGGCGCTCACGTAACTGCGCCCAACTGTGCAATTGCAAGCGACGATCCAAGGCCTGCCCCAGCAATGCCCCCAACAAAGCCCCCGGAATACTGGCAATGGCAAAGCCAGCCCCGGCGCCGATCAGCGTCCCTGGCCACAACATCCTAGCGTCCCTTTGTCAGCAAGGTTTCGACCTGCGCCAGTCGCTCCAGCGTCCCCACATCCACCCAGCGTCCTGCCATGTGCTCCCCCGTTACCAGACCTTTGGCGATGGCCTCGCGCAACACCGGGGCCAACTTGAAGGCACCGGCGCTGCAACCCGCGAACAACTTGGGGTCGAGCACTGAAATGCCACTGAAGGTCAGGTTATCGGCACCGGGCGCGGCATCATGAAGCACACCGTGATCCAGGTAGAAATCCCCGCCCGACGGGTGGTGCGCAGGGTTGTCGACCATCACCAAGTGCGCCAGGCCCCGGATCGGCTGCTTGAGCTGGGTGAAATCGTAGTCAGTCCAGATATCGCCATTGACCACCAGAAACGGTTCGTCGCCCAGCAGCGGCAATGCCTGGAATATGCCGCCCCCCGTTTCCAGCGGTTCTCCCTCCGGGGAGTAGCGGATGCGCAGACCGAACTGGGCACCGTCGCCCAAGTAGCTTTCGATCTGCTCGCCGAGCCAGGCGTGGTTGATCACGATCTCGGTAAAGCCGGCCTTCGCCAAGGCTTCAAGGTGATACTCGATCAGCCGCTTGCCGCCGGCTTGCACGAGCGGCTTGGGCGTATGCAGGGTGAGCGGGCGCATGCGCTCGCCCTTGCCCGCCGCCAGGATCATCGCCTTCATACGCTGGCCTCAGCAGGTTCGCGCAGGCTGGCGAGCAATTCGCCCAGGTCACTCAACTCAGGTCGGTCGGCCAGCACCGCTTCTATATAAGCAAAGAAACGCGGCACGTCGGCCAGGTAGCGTGGCTTGCCGTCGCGGTGGCAGATACGCGAAAAAATGCCGATAACCTTGAGGTGACGCTGCACGCCCATCAGGTCGCTGGCACGCAGGAACTCTTCAAAGTCGTCCTGTACGGGAATCCCCAACTGCCCGGCGCGCTGCCAATAGCCGCGCTGCCATTCACGCACGCGGGCCTGGGGCCAACTGAGGAAGGCGTCCTTGAACAGGCAGGTGATGTCGTAGGTCACTGGGCCGTAGACCGCGTCCTGAAAGTCCAGCACGCCGGGGCTCGGCTCACTGATCATCAGGTTGCGCGGCATGTAGTCGCGGTGTACCAGCACCTTGGGCTGGGCCAGGGCGCTGTCGATCAACTGCTGGCTGGCACGTTGCCAGAGGGCTTGTTGCTCAGGGTCGAGGTCGATGCCCAGGTGACGACGCACGTACCATTCCGGGAACAGTTCCAGCTCGCGACGCAATAAGGCCACGTCATAGCTGGGCAACGGCGCATCCATCGGCAATTGCTGAAAAGCCAGCAGCGCGTCGATGGCATCGGCAAATAATTGATCGGCATTTTCACCGTCAATCACGTCCAGATAGGTTTTTCTGCCCAGGTCATTGAGCAAAAGAAAGCCACGGGGCAAATCTTCTGCATAAATTTTTGGCACATTTATTCCCGATTTCGCGAGCAAATGCGCAATATCGACGAAAGGTTTGCAGTTTTCCTGGGGGGGTGGCGCGTCCATGACGACGAACGTATGGGCACCGCCCTCCCATCGAAAATAACGCCTGAAACTCGCGTCGCTGCTGGCCGCGGTCAATGTGGCCGGGGGCACGGGGCCCCAGTCCTGAGCGTTGAAGAGGATCGGCAACTGCTCATCCAGCCAGACTTCCAGCTGTTGTAAACGTAGATCTTGCTCGGGCATTACAAGGGTCTCCGACGGCGCTAGCCGTCAAGCGGGGCATGCTTTATTATCACGCATCTTTTTCAGACCATCGAGAGGCGTGCGGCCCAAACCGCGGGCAGATGGCACGCAGGAAGCCCGGACTAATAAGATGGCATTGAAATCCCCCGCGTTTCGTAGAAAATTTCCGTTGCTGGTAACCGGCAGTCTGCTGGCCTTGCAACCTTTCGCCACCTCATTCGTGGTCGCCGCGGAACAGTATGACTGCTCAGTCTCTGCTTCGGGTGCCTGGGATTGCGCGCCGAAGACCGCCGCCGCCCCATTGCCACCGCGCCCGGTGCATGACGGTGCTGCCGTCAGCTCGGCCAACAGCACGCCGCAAGGCAAAGCTGGCGGCAGCGTCGACGCCGAACCCAAGACCATGCTGGTCACCGAAGCCAAGGGCCGTGGCCTGCGTTCGCGCAGTGCCGACTACAGCCACCTTGACTGGGTACCTCGCGACAAGCTGACCGCAGCACAGCTGGCCGAAACCGGCCCTTACTGCGGCGGCGCCTACATCGAGCCGACTCGTCCTGGCATGAACGACAAGACGAACAAGAGCGATGCGCCGACCTTCATCGGCGCCAAGGCTTCTCGTTACGAGCAGGAGCAGCAGGTCGCTACCCTGGCCGGTGACGTGGTCATGCGCCAGGGCAGCATGCAACTGGAGTCGGACGAAGCCAGCCTGTACCAGGCGGAGAACCGTGGCGAACTGAATGGCAAGGTGCGCCTGCGCGATAACGGCGCCCTGATCGTGGGTGACCATGCCCAGGTCCAGCTCGACACCGGTGCCGCCCAGATCGACAATGCCGAATACGTGATGCACAAGTCACGCATCCGCGGTAACGCGCTGTACGCCAAGCGTGCAGAAAACGCGATCATCCGTCTCAAGGACGGTACGTACACCACCTGCGAGCCGGACAGCAACGCCTGGCAGCTCAAGGGCAACAACATCACGTTGAACCCGGCCACCGGTTTCGGTACGGCGACCAACGCGACGTTGCGGGTCAAGAACATCCCGATCCTGTACACCCCGTACATCTACTTCCCGATCGATGACCGTCGTCAATCCGGCTTCCTGCCGCCGAGCTTCAGCACCGGCAGTGAGACTGGCTTTACATTGGTAACGCCGTACTACTTCAACCTGGCACCGAACTACGATGCCACGTTGTACCCGCAGTACATGACCAAGCGCGGCTTGTTGATGGAGGGCGAATTCCGCTATCTGACCAAGTCGAGTGAAGGGCAGTTTGGTGGGGCGTATCTCAATGATGATAGCGACGAGCGGAAGAAGCAGACTGATTACGAAAAGACCCGCTATATGCTCAATTGGCAGCATAAAGGTGGGCTGGATTCGCGTCTGACGACCCAGGTCGATTACACCAAGATCAGTGATCCGTTCTACTTCCAGGATTTGAAGTCGTACCAGGAAGGCGTAGAGAGCCAGGACTTCCTGAACCAGCAAGGCTCGGTTACCTACCGCGGTGATAGCTATCAAGCTCGGGTGAACCTGCAGTCCTATCAACTGGCAACGATTTCCCAGATTACTCCGTATGACCGCTTGCCGCAGATCACCTTTAATGGTCAGCTGCCGTATCATCCGGGGGGGCTCAACTTCTCCTACGAGACAGAAGCCGTAAGATTCGATCGGGACCTCAGAAACGGAAATGTGGTCAATGAAGACGGCGGGCCGTTCAACTCCGATGGCACTATCGGTGAACGGCGCCTGGATAACTACGTAAGCGGCCTGACCCGTGCGAACGGTACACGCCTAAACGTAGCACCCGCTGTAGAGTACCCAATGAACTGGAGCTATGGCTTTATTACGCCGAAGCTCAAATACGTCTACACCAAATATGACCTTGACCTGGATAGCAAAGGCAAGAATGACATTATCGCCGCGCAACTGGCCGCAGCTCAGCCTGGGGCCGCTCCTTACGCCGGCGGCGTATTCAAAAGCTCACAAGACCGTGCAGTCCCGATTGCCAGCATCGACAGCGGCCTCTACTTTGACCGCACGACCAATTGGTTCGGCAAGGATTACAACCAGACGCTTGAGCCTCGCGCCTACTATCTTTATGTGCCGAATAAAGATCAAAGCGATATTCCGGTCTTCGACACGGGTGAGTACTCGTTCAGCTACTCCTCCCTGTTCCGCGATAATCGTTTCAGCGGTTCGGATAGAATCGGTGATGAGAACAAGCTATCCCTTGGCGTAACCAGCCGTTGGATCGAAGAAAACGGCTTTGAACGCCAGCGAGTTTCCGTCGGTCAGGCGCTGTATTTCAAGGATCGCGAAGTTCAACTGCCGGGTGTATTGGCTGCTGACCGCGACGATGCACGCTCCGACGTTTCGCCTATCGCTTTGGAATACGCTTTCCGCTTCAACCGCGATTGGCGCGCCACGGCCGACTACAACTGGGACACCGAAAGCCATGCCCCACGCTCCGGTAGTGCGATGTTCCACTATCAGCCAGAAGACAACCCGAACAAGGTCGTCAACCTCGGCTATCGCTACCGCAATGACCAAGTGGTCTACAACCAACTGACCGGCAAATGGCAGTTCGGTGGGGACTACGGCACGCCAGGTCAAGAGAACTACGTGAAGGATTACTACAAAATCCAGCAACACGACTTCTCGATGATGTGGCCGATCATTCCGCAGTGGAATTTGATCACTCGCTGGCAGTATGACTATGCACGCAACCGCACCCTGGAAGCCTTCGGTGGTTTCGAGTACGACAACTGCTGCTGGAAACTGCGCGTCATCAACCGCTACTGGGTTTCCAACGACGAGTACAGCCAGATCGCCCCGCTCAACGAAAAGGGTGACCACGGGCTCTTCTTCCAGATCGTCCTCAAAGGACTCGGCGGCCTGACCGGCGCCAAGGTAGAGAGCTTCCTCGACAAAGGCATTGAAGGTTATCGTGAACGTGAAGACAAAGCTTTCTGAGTGTTTGCGCCCGCTAGTGCTGGGCGCGCTGTTCCTGGGTACTGTTTCGGCACACGCCGCAGTTCAACAGCTGGATAAAGTAGCGGCCATCGTCGACAACGACGTGATCATGCAGAGCCAGCTGGACCAGCGGGTCAAGGAAGTTCAGCAGACCATCGCCAAACGTGGCGGTGGGGTGCCACCGACCAGCGTCCTGGAATCTCAGGTACTGGAACGCCTGATCGTCGAAAACCTGCAACTGCAGA
This sequence comes from Pseudomonas sp. Pse35, assembly GCF_024519715.1. Lineage (NCBI taxonomy): Bacteria > Pseudomonadati > Pseudomonadota > Gammaproteobacteria > Pseudomonadales > Pseudomonadaceae > Pseudomonas > Pseudomonas sp. Pse35. Next base: position 36,510 of record NZ_JALJRP010000033.1, on the reverse strand, counting down.
TTGGCGAACGTTCCGGCATCCGTATTTCGGACGAAGAACTGAACCAGGCTGTTGGCACCATTGCTCAACGCAACAACATGAGCATTGATCAGTTCCGCGCCGCCCTGGCCCACGATGGCCTGTCCTATGAGGACGCCCGTGACCAGATCAAGCGTGAAATGATCATCAGCCGTGTGCGCCAGCGCCGTGTGGCCGAACGGGTTCAGGTGTCCGAGCAGGAAGTGAAGAACTTCCTGGCTTCGGACCTGGGCAAGATGCAGCTCTCCGAAGAGTTGCACTTGGCCAATATCCTGATTCCAACCCCGGACGGAGCCAACTCGGAGCAGCTCAATGCCGCTGCCGCTAAAACCCAGGCGATCTACGAGCGCCTGAAAGCGGGTGCAGATTTTGCCCAAATGGCCATTGCTCAGTCCGGCAGCGATAACGCCCTCGAAGGCGGTGATATGGGCTGGCGTAAAGCCGCTCAATTGCCACCTCCGTTTGATCGCGAATTGAGCGCCATGGAAGTCGGCGGCATTACCCAGCCAGCCCGCACCCCGGGTGGTTTTATCATCCTCAAGCTGCTGGAACGTCGCGGCGGCGAAACCTCGTTGAAAGACGAAGTTCATGTTCGTCACATCCTGGTCAAACCGAGCGAAATCCGCACCGAAGCACAAACCAAGGAACTGGCCCAGAAGATCTATGACCGCATTGAAAGCGGTGAAGACTTCGCCACCCTGGCTAAAAGCTTCTCGGAAGACCCGGGCTCTGCCCTTAACGGCGGCGACCTGAACTGGATCGACCCGAGGGCACTGGTGCCCGAGTTCCAGCAGGTCATGGCCGACACGCCACAAGGTGTATTGTCCAAGCCGTTCAAGACCCAATACGGTTGGCATGTCCTGGAAGTCCTTGGCCGTCGCGCCACGGACAACACCACCCAGGCCCGCGAGCAACAAGCCCTGACCGTGTTGCGTAACCGCAAATACGACGAAGAGCTGCAAACCTGGCTGCGTCAGATCCGTGACGAAGCGTATGTAGAGAACAAGCTGCCAGGCGCCGAGCAAACAGGCACCGACCAGGCAACCCAGTGAAACCCCAGCGTTTCGCAGTGACACCCGGCGAGCCGGCCGGCATTGGTCCAGACCTGTGCCTGCTGCTCGCCTCGCAACCCCAGCCACACCCCCTGATTGCCATTACCAGCCGCGACCTGCTCCTTGAGCGGGCCGCGCAGCTGGGTGTGGCCGTCAACCTGCTGGAGGTGGCGCCGGGCAACTGGCCCGACCTGGCGGCCCCCGCTGGCAGCCTGTATGTGTGGGACACCCCGCTGCAGGCCAAGGTGGTGGCCGGGCAGTTGAACACGGCCAACGCGGCATTCGTGCTGCAGACGTTGACCCGTGCGGGCCAGGGCTGCATCGACGGCGACTTTGCCGGCATGATCACCGCACCGGTGCACAAAGGCGTGATCAACGAATCCGGCATCGCCTTTTCCGGCCATACCGAATTCCTCGCGGAACTGACCCATACCGCTCAAGTGGTGATGATGCTCGCCACCCGCGGCCTGCGTGTGGCGCTGGTGACCACCCACTTGCCGCTGCGTGAAATCGCCGATGCCATCACTGCCGAGCGCGTGGAGCGTGTCACGCGCATCCTGCACAGCGACCTGCAACACAAATTCGGCATTGCCCAACCGCGCATCCTGGTCTGCGGGCTCAACCCCCACGCCGGTGAAGGCGGCCACTTGGGCCATGAAGAAATCGACATCATTGAACCAACACTAGAGCGCCTGCGCCAAGAAGGCATGGACCTACGCGGCCCATTGCCTGCAGACACTCTGTTCACCCCCAAATATCTGGAGCACTGCGATGCAGTGCTGGCGATGTACCACGACCAGGGGCTGCCCGTGCTGAAATACAAAGGCTTCGGCGCCGCAGTCAACGTGACACTGGGCCTGCCGATCATCCGCACCTCCGTCGACCATGGCACGGCCCTGGACCTCGCAGGCAGCGGCAAGATCGATACCGGCAGCCTGCACGTGGCCCTGGAAACCGCCTATCAGATGGCCGAGACCCGTATATGACTGAGCATTACCAACACCGGGCGCGCAAGCGTTTCGGGCAGAACTTCCTGCACGACGCTGGCGTGATCGATCGCATCCTGCGCTCAATCCACGCCAAGCCAGAAGACCGCCTGCTGGAAATCGGCCCGGGCCAGGGCGCGCTGACCCAGGGCCTGCTGGCCAGCGGCGGGCAACTGGACGTCGTGGAACTGGACAAGGACCTGATCCCGATCCTCAACCAGCAGTTCGCCGGCAAAGCCAACTTCAACCTGCACCAGGGCGACGCGCTGAAGTTCGACTTCAACAGCCTTGGCGCTGCGCCCAACAGCCTGCGGGTGGTGGGTAACCTGCCGTACAACATTTCCACGCCGCTGATTTTCCACCTGCTGAACAACGCCGGAATCATCCGCGACATGCACTTCATGCTGCAAAAGGAAGTGGTGGAGCGCCTGGCCGCAGGCCCTGGCGGTGGTGATTGGGGTCGTTTGTCGATCATGGTCCAGTATCACTGCCGCGTGGAGCACCTGTTCAACGTCGGTCCGGGCGCGTTCAACCCGCCGCCGAAGGTCGATTCGGCCATCGTACGCCTGGTGCCGCATGCCGTGCTGCCGCACCCGGCCAAGGACCACAAACTGCTGGAACGAGTGGTGCGGGAAGCGTTCAACCAGCGCCGCAAGACCTTGCGTAACACCCTCAAGGCCCTGCTGAGCAATGCCGAGATCGAAGCTGCCGGCGTTGATGGAAGCCTGCGCCCCGAGCAACTGGACCTGGCCGCGTTCGTACGCCTGGCCGACCAACTTGCCATCCAACCTGCATCCGTAGTGGAATAGGCCGTAAGAACTCGATGCAATCCAATGTGGGAGCGGGCTTGCTCGCGAATGCGCAGTACCAGTCACCAAATGTGTAACTGATGCACTGCCTTCGCGAGCAAGCCCGCTCTCACATTTGCTCCGCGTTATACCGATAACGCTTGCCGGCTGCCCGACACATGTCTGGCCTAGCGCCCTCCTCTTGGCCTAGACTGACCCGCATCTGCTGTCCTTCGCTTTTAAGGCCTCTTGCATGTCCGACCCTCGCTATCAGATAGACGTCAGCGTCGTCACCCGCTTCCTGGCGGACCAGTCGCAACCCGAACATAACCGCTTCGCCTTTGCCTACACCATTACAGTGAAGAACAACGGGCTGGTGCCGGCCAAGCTGCTGTCGCGCCACTGGGTCATCACCGATGGCGACGGCCAGGTCGAGGAAGTGCGCGGGGCAGGCGTTGTCGGCCAGCAACCGTTGATCGACAGCGGCGCCAGCCACACTTATAGCAGCGGCACGGTGATGACCTCCAAGGTCGGCACCATGCAAGGCTCGTATCAAATGAAGGCCACTGACGGCCAACTGTTCGATGCAATCATCAAGCCCTTCCGCCTGGCCGTGCCAGGAGCCCTGCACTGATGGCGACGTATGCTGTCGGCGACCTGCAAGGCTGCCTGGACCCTCTCAAGCGCCTGCTGGATCGCGTAGCCTTCGACCCCGCAAATGATCGCTTGTGGTTGGTGGGCGACCTAGTCAACCGCGGCCCCCAGTCCCTGGAAACCCTGCGCTACCTCTATAGCCTGCGTGATTCTTTGGTATGCGTGCTGGGCAACCATGACCTGCACTTGCTTGCGGCCGGCAACAACATCGAGCGCCTCAAAAAAGGTGACACCCTGCGGGAAATCCTCGAAGCCCCGGACCGCGCTCAACTGCTCGACTGGCTGCGCCGGCAAAAACTCATGCACTACGACGAGGACCGCAACATGGCCTTGGTGCATGCCGGTATCCCGCCGCAGTGGACGCTGAAAAAAGCCCTCAAGTGCGCCGCCGAAGTTGAAAGTGCATTGGCCGATGACAACCTGTACACCGCTTACCTCGACGGCATGTATGGCAACGACCCGGTGAAGTGGGACAACGAGCTCACCGGCGTCGCCCGCCTGCGAGTGATCACCAACTATTTCACACGCATGCGCTTCTGCACGGCCGAAGGCAAACTGGACCTCAAGAGCAAGGAAGGTGCCGACAGCGCCCTCCCCGGCTATAAGCCCTGGTTCGCCTACAAGGAACGCAAGACCCGTGACACGAAGATCATCTTTGGTCATTGGGCCGCGCTGGAAGGCAAGTGCGATGAGCCCGGCGTGTTCGCCCTCGACACCGGTTGCGTGTGGGGCGGCGCCATGACCCTGATGAACATCGACACCGGCGAGCGCCACGACTGCCAGTGCGAATCCCCCCTTTCCATTACCCAGCCGGCCGCCACCAAGCCATAGGAGCCCGCCATGACCGAATTCAAACGTATCCCCCCCGAACAAGCCCAGGCCCTGCGCGAGCAAGGTGCTGTAGTCGTCGACATCCGCGACCAGCCTACTTACGCCGCCGCCCACATCAGCGGCGCGCAGCATCTGGACAACGTCAACATCGCCGACTTCATACGCGCCGCCGACCTCGATGCGCCGTTGATCGTCGCCTGCTACCACGGCAATTCCAGCCAGAGCGCAGCCGCGTACTTGATCAGCCAGGGTTTCTCTGACGTCTATAGCCTGGACGGCGGGTTTGAGCTGTGGCGTACGACCTATCCTGCGGAAATTTCTTCAGGCGATTCGCAATAATTTTTTTCACACCCCGCTACCCCGCGTGACGCTTGGGCTTGCGCCGTTTCTGACGAACGGCGCAGCCAAACTAATTGCGCATCGCGCCTTGACCTCCCGGATTCCGAACTATCCTTAAGCGCAGGCCATCCGAATCAGGGGAGAGCCGGTACACCGGCGTACGGGTCATCGGTAACGTTTCAGGGTGTTCTGGGGGGAAAACAGCCATTGGCGTGCGCCAATGACTGCCAGCATCGACTGATTGATCCGGCGTCGGCTCCACGTATCGAGCGAGGTGACGACGTCATGAGTATCTTTAGCCACTTCCAACAACGCTTCGCGTCCACACAGCAGGAAGAACTCACGCTTCAGGAGTATCTCGAGCTGTGCAAGCAGGACCGCAGCACCTACGCCTCTGCCGCCGAACGCTTGCTACTGGCGATTGGCGAGCCAGAACTGGTGGAAACCGCCAATAATTCGCGCCTGTCGCGGATATTTTCCAACAAGGTGATCCGCCGCTATCCGGCCTTTGAAGACTTCCATGGGATGGAAGAATGCATCGACCAGATCGTTTCCTACTTCCGCCATGCCGCCCAAGGCCTGGAAGAGAAGAAGCAGATCCTCTATCTGCTGGGCCCGGTCGGCGGCGGCAAGTCGTCCCTGGCGGAAAAACTCAAGCAATTGATCGAAAAGGTGCCCTTCTATGCGATCAAGGGCTCGCCCGTCTTCGAGTCCCCCTTGGGCCTGTTCAACGCCACGGAAGATGGCGCGATCCTCGAGGAAGACTTCGGTATCCCGCGGCGCTACCTCAACACCATCATGTCGCCCTGGGCCACCAAGCGCCTGGCCGAGTTCGGCGGTGATATCAGCCAGTTCCGCGTGGTGAAACTCTACCCGTCGATCCTCAACCAGATCGGCGTGGCCAAGACCGAACCGGGCGATGAAAACAACCAGGACATTTCTGCGCTGGTGGGCAAAGTCGATATCCGCAAGCTGGAAGAATTCCCGCAGAACGACGCCGATGCCTACAGCTATTCGGGCGCACTGTGCCGGGCCAACCAGGGCCTGATGGAATTCGTGGAGATGTTCAAGGCACCGATCAAGGTGCTGCACCCACTGCTCACCGCTACCCAGGAAGGTAACTACAACAGTACCGAAGGCCTTGGGGCGATTCCGTTTACCGGGATCCTGCTGGCTCACTCCAACGAATCGGAATGGCATACCTTCCGCAACAACAAGAACAACGAAGCCTTCATCGACCGGATCTATATCGTCAAGGTGCCGTACTGCCTGCGGGTCAGCGACGAAATCAAAATCTACGACAAACTGCTGTTCAACAGCTCCCTGGCCAAGGCCCATTGCGCGCCCGACACTCTGAAGATGCTTGCCCAGTTCACCGTGCTGTCGCGCCTCAAGGAGCCGGAGAACTCGAACATCTACTCAAAAATGCGGGTGTATGACGGCGAGAACCTCAAGGACACCGATCCCAAGGCCAAGTCGATCCAGGAATACCGTGACACGGCGGGTGTAGACGAAGGCATGAACGGTCTGTCGACGCGCTTTGCGTTCAAGATCCTGTCCAAGGTTTTCAACTTCGACCCCCACGAGATTGCCGCCAACCCGGTGCACTTGCTCTACGTGCTGGAACAGCAGATTGAACAAGAGCAGTTCCAGGCCGAAACCCGTGAGCGCTACCTGCGCTTCCTCAAGGAATACCTGGCGCCGCGCTACATCGAGTTCATCGGCAAGGAAATCCAGACCGCCTATCTGGAGTCCTACAGCGAATACGGCCAGAACATCTTCGACCGCTACGTGCTGTACGCAGATTTCTGGATCCAGGATCAGGAATACCGCGACCCGGAAACCGGCGAAATCCTCAATCGCGTGGCCCTCAACGAAGAGCTGGAAAAAATCGAGAAACCCGCCGGCATCAGCAATCCGAAGGATTTCCGCAACGAAATCGTCAACTTCGTACTGCGCGCCCGTGCCAACAACAACGGCAAGAACCCCACTTGGCTCAGCTACGAGAAGCTGCGGGTGGTCATTGAGAAGAAAATGTTTTCCAACACCGAGGACCTGCTGCCCGTCATCAGCTTCAACGCCAAGGCCAGCAAGGAGGATCAGCAAAAACACAACGACTTCGTCACACGCATGGTCGAGCGAGGCTACACCGACAAACAGGTACGACTGCTCTCCGAGTGGTACCTGCGGGTTCGCAAATCGCAGTAAGGCAGCGGCAAGCGCGCACTGCCAGGCATCCGGCCTGGCAGTTGACCGCTTGTCTCTAAGCTTCCAGCCCGCGGCTTGAAGCTTGTAACGTGAAGCTGCCCGGAGGGCTCCCCATGAGCTATGTGATCGACCGACGCCTCAATGGCAAGAACAAGAGCACGGTAAACCGTCAGCGTTTCCTGCGGCGTTACCGTGACCACATCAAAAAGGCGGTAGAAGAGGCCGTCAGCCGCCGCTCCATCACCGATATGGAGCATGGCGAACAAATCAGCATTCCCGGACGGGACATCGACGAACCGGTGCTTCACCATGGCCGCGGCGGCAAACAGACCGTGGTGCACCCCGGCAACAAGGAATTCACCACCGGCGAACATATCCAGCGCCCACAGGGCGGTGGCGGCGGCAAAGGTCCGGGCAAAGCCGGCAACTCTGGCGAAGGCATGGATGAATTCGTATTCCAGATCACTCAGGAAGAATTCCTCGAATTCATGTTCGAAGACCTCGAACTGCCCAACCTGGTCAAACGCAACCTGACCGGCACCGATACCTTCAAGACCGTACGCGCAGGGATCAGCAACGAGGGCAACCCGTCGCGCATCAACATCATCCGCACCCTGCGCTCAGCCCATGCACGGCGTATCGCCCTGTCCGGCAGCAGCCGCGCCAAACTCAAGCAGGCCAAGGAAGAGTTGGCACGCTTGAAGCGCGAAGAACCGGACAACTTCGGCGATATCCAGGAAATAGAGGCGGAAATCGAAAAACTCAGCGCGCGCATCCACCGCGTGCCGTTCCTCGATACCTTTGACTTGAAATACAACCTGCTGGTCAAGCAACCCAACCCCAGCTCCAAGGCTGTGATGTTTTGCCTGATGGACGTTTCCGGCTCCATGACCCAGGCCACCAAGGACATCGCCAAGCGCTTCTTTATCCTGCTGTACCTGTTCCTGAAACGGAACTACGACAAGATTGACGTAGTGTTCATCCGCCATCACACCAGCGCGCGAGAGGTGGACGAAGAGGAGTTTTTCTACTCGCGGGAAACCGGCGGGACCATTGTTTCCAGCGCACTGAAGCTGATGCAGGAGATCATGGCCGAGCGCTACCCCGCCAACGATTGGAACATCTACGCCGCCCAAGCTTCCGACGGCGATAACTGGAACGACGACTCCCCAATCTGCCGGGACATTTTAATCAACCAGATCATGCCGTTCGTGCAGTACTACACTTACGTCGAAATCACCCCCCGTGAGCACCAGGCCCTGTGGTTCGAATACGAGCGCATCGGCGAAGCCTTTGCCGACACGTTCGCCCAGCAGCAACTGGTCTCGGCCGGCGATATCTACCCGGTCTTCCGTGAACTCTTCCAGCGCAGGTTAGTGACATGACCGCCAAAAAAGAGAACAAGCGCCAACCCATTTCCACTGGCTCCGAGTGGACCTTCGAACTGATCCAGGCCTATGACCGGGAAATCAGCCGTATCGCGGCGGGTTATGCCCTGGACACTTATCCCAACCAGATAGAAGTCATCACCGCTGAACAGATGATGGATGCCTATGCCTCGGTGGGCATGCCCTTGGGCTATCACCATTGGTCCTACGGGAAACACTTCCTCAGTACCGAGAAGTCCTACACACGCGGCCAGATGGGCCTGGCCTACGAGATCGTGATCAACTCCGACCCGTGCATCGCGTACCTGATGGAAGAAAACACCATCTGCATGCAGGCGCTGGTAGTAGCCCATGCCTGCTATGGGCATAACAGTTTCTTCAAGGGCAACTACCTGTTTCGAACCTGGACCGATGCCAGTTCGATCATTGATTACTTGGTGTTCGCCAAGCAATACATCATGCAGTGCGAGGAGCGCCACGGTATCGATGCGGTAGAAGACCTGTTGGACTCCTGCCATGCGCTGATGAATTACGGCGTTGACCGCTATAAACGCCCCTATCCGATTTCCGCAGAAGAGGAGCGCCTGCGCCAGAAGGAACGCGAGGAGCACCTGCAGAAACAGATCAACGACCTGTGGCGCACCATCCCCAAGCGCGCCGACAAGAACAGCGACAAAGACAATGCACGCTTCCCCGCCGAACCTCAGGAAAACATCCTGTATTTCCTGGAAAAACACGCACCGCTGCTGGAGCCCTGGCAGCGTGAAATCGTGCGGATCGTACGCAAGATCGCGCAATATTTTTATCCACAGCGCCAAACCCAGGTGATGAACGAGGGCTGGGCGACCTTCTGGCATTACACCCTGATGAACGACCTGTACGACGAGGGCCTGGTCACTGACGGCTTTATGATGGAGTTCCTCACGTCCCATACCAGCGTGGTCTTCCAGCCAGGCTTCGACAGCCCGTATTACAACGGCATCAACCCCTATGCACTGGGTTTTGCCATGTACCGCGATATCCGCCGCATGTGCGAGCACCCCACCGAGGAAGACCGCCGCTGGTTCCCGGAAATCGCCGGCAGCGACTGGCTATCGACCATCAAGTTCGCCATGAGCAGCTTCAAGGATGAGAGTTTCATCCTGCAGTACCTGTCGCCCCAGGTGATCCGCGACCTCAAGCTGTTCAGTATCCTGGACGACGACCTCAAGGACGACCTGGTAGTACCTGCCATCCACGACGAACCCGGCTACCGCATCATTCGCGAAACCCTGGCCGCGCAATACAACCTCGGTAACCGCGAACCTAACGTGCAGATCTACAGCATCGATGTGCGTGGCGACCGTTCGCTGACCTTGCGTCACCAGCAGCACGACCGCAAACCCTTGGGCGAATCCACTGAGGAAGTGCTCAAGCATCTGCATCGGCTCTGGGGCTTTGATATTCATCTGGAAACCCTGCAGGGCGACCAAGTGATGAAAACCCATCATGTGCCACCGCGCAGCGATCATAACGACAACGACTACGGCCGCCTCGACATGGCCGTCGTTCATCTCTGAAACAGCAAAGCCTCCATTGGCCAAGCTCAGGCGTTATCCTGTGCCGCTAATGGAGGCTTTTTCATGAAAATCTACAAAGTCGGCGGCGCCGTGCGTGATCGCCTACTGGGCATCAAGGTCACCGATATAGACCGCGTCGTCGTTGGCGCGACGGCCGAAGAGATGCTCGCCAAGGGTTATAAACCGGTGGGCGCCGATTTCCCGGTATTTCTCGACCCGAAGAACGGTGACGAATACGCCCTTGCTCGCACCGAACGCAAGAATGGCCGGGGTTACGGCGGCTTTATATTCCATGCGAGCCCCGACGTTACGCTGGAAGAAGACCTGATTCGGCGTGACCTGACCATCAATGCCATGGCGGAGGACGACGAGGGTAACCTGACCGATCCTTATCAGGGCCAACGCGACCTTGAAGCGCGTATTTTACGGCATGTTTCCCCCGCGTTCGCCGAAGATCCACTCCGTGTATTGCGCGTTGCGCGTTTCGCCGCGCGCTATGCGCCTCTTGGCTTCACAGTCGCCCCTGAGACCCTGGAGTTAATGCGCCAACTCAGTGAGTCCGGCGAGTTGGAGGCCCTTACCCCCGAGCGCAGTTGGAAGGAAATCTCACGGGCGCTGATGGAAGATCAACCCCAGGTATTTATCCAAGTACTGCGTGACTGCGACGCGCTGAAAACCTTGATGCCGGAGGTGGATGCGCTGTTCGGCGTGCCGCAGCCCGCAGCTCACCACCCGGAAATTGACACCGGCGTGCACACCTTGAGCGTGCTGGAACAAGCTGCCCTGCACAAGCAACCGCTGAGCGTGCGCTGGGCCTGCCTGCTGCACGACCTGGGCAAGGGCCTGACACCTGTGGATAAGTTGCCGCAGCACATTGCCCACGAACATCGCGGCTTGAAGCTGATCAAAGCGGTGAACGAGCGTTTCAAGGTGCCGAGGGATTGCCAGGAGTTGGCCTTGCTGGTGGGGCAATATCATACTCACGGGCATCGAGCGCTTGAACTCAAGGCCTCGACATTGCTGGAGTTGCTGCAAAGCTTCGACGTGTACCGTCGGCCGCAACGCTTTGAGGAGTTCGTGGTGGCCTGCGAAATGGACGCTCGTGGCCGCAAGGGTTTTGAACAGCGCAGTTATCCACAGGCCGATTATTTGCGCGGAGCGGCAAAGGCTGCACGCGAAGTGCCGGTCGCGCCGCTGCTAGAAAAGGGTTTCAAAGGCTCCGAGCTGGGCGAGGCGCTCAAGCGCGAACGGTTAAGCGCATTGAAAGCCTACAAGGAAAACCCCTCTCCTTAGGCGATGGCCGTTGTGGCGAGGGAGCTTGCTCCCGCGGGACCGGGCTGGCGCTCCAGTGCGAAGCGCTCCCAAGATAATGGGGCTGCTGCGCAGCCCAGCGGGAGCAAGCTCCCTCGCCACAACAAGCTCGGCTCCTACAAAAGAGCTTGTGGCGTGAGTGGTTGACCCTGCCACTCGAACGCCACAGGTGCCAATACCTGATCAATCTGCGCGTCTCGCCATAACTCGGCCATTGTCTTGCCCGCCTCAGGGTGCATACGGTCCGGCGCCATCATCGACAGCGGCCACAACACAAAGGCGTTTTTCAGGATTTCGGCTCGCGGCAAGATCAAGCCATCGAAATTGCCCACCAGATCGCCATACAACAACACATCGATATCCAGCGGCAGGCCTTTGCGGTCTGGCGCGTAGCGGCCATTGTCAGCCTCGATGGATTTCAAGCGACGATCCAACTCCATCAACGGCAGGTCGGTATAAGCCGACACCACCAGATTGAAAAACGGCCCACTTTTGATCCCCACCGGCTGGCTTTCGAACACCGCCGAACAGCGCATATCCGTCAAGAAACCCGCCAAAGCATCCAAGCCGGCACATAGACGAGCCTCGCGGTCGATATTGCTGCCAAGCCCGAGGTAAACCTGAGTCAACGACATCCGCGCTCGATCTCCACGCCCACACCCTTGGCAGCCGGTACCGCGCCGGGCTTGGTCAACTTGAGGTGCAGCCAGGGAATCTGGAACTCACTCATCAGCACTTCGGCCAGACGCTCGGCAAAGGTTTCCACCAGTTGGTACTGGGACTGCTCGGCAAAGGCCTGGATACGCGCAGACACCCTGGCGTAATCCAGTGCCAGGGTCAGGTCGTCACCTGCCGCAGCTGGGCGATTATCCCAGGCGAAGCTCAGGTCCAGGCGCAGGCATTGCCGGATTCCGCGCTCCCAGTCGTAAGCCCCGATCACGGTGTCGACTTCCAGGCCTTCGATAAACACTCTGTCCAAGCACTTTTCTCCGCAGCACGACAAGGGCGCGATGCCCCGTTAGAATCAGGGCGTCCTCGCCCGGAATAGTTAGCATGTTTTGGTCACTGGCGATTTTCGCCTACCTGCTCGGCTCGCTGTCCTTCGCCATTTTGCTCAGCCGCCTGACGGGAAATCCCGACCCGCGAATGAGTGGCTCAGGCAATGCCGGCGCCACCAACATGTTGCGCCTGGCCGGCAAGAAACTCGCCGTCCTGACCTTGCTGGGCGACGTTTGCAAGGGCCTGCTGCCCGTGCTGATCGCCAGCCTCGTCGGCCTTGGCTTGCAGCAGCAAGCCTGGGTGGGCCTATGTGCCGTCCTGGGCCACCTGTTCCCGTTGTACTTCCGCTTTCGCGGCGGCAAGGGCGTCGCCACGGCGGCCGGCATGCTGCTGGGCATTTACCCCCCTGCGGCGTTACTGGCCATGCTCGCCTGGCTGCTGACGTTCTACCTGACCCGCACCAGCTCGCTGGCCGCGCTGATTGCCACGCCGCTGACCCTGCCGCTGCTGGCCTGGCAGGAACCAGAAGCGCTGCTACCGATGAGCGTGCTGACACTGCTGATCGTCTGGCGCCACCGCGGCAATCTACGCGACCTGTTTGCCGGGCGCGAACGGCATTTTTAAATATACCGCCTGGACCCGGTGCCCTTGAACCTTACAACGGCGGCAATTGTTCCATCGGCCAGCGCGCCTGCACGCTGATCGCCAGGCTTTCGTGCTGCCCGGCCTGCAAGCGCTGGCAACCGGCATAGGCGATCATTGCGCCGTTGTCAGTGCAGAACTCAGGGCGTGCGTAGAACACATTGCCATTCATGTCGCCGAGCATTTTTTCCAGGGAACTGCGCAACGCCTTGTTGGCGCTGACGCCGCCTGCGATCACCAGCCGCTTCATGCCCGCCTGTTTCAGGGCGCGCTTGCACTTGATGGTCAAAGTCTCCACCACAGCCTGCTGGAACGCCAGCGCGATGTCGCAACGGGCTTGCTGGCCGTCGTCCCCGGCGCTGACGCTCTGCTGCCAGGTGTTCAAGGCAGAGGTTTTCAAGCCGCTGAAACTGAACATCAAGCCAGGGCGATCACACATCGGCCGCGGGAAGGTGTAGCGACCGGCAACGCCGTTCTCGGCAAGGCGGGCGATTTCCGGACCACCCGGATAATTAAGTCCCATCATCTTCGCGGTTTTGTCGAACGCTTCACCGGCGGCATCGTCCAGCGACTCGCCCAACAGTGTGTATTGGCCGATCCCGTCCACCTGAACCAGCTGCGTATGCCCCCCCGACACCAACAAAGCGACGAACGGGAACTCCGGCGGTGTTTTTTCCAGCATGGGCGCCAATAAATGGCCTTCCATATGGTGCACACCAAGGGCAGGAATGCCCCAGGCAAACGCCAACGCCTGGGCGCAAGAGGCCCCAACCAGCAGGGCTCCGACCAATCCGGGGCCGGCGGTGTAAGCGATGGCATCGATCTCGGTTGCCACACAGCCGGCTTCATCCAGCACCTGGCGGATCAGCGGCAGCATGCGCTTGACGTGATCGCGGCTGGCAAGCTCCGGCACCACGCCGCCATAGGCGCGATGCAGGTCGATCTGACTGAACAGTGCATCGGCCAAAAGCCCGCGTTCACTGTCGTATAGTGCGACTCCGGTTTCGTCGCAGGAGGTTTCAAGTCCCAGTACTAGCATGGGTTTGCGCCTTGTAGAGGCTGAATTCGAAGGCGCGCATAATAGTCGCCACTCCCCCTCCCGACTAGCGGTTTTCGATCAGAGGCTTTGCATTCCGGGCAATGAGGGGTTAACATCCGCAACCCTTAAAAACCGACGACCTCAGCCGCGAATTTTTTGCGACGAGAACGTTGATTCCCGGTAATGAAAGAAGGTAGCTCTGGATGCCAGCCGTCAAAGTAAAAGAGAACGAACCCTTCGACGTAGCTCTGCGTCGTTTCAAGCGCTCCTGCGAAAAAGCCGGTGTTCTGGCTGAAGTTCGTAGCCGCGAATTTTATGAGAAGCCAACTTCTGAGCGTAAGCGCAAAGCAGCAGCCGCTGTTAAGCGTCACGCTAAGAAAGTTCAGCGCGAACAGCGCCGCGCCGTTCGTCTGTACTAATACACAGACGTTCGTAGCAAGCTTCTGCCAAGCCCGGCCCTCAGCCGGGCTGTTGGCATTTGCGGATATCGCTTGATGCTTCACCGTCGACGCCGCACATGCGACCGAGACACTGCTTCACACGTCAGGGCTGGCTCTTTTGCCAGCGGTGCACGTCTCTTCTGACGAGCCTAACAAGGCTACTGACGAGCACACCTATTCTTCAAACAGACGATCAACCGTGTCGGCTGTGCCCATCGATGCGTTTCCGAGGCTGCCATTGGCCAAGACCGGACGCCCGGGCAACATTTCCATGCCGAAGACTGATCAGAAACTACCCTCAGTGAATATTCGGCAGATACACTTCCTGATGACCCATGCAGACGATGATGATCGAGCCCCCTATACGTGCGCTTGAACACCTCACGGGTCCTCATTTACACGCAGTGATGACGAGAACGCCATGGCCGGGCTGATTCCCCAGAGCTTTATTGACGACCTTCTGAACCGCACCGACATCGTCGATGTTGTCAGCTCACGCGTACAACTGAAAAAAGCCGGCAAAAACTACACCGCCTGCTGCCCGTTCCATAAAGAAAAAACCCCATCCTTCAGCGTCAGCCCCGACAAGCAGTTCTATTACTGCTTCGGTTGCGGGGCGGGCGGGAATGCCCTGGGCTTCCTGATGGACCACGACAACCTGGACTTCCCCCAGGCTGTCGAGGACCTGGCGAAAGCCGCCGGCATGGAAGTGCCCCGCGAAGAAAGTGGCCGCCCGCACAAACCCCGGCAACCCACCGATTCGCCGCTGTACCCGCTGCTGACCGCTGCCGCCGATTTTTACCGCCAGGCACTCAAGAGCCATCCGCAGCGCAAGGCCGCTGTCGACTACCTCAAAGGCCGCGGCCTCACTGGCGAAATCGCTCGGGACTTCGGTCTCGGCTTCGCTCCGCCGGGCTGGGACAATCTGTATAAACACCTGAGCAGCGACACCCTCCAGCAAAAGGCCATGATCGATGCCGGCCTGCTGGTGGAAAACGCCGAGACCGGCAAGCGCTATGACCGCTTCCGCGACCGGGTGATGTTCCCAATCCGCGACAGCCGTGGCCGCATCATCGCCTTCGGCGGCCGTGTACTCGGGGACGACAAGCCCAAGTACCTGAACTCTCCGGAGACCCCGGTGTTCCACAAGGGCCAGGAACTCTACGGCCTGTTCGAGGCGCGCAAGAACAACCGCAACCTCGACGAAATCATCGTGGTTGAGGGTTATATGGACGTGATCGCCCTGGCCCAACAAGGCCTGCGCAACGCGGTCGCGACCCTCGGCACCGCCACCAGCGAAGAACATCTGAAGCGCCTGTTCCGTGTCGTGCCCAGCGTGCTGTTTTGCTTCGACGGCGACCAGGCTGGCCGCAACGCCGCCTGGCGCGCGCTCGAAGCCACGCTGTCGAGCCTGCAGGATGGGCGTCGCGCACGCTTCCTGTTCCTGCCCGAAGGCGAAGACCCGGACACGCTCGTGCGCTCGGAAGGTACCGATGCGTTCCGTGCACGCATCAATCAACATGCACAGCCGCTGGCGGATTATTTTTTCCAGCAACTGACCGAAGAAGCCGACCCGCGCTCCCTGGAGGGCAAGGCCCATATGGCCACCCTTGCGGCGCCGCTGATCGACAAAGTCCCGGGCGCCAATTTGCGCACACTGATGCGCCAGCGCCTGCTGGAGATCACCGGCTTGAGCGGTGAAGCCGTAAGCCAGCTGGTGCACAGCGCTCCGCAAGAGGCGCCGCCAGCCTACGACCCCGGCATGGATTACGACGCCATGCCGGACTACGCTGACTTTCACCAACCTCAGGAGGCCTTCGCCCCCCAGCAGGAATGGACGCCGAAGAAGCCCGGCGCAGGCGGCAAGAAGTGGGATAAAAAGCCGTGGAGCAAAAACGGTAAACGCGGTGATCGCGATGAAGCCTACGCTCCACGCACACCCGTAGCGGTGGAAGCCCCCACATTGATTGCACTGCGCACACTGATTCACCACCCGCAATTGGCCGGTAAGGTTGAAAGCGCCGACCATTTTGCCAACGAGAGCAACACCTACGCCCAGGTGCTTATTGCACTGATCGAAGCCGTGCAGAAAAACCCTAAGCTAAACTCAATCCAGTTGATGGCTCGCTGGCATGGCACGGAACAGGGCCGTTTATTACGGGCACTGGCGGAAAAGGAGTGGCTAATTGACGGCGACAACCTTGAACAACAGTTTTTAGACACCATTAATAGGTTATCCGCGGGTCAACACACTCAGACCCTCGACGAACTTATCAAGAGAGCAAGGCAGCCGGGATTATCGGCTGAAGAGCAAATTCAGATAGCAAAACAGATGCGCGACCTCTTAAAACAGAATGTTTACGCATCAAACCCGACCTCAGCTGGCGTGTGAGGTCATAGCTCGGGTATAATCCTCGGCTTGTTTTTTGCCCGCCAAGACCTTCAGTGGATAGGGTGTTATGTCCGGAAAAGCGCAACAGCAGTCTCGTATCAAAGAGTTGATACTTCTTGGTCGTGAGCAGGGTTACCTGACTTACGCGGAGGTCAACGACCACCTGCCTGAGGATATTTCAGATCCTGAGCAGGTGGAAGACATCATCCGCATGATTAACGACATGGGGATCAACGTATTCGAAGTCGCGCCAGATAAGGATTCCCTTATGCTGGCCGACGCTGATACCGACGAGGCCGCCGCTGAGGAAGCTGCTGCCGCGCTGGCTGCAGTAGAGACCGATATCGGCCGCACGACAGACCCCGTGCGCATGTATATGCGCGAAATGGGTACCGTCGAGCTGCTGACACGCGAAGGCGAGATCGAAATCGCCAAGCGTATCGAAGAGGGTATCCGTGAAGTGATGGGCGCCATTGCGCACTTCCCTGGCACGGTTGACCACATTCTCTCCGAGTACACTCGCGTCACCACCGAAGGTGGCCGCCTGTCCGACGTCCTGAGCGGTTATATCGACCCGGACGACGGCATTGCGCCGCCTGCCGCCGAAGTACCGCCGCCTGTTGATGCGAAAGCCGCAAAAGCGGACGACGACTCCGACGACGACGAAGCTGAAAGCAGCGACGACGAAGAAGAAGCCGAAAGCGGTCCAGACCCGGTCATCGCTGCTCAGCGCTTCGGTGCGGTTTCCGACCAAATGGAAATCACCCGCAAGGCCCTGAAGAAGCACGGTCGCGGCAACAAGCAGGCAATTGCCGAGCTGGTGGCCCTGGCTGAGCTGTTCATGCCGATCAAGCTGGTGCCCAAGCAATTCGAAGGCCTGGTTGAGCGTGTTCGCAGTGCTCTTGAGCGTCTGCGTGCCCAAGAGCGTGCGATCATGCAGCTCTGTGTGCGTGATGCGCGCATGCCGCGTACCGATTTCCTGCGCCAGTTCCCGGGCAACGAAGTTGACGAAAGCTGGAGCGACGCACTGGCCAAGGGCAAGGCGAAATACGCCGAAGCCATCGGTCGCCTGCAGCCCGATATCATCCGTTGCCAGCAGAAGCTGACCGCGCTTGAGACCGAAACCGGCCTGACGATTGCAGAAATCAAAGACATCAACCGTCGTATGTCGATCGGTGAGGCCAAGGCCCGCCGCGCGAAAAAAGAGATGGTTGAAGCGAACTTGCGTCTGGTGATCTCCATCGCCAAGAAGTACACCAACCGTGGCCTGCAATTCCTTGATCTGATCCAGGAAGGCAACATCGGTTTGATGAAGGCGGTGGACAAGTTCGAATACCGTCGCGGCTACAAGTTCTCGACTTATGCCACCTGGTGGATCCGTCAGGCGATCACTCGCTCGATCGCCGACCAGGCCCGCACCATCCGTATTCCGGTGCACATGATCGAGACCATCAACAAGCTCAACCGCATTTCCCGGCAGATGTTGCAGGAAATGGGTCGCGAACCGACTCCGGAAGAGCTGGGCGAACGCATGGAAATGCCTGAGGATAAAATCCGCAAGGTACTGAAGATCGCTAAAGAGCCGATCTCCATGGAAACGCCGATTGGTGATGACGAAGACTCCCATCTGGGCGACTTCATCGAAGACTCGACCATGCAGTCGCCAATCGATGTAGCCACTGTTGAGAGCTTGAAAGAAGCGACTCGCGACGTACTGTCCGGCCTCACTGCCCGTGAAGCCAAGGTACTGCGCATGCGTTTCGGCATCGACATGAATACCGACCACACCCTTGAGGAAGTCGGTAAGCAGTTTGACGTGACCCGTGAGCGGATCCGTCAGATCGAAGCCAAGGCGCTGCGCAAGTTGCGCCACCCGACGCGAAGCGAGCATCTGCGCTCCTTCCTCGACGAGTGATACCAGAACCCCCGGCCCAGGCCGGGGGTTTTGCTTTCTACCGATTGCTTTGACAGATTAACTGCCCCGCACCACCCCACCCTCGCAATGCCCGTCTACACTCGAGACATTCCCCGTGCCATAACGAGACCGTTATGCCCAGATTGCCGACCGTGATACTGCTGTCGCTGCTGACCTGGACCGCAACGGCTGGCGCGTTGACTCTTACGGATGATGAGCGTAGCTGGTTGGCGGACCATCAGGAGCTGCGCCTAGGCGTGGATGCGTCTTGGCCACCTTTTGAATATCGCGATGAAAATGGCCGATATCAGGGCTTGGCAGCCGATTACGTACGCCTGCTTCAGGACCGCCTGGGTGTGCGAATCAAACTGATCGAACCGGTGAACTGGACCGCAGTGCTTGAACAAGCCCGCAATAATCAGCTCGACCTGCTGCCGGGCATCATGTCCACCCCCGAACGCCAAAACTTCCTGGCGTTCACACGCCCCTATCTCGACTTTCCCATCGTCATCTTGGCCCATGAAGGCGGCGCGAAACCACGCAGCCTCAAGGATCTGTACGGGCTTAAAATTGCCGTGGTGGAAAACTACGCGCCCCATGAATTGCTCCGCACCCACCATCCGGACCTGAATCTGGTCGCCCTGCCCAACGTCAGTTCGACGCTGCAAGCCCTGGCCACCGATGAAGTGGATGCCGTTGTCGGCGACCTCGCCTCCAGCGTCTGGAGCCTGCGCCAACTCAAGCTCGACGGCCTGTACGTCAGCGGCGAAACGCCCTACCGCTACCAACTGGCGATGGGTGTCCCGCGGGATGAAAAAATCCTGGTGGGCATCCTGGACAAAGTCCTCGCCGACCTCAGCTCAGCGGAAACGGATGCAATCCAGCAACACTGGGTCGGCAGCTTCACCGATCACCGCACCTTCTGGGCTGATCTGCTCACGTACGGCCTGCCAGCGGTGCTGTTGTTGAGTACGGTGCTGGCTATCGTCATTCGGATCAATCGCCGGCTCAGCTCGGAAATTTCCCGTCGGGTCGCCCTTGAGCAAGAACTGCGAAGCAGCGAGTACCACTATCGCGGCTTGGTGGAGAGCTTGTCCGCCATCGCCTGGGAAGCAAGCATCAGCGACTTCACCTACAGCTATGTGTCGCCCCATGCCGAAGACCTACTTGGCTATCCCCGCGCCCATTGGCTGATTCCAGGCTTCTGGCGCAACATCATCCATCCCGCTGACCTGACCCGCGCCGAGGCCTATTGCTATCGGGAAACTCGTGCCAACCGTGATCACAGTATTGATTACCGGGTCATCACCGCTGATGGCCGCTGCCTGTGGGTACGTGACATTGTCAGCCTGATCGAACACGGCCACGAGCCAGTGCTGCGCGGCCTGATGATCGATATCAGCGAAGCCAAGCGCACCGAAGAAGCCCTGCAATTGTCCGAGCAGAAATTTGCCTCGGTGTTTCAGCAGTGCCCGGACATCCTGGTGATTGCCCGGATGTCTGATGGCTGCCTGCTGGAGGTCAACAAGGCATTCGAGGACCAGATTGGGCTGCGCGCCGACGAGGTGGTAGGCAAAACCGCCACCGACCTGAATATATGGGGCATTCAAGGGGGCGGCCCGGATTTGCTGCAACGGGTACAGACCACCAGCATCCGCAACCTGGAAATGCCTTTTCTGCGCAGCAATGGCCAGGCCTTTACCGGGCTGATCTCAGCCGAGCCGTTCCAACTCGACACCACCGAAGCCTTGGTGGTGGTGGTGCGGGACATCACCCAGCTCAAGGAAACCCAACAGCGACTGCAAACCTCCGAAGAAAAGTTTGCCAAAGCCTTCCATGCCTCCCCAGATGGCTTACTGCTGAGCCGCCAGAGCGACGGCCTGCTGATCGAAGTAAACGAGGGTTTCAGCCACCTGACCGGATTCACCAGCGCCTCCTCACTGGACCAATCTGCCTTGGACCTGGGCATCTGGGTCGACCTCAACGAACGCAAGCACATGCTGGAATTGATGCAACGCGACGGCTTTGTCCGCGATTTCATCTGTCATATCCGTCGTGCCGATGGCCAGATTCGCCTCTGCGAAGTGTCCAGCCGCCCACTGCCGATTGGCGACGAAGATTGCATGCTGACCATCGCCCGGGACATCACCGAACGCCAGTTGATGCAGGAAAAACTGCAGCAGGCCGCCACGGTGTTCGAAAGCACCGCCGAAGGCGTCTTGATCACCGACACACGACAGAACATCAGCGCCGTCAACCGCGCCTTCACTGAGATAACCGGCTACAGCGAGGTTGAAGCCCTTGGCCATACCCCGCGCCTGCTCGCCTCCGGCCTGCACGACAGCGCGTTCTATGCGGCGATGTGGCACCAGTTGACGACCCATGGCCACTGGCAAGGAGAGATCTCCAACCGCCGCAAGAACGGCGAGGTGTATCCGAGCTGGCTGACCATCAGCGCTGTGCGTAACCGCGAGCAATTGGTCACGCACTTCGTTGCTGTGTTTGCCGACATCTCCAGCCTCAAGCTGGCCCAGGCCCGCCTGGATTATCAGGCCCACCACGACCCATTGACTGGCCTGCCCAACCGCACCCTGTTTGAAAACCGGTTGCAGGCCGCACTCAACGGCCAGCAGGAAAGTGGCAAACAGGGCGCGGTGCTGTTTCTCGACCTCGATCGCTTCAAACACATCAATGACAGCCTCGGCCACCCGGTCGGCGACCTGCTGCTCAAAGACATCGCCGTACGCCTCAAGGAGCAGTTGCGGGACGTGGACACCGTTGCTCGCCTGGGCGGCGATGAATTCATCATCCTGCTGCCCGGCTTGCAACAGGCCAGCGACGCCCAGCACTTGGCGAACAAACTGCTCGACTGTTTTACCCCGCCATTCCAAGCCGGCGAGCATGAGTTCTTTATCAGCGCCAGTATCGGCACCAGCCTGTATCCGCAAGACGGTACCGACGTCGCCACCCTGGTCAAAAATGCCGACGCCGCGATGTATCGCTCCAAAGCCAAGGGGCGCAACCGGGTCGAGCGCTACACCCGCGACCTGACCGCCCAGGCCAATGAACGCGTAGCGCTGGAGCACGAACTGCGCCGCGCCATCGAACGTGAAGAATTGAGCCTGTATTACCAACCCAAACGCAGCCTGGTCACCCAACAACTGATCGGCGCCGAAGCCTTGATCCGTTGGCACCACCCGACCTTGGGCGAGGTCCCGCCCGAGCACTTTATTGCCCTGGCCGAAGAGAACGGCATGATCCTGCAAATCGGCGACTGGGTACTGGAACAGGCGTGCCGGCAGTTGCACGCCTGGCAAGCGGCTTTCAAGGATTTCGGCCCCCTGTCGGTCAACCTTGCAGGCGCGCAACTGCGTCACCCCAACCTGCTATCACGCATCGAACAACTGCTGCGCGATTACCACCTCGAACCCGGCTGCCTGCAGCTGGAGATCACCGAAAACTTCATCATGAGCCAAGCCGAAGAAGCACTGGCGGTGTTGCACCAACTCAAGCGTCTGGGCGTGCAGCTGGCAATCGATGATTTCGGCACCGGCTACTCGTCCCTCAGCTACCTCAAACGCCTGCCCCTGGACTTCCTCAAGATCGATCAATCCTTCGTCCGCGGCTTGCCCGACGACCCTCACGATGCAGCAATCGTGCGCGCCATCATCGCCCTTGGCCACAGCATGCAATTCACCATCATCGCCGAAGGCGTGGAAACCCCGGCACAACAAGCATTCCTCGCAAGCGAGGGGTGTGAACAGATGCAGGGCTACATCGTCAGCCTGCCCCTGCCGCCGGAGCTTTTTGCCGCCAGCTTCCTTCGTACACAGCACAAGGATTTTTCGGATGGCACAGTGAACAAACCATCGCTATAATCCGCGACCTACTGAGGGCCTATAGCTCAGTTGGTTAGAGCAGGGGACTCATAATCCCTTGGTCGTAGGTTCGAGTCCTACTGGGCCCACCATACTCAAAGCCGCGCACTGCGCGGCTTTTGCGTATCTGGCATCACGGTTCTTTCAGCCAGGCCAAGCCTGTACCATGCTTGCCCATTGCCCCCGCACTGGAGCCCCCCCTTGCCCGCCCTAGACGAAATCGACCGCCAACTGATCGCCGCCCTGCAGCTCAATGCCCGTGAAAGCGTGGCCATGCTTGCCCGGCAGTTGGGCATCGCCCGCACCACCGTCACGTCGCGTCTGGCCCGCCTGGAGAAAACCCAGGTCATCACCGGTTACGGCGTGCGCCTGGGCCAGCGCGTTGCGGATGGTGGGTTGCAGGCTTACGTGGGCATTACCGTGCAACCCCGCTCCGGCAAAGAGGTGTTGCGCAGGCTGAGCGCCATGGCGCAAGTGCAGCAGCTGTGCGCGGTGAGTGGGGAGTTCGATTACGTGGCTTGGCTGCGCACCGATTCGCCGGAGCAACTGGACCAATTGCTGGACCAGATCGGCAGTGTCGACGGCGTGGAAAAAACCACCACCTCGATCATCCTCAGTAACAAACTGGATCGCGGACAACCAATCTGATCACTACCTTCGTCACATTGACTAAAACTAGTACAATCCGACGACACATTGCGTCTTATTAACGAGCGCAACGCTCCCTAAACTGGCTGCCATCTTTTCCTATACTCAACGGGCCCTCCTCCCGCCGAGCCGTCAGTAAGGTCAGCCATGAGCATTCCGTCCAGCACCCTCAGCAAACCCAATCGCCACCCGGGCGACGGCAAGAAACCCATCACTATCTTCGGCCCGGACTTCCCGTTTGCCTTTGATGACTGGATTGAACACCCCGCCGGGCTGGGCAGTATTCCTGCGGCTAATCACGGCGCCGAAGTGGCGATCGTCGGCGCCGGGATCGCGGGCCTGGTCGCGGCCTACGAGCTGATGAAACTCGGGCTCAAGCCCGTGGTGTATGAAGCCTCGAAGATGGGAGGCCGCTTGCGCTCGCAGGCCTTTGAAGGCGCCGAAGGCATCATCGCCGAGCTGGGCGGCATGCGGTTCCCGGTGTCGTCCACGGCGTTCTACCATTACGTGGACAAGCTGGGACTGGAAACCAAGCCCTTTCCCAACCCGCTGACGCCGGCGTCCGGCAGCACTGTGATCGATCTGGAAGGCCAGACTCACTACGCGCAAAAACTTTCCGATTTACCGGCACTGTTCCAGGAAGTCGCCGATGCCTGGGCCGACGCCTTGGAGGCCGGTTCGCAGTTCGGCGATATCCAGCAGGCGATCCGCGACCGCGACGTGCCGCGCCTCAAAGAGTTGTGGAACAAGCTCGTGCCGCTGTGGGATGACCGTACCTTCTACGACTTCGTCGCCACTTCCAAAGCCTTCGCCAAATTGTCGTTCCACCACCGCGAGGTGTTTGGCCAGGTCGGTTTCGGTACCGGCGGCTGGGACTCTGACTTCCCCAACTCCATGCTGGAAATCTTCCGCGTGGTGATGACCAACTGCGATGATCATCAACACTTGATCGTCGGTGGCGTGGCCCAAGTGCCCATGGGCATCTGGCGCCATGTGCCGGAACGCTGCGCCCACTGGCCGGCCGGTACCAGCCTGAGCTCGCTGCATAGAGGTGCGCCACGGGCCGGCGTGAAGCGCATCGCCCACGCCGCCGATGGCCGTTTCGCCGTTACCGACAACTATGGCGACACCCGTGAATACGCGGCGGTGCTGACCACCTGCCAAAGCTGGTTGCTGACCACCCAGATCGAATGCGACGAAACCCTGTTCTCGCAAAAAATGTGGATGGCCCTGGATCGCACTCGCTACATGCAGTCCTCGAAAACCTTCGTGATGGTTGACCGCCCATTCTGGAAAGACAAAGACCCGCAAACCGGTCGCGACCTGATGAGCATGACCCTCACCGACCGCCTGACCCGTGGCACCTACCTGTTCGATAACGGCGACGACAAGCCGGGGGTGATCTGCCTGTCCTACTCGTGGATGAGCGACGCGCTGAAGATGCTGCCCCAGCCCATCGACAAGCGGGTGAAACTGGCCCTCGATGCACTGAAGAAGATCTACCCCAAAGTCGACATCAAGGCGCGCATCATCGGCGACCCGATCACCGTATCCTGGGAGGCCGATCCGCATTTCCTCGGGGCCTTCAAAGGTGCCTTGCCCGGTCACTATCGTTACAACCAACGGATGTATGCGCACTTCATGCAGAAGGATATGCCCGCCGAACAACGCGGGATATTCATCGCGGGTGATGATGTATCGTGGACGCCTGCCTGGGTCGAAGGCGCGGTACAAACCTCGCTCAACGCGGTATGGGGCATCATGAACCACTTCGGTGGCAGCACCCACCCGGAGAACCCAGGCCCAGGCGACGTGTTCGATGAAATAGGGCCAATCGCCCTGGCAGAATAAGGAGTTGAGCATGCGTGTCGCCCTGTACCAATGCCCGCCGCTGCCGCTGGATGTGGCCGCCAACCTGAAGCGCCTGCACCAGTTGGCCCATGAGGCACACGGCGCCGATGTGCTGGTGCTGCCAGAGATGTTCCTCACCGGCTATAACATTGGCGCCGAAGCCGTTGGCGCGCTGGCCGAGGCACAGGATGGGCCATCGGCGCAGGCGATTGCCGAACTGGCGCAAAGTGCCGGGCTGGCGATCCTGTATGGCTACCCGGAACGGGCCGAAGACGGCCAGGTCTACAACGCCGTGCAGTTGATCGACGCCCAGGGCACGCGCCTGTGCAACTACCGCAAGACCCACTTGTTTGGCGATCTTGACCATTCGATGTTCAGCGCCGGCCCCGATGATTTTCCGGTGGTGGAATTGAACGGTTGGAAGGTGGGCATGCTGATTTGCTACGACCTGGAGTTTCCGGAAAACACCCGGCGCCTGGCCCTCGCCGGTGCCGAACTGATTTTGGTGCCCACCGCCAATATGGTGCCGTTCGACTTTGTTGCCGACGTCACCGTGCGGGCGCGAGCCTTTGAAAACCAGTGTTTTGTGGCCTATGCCAACTACTGCGGGCACGAAGGCGAGATTCACTACTGCGGGCAAAGCAGCATTGCCGCGCCGGACGGCCAGCGAATTGCCCAGGCCGGCCTGGATGAAGCCTTGATCGTCGGCACCCTGGATCGCCAATCTATTGTCGACGCCCGCGCCGCCAACCACTACCTGCAAGACCGTCGCGCCGAACTCTACGGCGCACTGCACAAGCCCTGACCCATTGGGTTTGCTAGCATAGGCACTTCCCACGCCTCGGAAGTGCCCATGCCTGCGCCGGTTCACCCTCATCCCCTTCACCTGACCCTCGCCAATGGCCTGCGGGTTTGCCTGCGCCATGCGCCACGCTTGAAACGCTGCGCCGCCGTTTTACACGTGGCTGCCGGCAGCCATGACGTGCCATTGGCCTGGCCTGGGCTGGCGCATTTTCTTGAGCACTTGTTGTTTCTCGGTACCGAGCGTTTTCCAGCCGGCGAAGGGCTGATGGCCTACGTGCAGCGCCACGGTGGGCAGGTCAACGCCAGCACCCGTGAGCGCACCACCGAGTTCTTCTTTGAACTGCCGGTGCCGGTTTTTGCAGACGGGCTGGCGCGTTTGGCGGACATGCTGGCTCACCCGCGCCTGGCCCTCGACGATCAACAACGTGAACGCGAAGTGCTGGAGGCGGAGTTCATCGCCTGGTCCCAGGATGCCAAGGCCCAACAGCAAGTGACGCTGCTGCAAGGCTTGGCGGCGGATCATCCCCTGCGCGGTTTTCATGCCGGCAACCGCGACAGCCTGCCGGTGGAAAGCGACGACTTTCAGCATGCCTTGCGAGGGTTCCACGCACGCTTTTATCAAAGCGGGCAGATGACCTTGAGCCTCGCCGGTCCACAATCGCTGGCCGACCTGCAGGCCTTGGCCCAGCAGTTCAGTGACCAACTGACGCCCGGCCCATTGCACCCCCAGGCCGCTCCACCGGCCTTGATGCATGGCCCGGCACACCGTTATCAGCACGTCGCCGGCCAACACCTGCATCAGGTCATTACCTGTAACGCGCCACGGGAAGCGCTGGCGTTTCTCTGCACCTGGCTCAACGCCTCGGCCGCCGGTGGGTTGCTCGCCGAGCTGCAAGCACGACGACTGGCCACCGCGCTGCAGGCGTCCGTGCTGTACCAATTCGCGGATCAAGCCGTGCTGGATATCCACTTCACTCTCGGCAGCGCGCGCGAACCGGCCACGTCGATCGAAGAGTTGCTGCACGACTGGCTGAGTTTCTTCGCACACAGCGACTGGACAGTATTACGCGAAGAGTTCGCCTTACTCAATGCTCGCCAGCAACAGGTCCAAGGCGCCCTGGCGTTGGCGCGCAACGATGCCCAAGACCTGTCGGAACAAGGCGCCGCAGTCCTCAAGGCCATGCTCGACTCACTGCACCTGCCCGCCTCCCGGCACCCTTGGCAACTGCCGCCCAATAACCCTTTGCTTCGTGCGCCCGCCAAGGAAGAACGCGCGGGCCTGATTCGTGGCCAAACCAGCGCCCACCGTGGCTTGCGCACCTTTGCCCAGGATCGCTCACGGGGCCGACGGGAGCTGTCAGCGTTGACCTTCAGCCAGGCGTTGGCGGAGGACACTGGCGAAGGCGCGCTGTACCTGCAGTGGCGGTTTGACTCGGCGGTACCCACCGGGCTGGAAAGCCTGTTGCGGCCGTTGCGCGAACAGGCACGCCAGGCCGGCGTCGAGTTGTCTTGCGAAACGATCGCCACTGACTGGCAAGTGAAGATGCACGGCCTCCACGAGCCCATGCCGGCGGTGCTCGAAGCGTTGGCGCGGTGTCTGAGTGACTCGGATGAACCTTTGCCACCGACCGCTCCCGTGCCGATGATCGCCATCCGCGAACTGCTCAAGGCGTTGCCCGCTTGCTGCGCGGGTGTTCAGCCCCAGCCTCAGGAGACAACAGCATCATGGGCTACCGCGCGCTGGCAGGCGCTGGGCGCTGGCCTACCCCCCGCCAGTGAAGCCGCGATCAAAGCCGCAGCGGCCCGGCTGCCTGGGCAACCGGCAAGCGTGCCTTATACACCTCACGTCCTTGACGGACAAAAGCGCTGGCACGCAGTCAGCACCGAATCCAGCGAAGCAGCGCTACTGTTATTCTGCCCGACGCCGACTCAATCCCTAGCCGATGAAGCCAACTGGCGGTTGCTCGGGCACGTGCTCCAGGGGCCGTTCTACCAGCGCTTGAGAGTCGAACTGCAAATCGGCTACGCCGTGTTCAGCGGCATCCGACAGATCAACGGCCAAACAGGCCTGTTGTTTGGGGTGCAGTCGCCCACCATCTCCCTAGACGGCATCGTCCAACAGTTGCAGGCCTTCCTGGGGCAACTGCCGTCGTTGATCGAGCGCAGTCCCGACTTGGGTAACCAGGCCCTCGCACAGCAGTTCGCGGCCCAGACGCTGCCTATCAACGAAGCTGCCGACTTGCTCTGGCATGCGCACCTGGCAGGCCATTCGTCGGGTTATCTGGATCAGATTCAACAGTTGATCCAAGCGTGCACGCGCGAGGATGTGCAGCGCGCCGCGCAACAACTCAATAACGCCGCAGGCGGCTGGCAATGTGTGGCCAACGGGCCGCGCATCAGCGACGACTGGCAAGCAGCGCCGTGATCATTGCCAACCCTGCAACAGGCTTTCTCCACCGAGACAGCGCTAACTTGAATAAAATTGCGTAACATTGCGCAGCAATATCTGAACATCTCCAATGGGAGGTGGACTATATGTATTACTTGGTAGTGAACGTCCCATCCCTTGATAGGAGTAAGAATATGACCTGGTCCAAACCTGCTTACACTGATCTGCGTATTGGTTTCGAAGTCACCATGTACTTCGCCAGCCGTTAATTGGCTGAGTGACACAACGCCTCGGTTCGCCCGGGGCGTTTTTGTTTTGAGCTGTGCTTGATGGAGCGATCATGTTTGTCCAGATTCTAGGTTCCGCCGCCGGCGGTGGCTTCCCGCAGTGGAACTGCAACTGCGTGAACTGCGCAGGTTTTCGCGATGGCAGCCTGCGGGCCCAGGCGCGTACCCAGTCGTCCATCGCGATCTCCGACGATGGCGTGAATTGGGTGCTCTGCAATGCCTCGCCGGATATCCGCGCGCAACTCCAGGGTTTTGCGCCCATGCAACCGGGCCGCGCCCTGCGCGATACCGGCATCAGCGCAATCATCCTCATGGACAGCCAGATCGACCACACCACCGGCCTGCTGAGCCTGCGCGAAGGCTGCCCGCACCAGGTGTGGTGCACCGACATGGTCCACGAAGACCTGAGCACCGGTTTCCCGTTGTTCACCATGCTGACCCACTGGAACGGTGGCCTGGCCTGGAACCGCATCGAACTGGACGCCAGCTTCACCATCCCGGCCTGCCCCAACCTGCGCTTCACCCCGCTGCCGCTGCGCAGCGCCGCACCACCCTATTCGCCGCACCGCTTCGACCCGCACCCCGGTGACAACATCGGTCTGATCGTCGAAGACCTGCGCACCAACGGCAAATTGTTCTACGCCCCGGGCCTGGGCAAGGTCGACGCACCGCTGCTGGACATCATGGCCGGCAGTGACTGTCTGCTGGTTGACGGCACGATGTGGGACGACGATGAAATGCAGCGCCGTGGCGTCGGCACCCGCACCGGGCGTGAGATGGGCCACCTGGCACAGAACGGCCCCGGCGGCATGCTTGAAGTGCTGGAGCAACTGCCCAAACAGCGCAAAGTGCTTATCCACATCAACAACACCAACCCTATCCTCGATGAAGACTCCCCTGAGCGAGCGGAGCTGGTGCGGCGCAATGTCGAAGTGGCTTACGACGGCATGAGTATTGAATTGTAGGAGCGATCGAAATGACCGACACACCGTTGAGCAAGGCTGAGTTCGAAGCGGCCCTGCGCGCCAAGGGCGCCTTCTACCATATCCATCACCCTTACCATGTGGCGATGTACGAAGGCCGCGCCAGCCGTGAGCAGATCCAGGGCTGGGTCGCCAATCGTTTCTACTATCAGGTGAATATCCCGCTGAAAGACGCGGCGATCCTGGCCAACTGCCCAGACCGTGAAATCCGTCGCGAATGGATCCAGCGCCTGCTCGACCATGACGGCGCGCCCGGTGAAGACGGCGGTATCGAAGCCTGGCTGCGCCTGGGCCAGGCCGTGGGCCTGGACCCCGACCAACTGCGCTCCCAGGAGTTGGTGCTGCCCGGCGTACGCTTCGCCGTGGACGCCTATGTCAATTTCGCCCGCCGCGCCAGCTGGCAAGAAGCCGCCAGCAGCTCGTTGACCGAGCTGTTCGCGCCACAAATCCACCAGTCACGCCTCGACAGTTGGCCCCAGCATTACCCGTGGATCGACCCGGCCGGTTACGAGTACTTCCGCACACGACTGGGCCAGGCCCGTCGCGATGTGGAACACGGCTTGGCGATCACCCTGCAGCACTACACCACCCGCGAGGGGCAGGAGCGCATGCTGGAAATTCTCCAGTTCAAACTGGACATCCTCTGGAGCATGCTGGACGCCATGAGCATGGCCTATGAACTCAAACGCCCGCCGTATCACAGCGTGACCGAACAGCGGGTATGGCATAAAGGGATCACCCTATGAGCTTTGATCGCAGCAAAAAACCGACCTGGCGCCAGGGCTATCGCTACCAGTACGAGCCTGCACAGAAAGGCCACGTGTTGCTCTACCCCGAAGGCATGATCAAGCTCAACGATAGCGCCGCATTGATCGGTGGCCTGATCGACGGCGAGCGCGACGTTGCGGCAATCATTGCCGAGCTGGATAAGCAGTTCCCCGGTGTGCCAGAGCTGAGTGACGACATCGAGCAATTCATGGAGGTCGCCCGTGCTGAGCACTGGATCACCCTTGCCTGAAAAGCCAGCCATAGGCCTGCCTCTGTGGCTGCTGGCCGAGCTGACCTATCGCTGCCCGCTGCAGTGCCCGTATTGCTCCAACCCGCTGGATTTCGCCGAGCAGGGCAAAGAGCTGAGCACCGAACAATGGATCAAGGTATTTCGCGAAGCCCGTGAAATGGGTGCTGCGCAGTTGGGTTTTTCCGGCGGCGAGCCGCTGGTGCGCCAGGACTTGGCCGAGCTGATCGGCGAGGCTCGCAAGCTGGGTTTCTACACCAACCTGATCACCTCTGGCATCGGCCTCACCGAACAAAAAATCAGCGACTTCAAGAAAGCCGGCCTGGACCATATCCAGATCAGCTTCCAGGCCAGTGACGAACAGGTGAACAACCTGCTGGCCGGCTCCAAAAAAGCCTTCGCGCAAAAACTGGAAATGGCCCGAGCGGTGAAAGCCCACGGCTACCCGATGGTGCTGAACTTCGTCACCCATCGCCACAATATCGACAAGATCGACCGCATCATCGAGCTGTGCATTGCGCTGGAAGCGGATTTCGTCGAACTCGCCACCTGCCAGTTCTACGGCTGGGCACAGCTCAACCGCGTGGGCTTGCTGCCCACCCGCGAGCAGTTGGTGCGCGCCGAACGCATCACCAATGAATACCGTGCCAAGCTGGAAGCCGAAGGCCACCCTTGCAAGCTGATCTTCGTGACACCGGATTATTACGAGGAGCGACCCAAAGCCTGCATGAATGGCTGGGGCAGCATCTTCCTGACAGTCACACCCGACGGCACCGCCCTGCCCTGCCACGGCGCGAGGCAGATGCCCGTGCAGTTTCCCAATGTGCGCGACCACAGCATGCAGCACATCTGGTACGACTCGTTTGGCTTCAATCGCTTTCGTGGCTACGACTGGATGCCTGAGCCATGCCGTTCATGCGACGAAAAAGAAAAGGACTTCGGCGGCTGCCGTTGCCAGGCCTTCATGCTCACTGGTGACGCCAGCAATGCCGACCCTGTATGCAGCAAGTCCGAGCAGCACGGCATCATCCTGCAAGCGCGGGAAGAGGCCGAACATGCCACCCAGACCATCGAGCAACTTGCCTTTCGCAATGAGCGCAACTCAAGGCTCATTGCAAAAGGCTGAGGGCCTCAACGCTTGGCGATGATGTACACCGCGTGGATGATGCCAGGGAAGTAACCGCACAGGGTCAGCAGGATATTCAGCCAGAATGCACCGCCGAAACCTACTTGCAGGAACACACCCAATGGCGGCAGCAGAATGGCGATGATGATACGAATGATGTCCATGGGTCAGCTCCAGAAAATCGGCTCGTGTGAGCCGTGTAGCTAATCGACCTTGGCGGTTCGTGAGGGTTCAGTGGATTCTGGCATTGGGCCATCTCAGGTCAGAATCTCCCACCATCTTTTCACGCCAGAAATTACCCAGACAAAAAAACGCCCCCAGCCAAAAAAATCAGGCTGGAGGCGCCGCGTATGCCGCGAGACGGTTCAGGAAACTGGGGTCAAACGGCGATGCCCTTGCGGCATTGCACTTGAGCGGTACGCACCCGAGAAAAAGCGCGGGCAAGCCGAAGAAGCATTTCGTCGATATGGGTTTTGCTGATGTTCAGCGCAGGGGTAAAGCGCAGGCAGTCAGGTTGCGCGGCAGTGAGAATCAAGCCTTCGTGCAGCGCGGCCTTGACCACTGCAGCGGCGCAATCGTCCGACAGTGTCAGGCCCCAAAGCAGCCCGTTGCCGCGCAAGGGCCCATGGCCGTAGCGATAGGCGAGGCGGGCAAGGCCTTCTGCCAGGTACAAGCCCGATTCACGTAGGTGCTCGAGAAAGCCGTTCTCCAATAGAGCGTCGAGTACTGCGATACCCGCAGATGCCATCAGTGCATTGCCATGATGTGTACCGTCCAGCTCGCCCGGTTCGAAGCAACAGGCAGTGCCACGCGCCAGCAGCGCCGCCAGGGGCACACCGCCGCCCAGGCCTTTGCCCAGGGCAATGATGTCGGCGCGCACGCCGTATTGCTGTTCGGCGAGCAAGCTGCCGCAGCGGCCGATACCGGTTTGCACTTCGTCGAAGATCAGCAGGATCCCCAGCTCACGACACAGGCGTTCGACGCCCTTGAGGTAATGTTCTGTCGCAGGGAGGACACCGCCGCCGCTTTGTATCGGCTCCAGCATGATGGCGACGGTCTGCGCATCGACCGCTGCATGCAGGGCCGGCAGATCGTTAAACGGCACTTGGCTGAAACCTGGCAACTGCGGTTCGAATCGGTTTTCGCAGGCCACAGCCGACGCCGACATCGCCCCCAGGCTCCGCCCATGACAGCCATTGTTTACGGTGATGATGTGGTAAGCGCCACCGCGATGCAGTTGGCCCCACTTGCGTGCCAACTTGATGGCCGCTTCACAGGCTTCGGCACCGCTGTTGAGCAAATAGGCCTGGTCGCTGCAGGTGTGGTGGCACAGACGATCGACAAGATCCAGTTGCGCGCGGTTGTGCAAACCCAGGCCAGGGTTGATCACGGTGTGCATCTGTTGGGCAATGGCGTCGCGTACGGCCTGGGGACTGTGACCCAGGCTGTTGGCCCCACCGCCTTGACTGAAATCCAGATAAGCGCGGTCGTCAGCGTCCGAAAGCCAGGAACCCTGCCCCTGTACAAACACCTGGGGCGGGCGCGCCACAGTGGGCATCAGGCACTGGCTGGAAACATCTGCACGCGGGGCATGCACAACCAGGTCATCCAGACTCGGCGCGCAGCGACGGAACAAGTTCACACTTCCCCCCCGCTGGCAACCTGACCTTGGTCGATGCCACCTGCCAATGAGGCCTTCAGATTTTTTGCCTTGCCTATGTAAACGCTATCAACAAAAACGCTGTTCATTGTCCGATCCGGCCCTGTAAGCCCTGCGAATAGGCGCTAGACTAGGCGCCTCGGGGGCCAGCGGCCATTTCGATTTTCCAGCTTTTTCGATAAGCAAACCTTATGGATTTCAAGCAACTGCGTTATTTCGTCGCGGTGTATGAGGAAGGCCACGTAGGCCGCGCCGCGGAGCGTCTGTCGATCTCCCAGCCAGCGCTGTCGCAACAGGTTCGCCAACTGGAACAGAACCTCGACGTCAGCCTGTTCGAACGCAGCAGCAAGCGTCTGTTGCCGACCTTGGCGGCCCACACCTTATACAACCACGCATTACCGCTCATTGATGGTATGCAGCAAGCCGTCGAGGCACTGCGCAATTTCAAGGGCCAGGCCATGCGCAGCCTGGCCATCGGCGTGCTGCAAACCGTGCACACCAGCCTGGTACCGCAGATGCTTGAGCGCGTGCGCAAGGCCCAGCCCCATCTGGTGGTGCAGATTTACGAGCTGACCGGGCTTGAGATTGAGCGGCGGTTGCTCAATGGCTCACTCGACATTGGCATCAGCTACCTGCCACCCCGTCAGCCGGGCCTGCATGGCGTGCTGCTGTATGAAGACGAGTTGAAGGTGGTGATACCCGAAGATCATCCGTTGCGCGAGTTCAAGAAAGTCTCGCTCAAACAAGCCGCCGAATTACCGATGTTGCTGCTGGGGGAAGAGTTTCAGGTTAGGCAGATCTGGCAAGGCCAACTGTCCAACCTCGGGCGGCGTCCGCAAGTGCAGGCGGAACTCAATACCATGGTGGGCATTCTCGACAGCCTGCCTCACACCCGCTTGGCGACCGTGCTGCCTGGGCGGTCCCAGGATGAACACAACAGCAAGGCGCTGCTGTGGAAACCCTTGAGCGAGCCCAGGGTACCGCTGAAAGTAGGATTGGTATGCCGCGATGTGCAACGCCAGCAGGCGACGGTGGCGTTGCTGCGTACCCTGCTGGAAGACGTGATGAATGCCCCGCCGGCAACCGCCTGACTTTTTCGCGGGCAAAAGAAAACCCCGCCGAAGCGGGGCTTTGCAGACTGTTTCCCTGACATCCATTTCACTCCGCCGTCCTGGCAGAATCCTACGTGTCCGTGTTGTTGCTTTGCGCTTCCTGCGCGACGTCCATGTGAAGTAGATTAGCCGTGGATCCAATGTGGCGATAGAGGACGATTAGCAGCACGTCATGTAAGAGAATGCTTACACGCCCTCTTCCCCCTTAAAACAGGGCTTCATCCATCAGGAACAGTGATTCGCTACCGGCTTTTACCGATGCACTCAACGAGTGGATACGCGGCAACAGGCGGGCAAAGTAGAAACGCGCAGTCCCCAGTTTGCTGGCGTAGAAATCCTCTTCGCCCTCCTTGCCTAACGCCGCCTTGGCCATGCGCGCCCACATATAGGCATAGGCCATGTAGCCGAACGCATGCAGGTATTCCACCGAGGCTGCGCCGATTTCATTAGGATTGCTCTTGGCGCGGTCCAGCACCCAGGCCGTCAGCTCATCCAGGTTACCTACTGCCACACCCAGCGGCTTGGTGAACTCGGCCAACTCAGGGCCCGATGCGGCGATGAACTGGCGGATCTCATCGGCGAACAAGGTATAGAACGCACCGCCGCTGCCGACGATCTTGCGCCCCATCAGATCCAGGGCCTGAATGCCGTTGGTACCTTCGTAGATCTGGGTGATGCGCACGTCACGCACCAATTGCTCCTGGCCCCACTCGCGGATGTAACCGTGACCACCAAACACCTGCTGGCCGAGTACGGTGGTTTCCAGGCCCAGGTCGGTGAGGAACGCCTTGGCAACTGGCGTCAACAACGCCACCAGGTTATCGGCACGCTCGCGCGCCTGCGCATCGTCGCTGAACTTGGCGATGTCCAACTGCGTCGCCACGTAGGTGGAAAACGCCCGGCCGCCTTCGTTCGCCGCCTTCATGGTCAGCAACATACGACGGACATCCGGATGCACGATGATCGGGTCTGCCGGCTTGTCCTTGGCCTGTGCGCCTAGCGGGGAACGGCTCTGCAGACGGTCACGGGCATATTCAATCGCGTTCTGATAGGACCGCTCGCCAGAAGCCAAGCCCTGGATACCGACGCCCAGGCGCTCATAGTTCATCATGGTGAACATCGCAGCCAAGCCACGGTTGGGCTCACCGACCAGGTAACCCACGGCTTCGTCGAAGTTCATCACACAGGTGGCGGAGGCCTGGATGCCCATCTTGTGTTCAATGGAGCCGCAGTTCACCGGGTTACGCGCGCCCAGGCTGCCATCGGCATTTACCAGGAACTTCGGCACCAGGAACAGCGAGATGCCCTTGGGCCCGGCCGGTGCGTCCGGCAGTTTGGCCAGCACCAGGTGGATGATGTTTTCGGTGAGGTCGTGCTCGCCACCGGTAATGAAGATCTTGGTGCCGCTGACCTTGTAGGAGCCGTCCGCCTGAGGCTCGGCCTTGGTGCGGATCATCCCCAGGTCGGTACCGGCATGGGCTTCCGTCAGGCACATGGAACCGGCCCACTCACCGGAATACATCTTCGGCAGGTAGGTGGCCTTGAGTTCTTCACTGGCGTGGGTGTTGATCGATACACAGGCACCGGAGGTCAACATCGGGTACAGGCCGAAAGCCAGGCTCGACGAGTTGATCATCTCTTCAACCTGCGCCGACACCGCCTTGGGCATGCCCATGCCGCCGTAGGTCGGGTCGCCGCCCACGCCTACCCAGCCGCCTTCGGCGTAGGTGCTGTAGGCCTGGGGAAAACCGTCGGGAGTCGTCACGGCGCCGTCCGCCCAGTGGCAGCCTTGCTCATCGCCGCCGCGGCTGAGCGGGGCAATGGATTTGGCGGTGACCTTGCCGGCCTCTTCCAGGATCGCTTCGACGGTTTCGGCGTCAACGCTGTCTGCCAATGCCGGTAACTGGGCCCAAGTATTAGCGACCTCAAACACTTCGTTGAGGACGAAGCGCATATCACGCAACGGCGCTTTGTAATCAGCCATGGCAAACCTCGTGAGAACGTGAAAAGTAATTCGATAGGATCGGTTTTACAGACGTCGAGTGTACCCGAACAACTTTTCAGACACATAGGGTCCGTTCGTGACCATTAAGTATTTACAAGTCACACAAAGAGCCTTCTTGTAGGAGCGAGCTTGCTCGCGAAAAACTCACAGGCGCCGCGTTCATTCAGCAAGCACGCGTTATCGTTGACGTT